>NZ_AUWQ01000017.1 GCF_000455205.1 Mycobacterium sp. UM_CSW | reverse complement strand
TTGCGTCTGCTCGCGGTGCTGACGAACCTCAGTACGGCTGGACGCCCTGCGGCATCACATAGTCCGATATCGGCCCGGACACGCCGTTGACCGTCGTTCCGCCGTTGATGATGCCCGGCGCCATTTCCAGCATGTTGTTGGGAAATCCGAACGTCGGTTTGGTGAGCTCGTCGAGCCGGGCAAGTTCGTCGGCGCCGAGGGCGACGTCGACGGCGCGGAGGTTGTCGTCGAGCTGTGAAAGCCGGCGAGCCCCGATGATGACGGACGAGACGCCAGGTTGTGCGCGTACCCAGGCCAGCGCCACGCTGGCGACGTTCGTCTCGTGCGCCTTGGCGATGATCTCGAGTTCGTCGACCACCGCGTAGGTCTGCTCGTTGAGGAAGGCGTCAACCAGCGCGCCGCGACCGGGGTTGTGCTGTCCGGCGTTTCGGCGGGTGTACTTGCCGCTGAGCACGCCGCCCTTGAGCGGGGACCAGGGTGTGATGCCCAGGCCGAATTCGGACGCCATCGGCACCAGTTCCTGTTCGATGGAACGTTCCAGCAGCGAGTACTCGACCTGCAGGCCGACGAACGCCGACCAGCCGCGGAAGCCCGCGATGAGGTTGGCTTGGGCGATCTTCCACGCCGGGGTGTCGGAAACGCCGACGTAGCGCACCTTGCCCGACCGGACGAGGTCGTCGAGCGCCGCCATCGTCTCCTCGATGGGGGTATTCGCGTCCCAGATGTGCAGCCAGTACAGGTCGATGTAGTCGGTCTGCAGGCGCCGCAGCGAGTTTTCGCACGCGCTGATCAGTGATTTGCGGCCCGAGCCGCCACCGTTGGGATCGCCCGGATACAGGTTGCCGCTGAACTTGGTGGCGATCACCAAGCGATCGCGGCGGGCGGCGTTGCGCCCGACGTGGTCGCCGATGATCTTCTCCGAGTGGCTCCTGGTGTAGAAGTTGGCGGTGTCGATGAAGTTCCCGCCGACTTCGGTGTAGCGATCGATGATCTGTTGGGACTCTTCCACACTGGTGCCCCAGCCGAGGTCTTCGCCGAATGTCATGGCGCCCAGGCACAACGGGCTGACGCGCAAGCCGGAGCGTCCGAGTGTCACGTATTGGTCCAGTCGCATTTCCGCAGACATAGGATCGCTTTCTGATAGATTGTTCGGTTATGAGCTTGTTCCGTTCTAAACTAGTTTACGACTGAACGATCTGGCAAGTCGATGTCATCGGGCGACGCGGCCAAGATCTGGTCGTTGAATTACCGGCTGCTGGTTTCGGTCATCTCGGGCGCCGAGGCCGACATTTGCGCGCTCGGGCTCGAGTCCAAGGAGCTGTTTGTGCTCGCCGAGATCGACGAGCATCCCTATCCGGCCGAACTCGCGGCGACGTTGTGCATGCCCAAGGCGACGGTGACGGTCTACCTAAAACGGCTCGAGGCCGCGGGATTCGTGCACCGGGAGATCGACCCCGCCGACCTGCGTCGCCACCGACTGCTGCTCACCCCCGCCGGCCGCAAGGTCGCCGCCGGCGGGCTGGGGCTGCTCTCGGCGGAGTTCGACAAGCGCCTCAGTCGGCTCACGGCCGCGCAGCAAAAGGAGTTCAAAGGCCTGCTGGAGCGAATCGTTTGAACGCCTGAGCTAGTCTGACGTGTCGTGCGCGTCCTGGTGATCGGTTCCGGTGCCCGTGAGCATGCGCTGCTGCTGGCGCTTCGGGAAGACCCGCAGGTCACGGGCCTGGCCGTCGCGCCGGGCAACGCCGGCACCGGCCGGCTCGCCGAGCAGCACGACGTCGACATCACCTCGGGTGAGGAGGTCGTCGCGCTGGCGCGCGAGGTCCGCGCCGACCTGGTGGTCATCGGTCCCGAGGTGCCGCTGGTACTCGGGGTGGCCGACGCCGTGCGCGCCGCCGGCATCGTCTGCTTCGGGCCCAGCAAGGACGCAGCCCGCATCGAGGGCTCCAAGGCGTTCGCCAAGGAGGTCATGGCCGCGGCCGGCGTGCGCACCGCGTCCAGCGAAATCGTAGACAGCCCAGCGCGTTTGGATGCTGCCCTGGACCGGTTCGGGCCGCCCGCCGGTGACCCCGCCTGGGTGGTGAAGGACGATGCCCTGGCCGCCGGCAAGGGCGTGGTTGTGACCCCCGATCGGGATGTGGCGCGCGCACACGCGGCCAGCCTGCTCGAGTCGGGACACCCGGTGCTGCTGGAGTCCTATCTCGACGGGCCCGAGGTGTCGCTGTTCTGCGTCGTCGACGGCGCCACCGTGGTGCCGCTGTTGCCGGCGCAGGACTTCAAGCGCGTCGGTGACGACGACAGCGGACCCAACACCGGCGGCATGGGCGCGTACGCGCCGCTGCCGTGGCTGCCCGAGCATGTGTACCGCGAAATCGTCAGCGGAATCGTCGAACCCGTTGCCGCCGAACTGGTTAAGCGGGGCAGCCCGTTTTCCGGATTGCTCTACGTCGGCCTGGCGATCACCGCAAAGGGACCCGCAGTGGTCGAATTCAACTGCCGCTTCGGGGATCCCGAGACCCAGGCCGTGCTGGCGCTGCTGGAGTCGCCGCTCGGCCAGCTGCTCCACGCCGCGGGCACCGGGACGCTCGCCGAGTTCGGGGAGTTGCGCTGGCGTGACGGCGCCGCGGTGACGGTGGTGCTGGCGGCCGAAAACTACCCGGGGCGCCCCCGCGTCGGCGACGTGGTCGTCGGGTCCGAAGCCGACGGGGTGCTGCACGCGGGAACGGCGCGCCGCGACGACGGCGCTGTCGTCTCGTCGGGCGGCCGGGTGCTGTCCGTGGTGGGCACCGGCGCGGACCTGTCGGCCGCCCGCGCGAATGCGTACGAAGTTCTGGGCTCGATTAAGTTGCCCGGCAGTCACTTCCGTAGTGACATCGCCCTCGCGGCGGCGGAGGGCAAGATCAGCGTCTAGAAAGCCGCGGCTTGCCCGTCGCGGCGCGGATCGCTCACCGCCAGGTATCCGTCGTCGAGGCGCCAGATCGCCTGGCAGCTGCCGAACTGGTTGTAGTCGTCGACGGCAACGAGGTCGTGACCGCGCCGGCGGAGTTCGTCGAGCGTGGCTGGCGGAAAGCCGTTTTCGCAACTGACCTGCATGCCCTGCACCCAGCGGAACCGCGGGCCGTCGCACGCGGCCTGCGGATTCTGCCCGTGGTCGGCGATGCGCACCATCACCTGCACGTGGCCCTGGGGCTGCATGGTGCCGCCCATCACCCCGAAACTCATCACCGGGGCGCCGTCCTTGGTGACGAACCCCGGGATGATCGTGTGGTAGGGACGTTTGCCGGGCCCGACCCGGTTCGGATGGCCCTCCGTCACAACGAAATCCGCGCCCCGGTTCTGAAGGGAGACACCGGTGCCCGGCACCACGACACCCGAGCCGAACCCCATGTAGTTGGACTGGATCATCGACACCATCATCCCGCTGGAGTCGGCGGCGGTCAGATACACGGTGCCCCCGCGCGGGTTGCCGGCCGATGCCGGTTTGGCTCGTGTTCGATCGATCAGGGCCGCGCGCTCGCGCAGGTAATCCTTGTCCAGCAGGCGATCCGGAGCCAGGGCCATGTGGTCGATGTCGGCGACATAAGCGTGCGCGTCGGCGAAAGCGAGCTTCACCGCTTCGATCTGCAGGTGGACGCTGTCGGCGGAATCCGCCGGCAATGAGGACATGTCGAAGTGCTCCAGGATGCCCAGCGCGATCAGCGCCACGATCCCCTGGCCATTGGGCGGTATCTCGTGCACGGTGTATCCGCGGTAGCCGGCATCGATCGTGCCGACCCAGTCGGCGCGGTGCGCGGCGAGGTCGCTGGCCCGCATCACGCCGCCGTTGGCCGACGCGTGCGCCTCGAGTTCGGCGGCGATGTCTCCGCGGTAGAACGCCTCGCCTTTGGTCGCCGCGATCCGCTCGAGCGTGGCCGCATGAGCGGGAAACCTAAACAGCTCACCGGGTTTCGGTGCCCGGCCGCCGGGCAGGAAAGCCTCGGCAAACCCGGGCTGGTTCCTGAACAGCGGCACCTGGGCGGCCCATTGCTCCGCGACGGTCGGCGAGACCAGGAAACCGTTGCGGCCGTAGGAGATCGCGGGTTCGAAGAGCTTCTCGAACGGAAGTTTGCCGAACCTTGCATGTAGCTCCGCCCACGCGGACACGGCCCCGGGCACGGTCACCGAATTCCAGCCGGCCGCGGGAATGGCGTTGCCGCCGAAGTATTCCGGCGTCCAGCCGGCAGGGGAGCGACCGGACGCGTTCAGGCCGTGCAAGCGCTGCCCGTCCCAGACGATGGCGAACGCGTCCGAGCCGATGCCGTTTGACACCGGCTCCACCAGCGTCAGGGTGACGGCGGTCGCGATCGCGGCGTCGGCTGCGCTGCCGCCCTCGGCCAGCATCCGCAGACCCGCCTGGGCCGCGAGGGGTTGCGATGTGCAGACGACGTTCGCCGCGAGGACGGGCTTTCGCGGCCAGGCGTAGGGGAGGCTCCAATCGAACGGTGTGGTCACGGTCGGATCGTCGCACGGGCACCCTGTGAACCCTCTGTCAGGGCCATATGACTGTGCTCAAACTTGATAGCGCATGCGCTATCGGATTCCGGACTCGCATATCCCCAAGGAGAGCCGGCTCTTCAGACCGCGTGGCTGCCAACTCAGGCCGTCAGCAGCGGCGCCATCCAGGTCAGCTCGGCCGGCAGTTGCGAGCTCCAGAATTCGCCATTGTGCCCGCCGGGCGAGAAGCCGCCCGCGGGTGGGTTGGGCAGTTGCGCGATGAACTGCTTCGTCGCCCCGTAGAACGGATCGCTGTCGCCGCAATCGATCCGGATCGGGATCGACGCCAGCGCCGGCATTCCGAACACCGAGTTCGCCGCGAAGTCGTCGGCACCGTCGAACGCGCCGGGCGCGGCCGCCCCGGACGACAGCCACAACGCCGGGCTCACCGCACAGATCGCGGCGGTGCGCCCCGCCCCCAGCCGCCCGCCGAGCAGCAATGCGCCGTACCCGCCCATCGACCAGCCGAGGAACGCGACGCGGGAGGTGTCCAGATCCTGGCTCCCAAGCATCGGGATCAGCTCGTTCAGCACCATCGCCCCGGCGTCCTCGCCGGACGCCCTCTTGTGCCAATAGCCGCCGCCGCCGTCCACGGCGACCACCGCAAACGGCGGCAACCCGGCGTTGACGGCCTGCGCGAGGCCCTGTTCGACGCCGCCGGCCATCACCGTGGCGGCGTCGCTGCCCTTACCGTGCAGCGCGATCACCGGCCGCAGCGCCTTGGTCTGCCCGGGCGGCCGGGCGATCGCCCAGTTGGTGCTGACCCCCCCGCGCGCCGCAGAGACGAAGGAGCCCGTCACCATCGTCGGCGCAGCCTGGGCCGGCGCCGCGGGCTCGAGCGGTGCGGGCGCCGCGGGCGGGCTGCCGCCGCCCCAAGACACCGGCGTGGCGTGTGACGTTCGGGGCTGGAACAGGGCATATGCTCCCGTAGCACCGATGGCCGCGCCGGCGCCGAGACCGAGCAGGGTTCGGCGGCTCAGGTCGGGCATGCGGGCCATCATGCCATGACCGTTTGGCCGAAATGGCAATGCAGTACCACTTTTGCTGGCACGATGGCTACTCGTGACTGCAGCAGTTACTCCAAAGGGAGAACGTCGACGGTATGCGCTCGTGAGCGCCGCCGCCGAGCTGCTCGCCGAGGGCGGGTTCGAGGCGGTGCGGCACCGGGCGGTCGCCCGGCGCGCCGGCCTGCCCCTGGCGTCCACCACCTATTACTTCTCATCGCTTGACGACCTGATCGCGCGCGCCGTCGAGCACATCGGAATGATCGAGATCGCGCAGCTGCGCTCCCGGGTCAACGCGCTGTCCCGGCGGCGCCGCGGACCCGAGACCACCGCCGAAGTCCTGGCGGACCTGCTGGTGGGCGACCTGTCCGATCCGGCGCTCACCGAGCAACTGATCTCGCGCTACGAGCGGCACATCGCCTGCACACGCCTGCCCGCCCTGCGCGAGACCATGCGCCGCAGCCTGCGCCAGCGCGCCGAGGCAGTGGCCGAGGCGCTGGAGCGATCCGGCCGATCGGTGCGCATCGAGCTGGTGTGCACGCTGATCTGCGCGGTCGACGGCTCGGTGGTCTCCGCCCTGGTCGAGGGCGGCGACCCCGCCGCCGCCGCGCTGGGCACCGTGGTCGAGCTGGTCGACGTGCTCGCCCCCATCGACCCGCGTCCGGTGCAGATCTGAGCCGTCACGGCAGCGACGGCGTCACGATGGCCCCGGTGGCTACATCGCCGTAGATCGTGACGTCGGCCGGGCGGCGCTCGGCGTACAACGCGACGTAGGCGCAGACGACGGCATCGACCGGATCTTCGGCGCGGCGCAGCTCGCTTTTGCGTTGCGCGGCGACGACTTCCCCGCGCAGCCGCGTCCAGCCGTCGTGGCCGTCGACGCGCAGCGGCACCCCGGCGTGCGCAAGCTTTTCGATGCCGTCCATCAGGAGCAGGAGTTCCGATTTGAGCCGCGCGACGTCGCGGCCCGGCTTGGCCTTGTACTTGAGGGTCCGCTCGAGCCGGAACAGCACGACGGTCGCCGAATGGGGGTAGACCTCGATGGCGCGCCGAGCGGCCGGCGACCGCGGGTCCATGTCGAGGCCCAGCGTCTCGGCCAGCCGCGCCGCGCGCGGCCTGTCGGCGAACTCCGGTTTGCCGGTATTACATGGATGGGCGCCGGCCTCGAACCTGCGGAAATCGCGGTTGAGGGCCGCCTCGGCGGGCCGCTGGCCGCTGGGATTGGTCACCACCAGCGGCGCGTCGAACGCCACCACGCAGTCGCCCCCGACATAGGGAGACAAGGCGGCGAGCACGTCGGCGTCGTCGCGCGCTGCGCCGAGGTGCATGAGGTGGCCGTCGGCGTCGAGCACCGCGACGCCAGTCGGCTTGCGACCGCCCCAGGCCAGGTCCACACCGACGAAGTACACCCGCACAGGGTATGGCCGCCACCGTAAGCTGTGTGCTTGTGAGCATTCCGAACGTGCTGGCCACCCGGTACGCCAGCGCCGAGATGGTCGCGATCTGGTCGCCGGAGGCCAAGGTCGTCGCGGAGCGGCGGCTGTGGCTGGCGGTGCTGCGAGCCCAGGCCGAGCTGGGAGTGGACGTTCCCCCCGAGGCGATCGCCGACTACGAGCGGGTGCTCGAGGATGTTGACCTGGCCTCGATCGCCAACCGCGAACGCGCGCTGCGCCACGACGTCAAGGCCCGCATCGAGGAATTCAATGCGTTGGCCGGCCACGAGCACGTGCACAAGGGGATGACGAGCCGCGACCTGACCGAGAACGTCGAGCAGTTGCAGATCCGGCGGTCGCTGGAATTGGTTTTCTCGCACGGTGTTGCGGTGGCGGCCCGGCTCGCCGAGCGGGCGGTGACCTATCGCGACCTGGTGATGGCCGGACGCAGCCACAACGTCGCCGCGCAGGCGACCACGTTGGGCAAGCGGTTCGCCTCGGCGGCCCAGGAGACGCTGATCGCCTTGGAGCGCATGGGGGAGCTGATCGACCGTTACCCGCTGCGCGGCATCAAGGGCCCGATGGGCACCGCGCAGGACATGCTGGACCTGCTCGGCGGTGACACGGCCAAGCTGACCGAACTCGAGGGACGCATCGCCGACTTTCTCGGGTTCGCAACGGTTTTGACCAGCGTCGGGCAAATCTACCCGCGATCGCTGGATCACGACGTGATCTCCGCGCTGGTGCAGCTCGGCGCCGGGCCGTCGTCGATGGCGCACACCATCCGGCTGATGGCCGGGCACGAGCTCGTCACCGAAGGGTTCGCCGAAGGGCAGGTCGGCTCGTCGGCGATGCCGCACAAGATGAACACCCGCAGTTGCGAACGGGTCAACGGGTTGCAGGTGGTGCTGCGCGGCTACGCCTCCATGGCCGCCGAGCTGGCCGGCGCGCAGTGGAACGAGGGCGACGTGTTCTGCTCGGTGGTGCGCCGAATCGCATTGCCGGACAGCTTCTTCGCCATCGACGGACAGATCGAGACATTCCTGACCGTGCTCGACGAGTTCGGCGCCTACCCGGCGGTGATCGCCCACGAACTGGATCGCTACCTGCCGTTCCTGGCCACCACCAAGGTGCTCATGGCCGCGGTGCGCGCCGGCATGGGTCGCGAGGCGGCCCACCACGTGATCCGGGAGCACGCGGTGGCGACGGCGCTGGCCATGCGGGAACGCGGCGCCGAGCCCGACCTGCTCGACCGCTTGGCCGCCGACGAGCGACTTCCGCTGGACCGAACGGCGCTGGAGGCCGCGCTGGCCGACAAGAAGGCGTTCACCGGTGCCGCCGGTGACCAGGTGGACGAGGTGGTCGCGGCGGTGGACGCGTTGGTGAGTCGCTACCCGGACGCGGCCAAATACACCCCGGGCGCAATCCTGTGACTCTCGCGGGCGCGCTCTCGGGGATCGACTTCACTGACCTCGACAACTTCGCCAGTGGGTTCCCGCACGAGCTGTTCGCCGTGCATCGGCGAGAGGCGCCGGTCTACTGGCACGAGCCGACCGACAACACCCCCGACGGCGAGGGCTTCTGGTCCGTCGCCACGTACGCGGAAACCCATGAGGTGCTGAAGGACCCGGCCACCTACTCGTCGGTCACCGGTGGGCAACGGCCGTACGGGGGCACGCTGCTGCAGGACCTGGCCATCGCGGGCCAGGTGCTCAACATGATGGACGATCCGCGGCACACCCAGATCCGGCGGCTCGTCAGCTCCGGGCTGACGCCGCGCATGATCGGCCGCGTCGAGGACGACCTGCGCATCCGGGCGCGCCGGCTGCTCGACTCGGTGGTGCCGGGCGAACCGTTCGACTTCCTGGTCGACATCGCCGCCGAACTGCCGATGCAGATGATCTGCATCCTGCTGGGAGTGCCTGAATCCGAACGGCATTGGCTCTTTCAGGCCATCGAACCACAGTTCGACTTCGGCGGCTCGCGCAAGGCCTCCCTTTCGCAACTGTCCGAGGCGGAGGCCGGGTCACGGATGTACGCCTACGGCCAGGAGCTGATCGCGTCCAAGCGCGCCGAGCCCACCGACGACATGCTGTCGATCGTCGCGAACGCCACGGTCGACGACAAGGACGCTCCGGCGCTGTCCGATCTCGAGCTGTACCTGTTCTTCAGCCTGCTGTTCAGCGCGGGCGCGGAGACGACGCGCAACGCGGTCGCCGGCGGCCTGCTGGCGCTGGCCGACCACCCTGACCAATTGCGGGCGCTGCGTTCGGATTTCGGCCTGCTGCCGACGGCGGTCGAGGAGATGGTGCGGTGGACGTCGCCGTCGCCGTCGAAGCGGCGCACCGCCACCCGCGACGTCACGCTCGGCGGGCAGTCCATCCAGGCGGGACAGAAGGTCCAGATCTGGGAGGGCTCGGCCAACCGCGACGCCGACGTGTTCGACCGCGCCGACGAATTCGACATCAACCGGAAGCCCAACCCGCACTTGGGCTTCGGTCAGGGGATCCACTATTGCCTGGGCGCCAATCTGGCGCGGCTGGAGCTGCGGGTGCTGTTCGAGGAACTGCTGACGCGCTTCGGCGCCGTGCGGGTCGCCCGGCCCGTCGAATGGACGCGCAGCAACCGGCACACCGGCATCCGGCACCTGGTCGTGGAGCTGCGCGAGGAGCAGTGACGATCCGCCTCGCCGATGCCGAGCCGTCACCCGATGTGTTCGCCGCGGTGATGGCGACCGGGATCTTGTCGATCGGCGCGCGCGATCACGGATACCGGTGGGCCAGCGACGCGCTCGGCGTCGTGGCCACCGTCGCGCTGGCTGTCCTGGTCGCCGTCACCGTCATCGCCGCCGCGCGCCGGAATCTTCGCTGGGACCTCACGGACCCCGACGTCACCCTGCGGCTGTTCACCTTCGTGGCCGCGTGCGCGGTGATCGACGCACGGCTGTCATCCAACGTGTGGGTGCTGCGGGTGATCGGTGCGGTCGCGCTTTCGGCCTGGCTGGTGCTGATCGCGCTCAGCGCGCGAAACATGTTGGCGCCCAGCCGGACCGCGCTGCGCGATCACGCCCACGGCGCGTGGGAACTGGCCAGCGTCGGGACATCCGGTCTGGCGATCGTGATGGCTCAGCTGGCGCACCGCACCGGCCATCGCTGGTGGCTGACCGTTGCCCTGCCGATGTGGGCGGCGGCGATCTGCATCTACGGCCTGATGACCTGGCTGATCCTGTGGCGCGCGATCGCCGAGCGCCAGGATCGTGACGGGTTCGAGCCGGACAGCTGGATCCTGATGGGCGGCCTGGCCATCGCCACTCTGGCCGGCGACGACATCCACGCCGTGGCACCCCACGGGCTGGCCGGGCCGGTGCGGGTAGTGACCGTGGTGACGTGGGTGGCCGCCACCTTGTGGATGCCGCCGCTGATCTACTTCGGCCTGCGCCGGATCAACCGTCGACCCGATTCGCTGCGGTTCGCCGGTGTGTGGTGGGCGCTGGTGTTCCCGCTGGGCATGTACTCCGCCGCCAGCTACGCCATGGCAGGCGAAATGGGTCAACGTTGGCTGACCACGGTTTCGCTGGTCTTCTTCTGGGACGCGTTGGCGGCGTGGCTGATTGTGGTCCTCGCCGGGTTACTGCGCGTGTCACGGCCGGCGGGTGACCGCCCGTAAGCGCAAATTAACGCCTCGGAATGAACAGTCGTCGCCGAACCTGCATAATCTCCCGGTGACCAATACCTCTCGTGTTCGCTCGTTCGTTGTTGCACTGCTCGCTGCGTTGCCGATGCTGGCGATTCCGGTCGCCGCCGCCGACCCGCCGCAGGGTGCACACATCACCGACATCCAGCACGTCAACGACCGTTGGGACAAGGTTTCCGTCTACTCACCCTCGATGAACACCGTCATCGTTAACGATGTCTACAAGGCCCCGAACGCTGGCGCACCCGTCTTCTACCTGCTACCCGGCATCGACGGCGGTGACGACAGAGCTTGGTTCGGCATGACCGACATCCAAGGCTTCTTCGCCAACAAGAACGTCAACGTCGTCTCCCCGCTCGGCGGTCCCTTCAGTTGGTGGACCAACTGGGTCAACGATGGCGGCAAGCAATACCAGACCTACATGACCAGGGAACTGCCCCCGGTGATCAACGCGCAGTACCACGCCAACGGCAAGAACGCCGTCGGCGGACTGTCGAGCACCGGCGGCACCGCCATCGACTACGCCGTCCAGGCGCCGGGAGTCTTCCGGGCCGTCGCTTCCTACAGCGGTTTTCCGTCCGTTTCCGACCCGGATGAGGCGCAACAGGTCTCGCTGACTTTGGCGAGTGGCGGCCAAAGCGCCGAGAACATGTGGGGACCCCTCGGCGGCCCCGAATGGGTGGCCCACGACCCGTCGAAGAACGCCGGAAAGTTGAGGGGCGTAGCGGTTTACGCCGCCGCGTCCGGCAGCGGCGGCGTGGGCGACGTCGACCGGCTGCCCGCGGGCTTCGGGCCGAATGTCGCCGGCGGGCTCATCGAACGCATCACCGCCGACAGCACCAAGCGGTTCGCCGATGCCGCGAACGCCGCCGGGCTGCGGATCACCTACGTCGTTCGCCCCGAGGGCTCGCACACCTGGGGCCTCTTCGAGTCGGAGATGCAGGAGTCCTGGAACACCACCGTCGGACCGGCGCTCGGCGCATAGCGCGGTTAGCGGGCGCGCAGCGCGATTCCGGCCGACCGTAGTTCCAGCGCGGCCAGCGCCCGGATGGTGACCGGATCCTCGCGCCGCCATCCGCCGACCGGGTCCGCGCTGATCGCGGCCAGCTTGCGCGGCGCCCGGTTCGTCAGGGCCCGCAGCGCCAGCAGCTGTTCGCCGGCCGGGGTCGCCGCCAGGCCGCTGACGGTCCACTTGCGCCGGAAGAAGCGCAGCCGCAGCAACAGCCACGGGATGACCACGATGAGCAGCGGCACGGCGACGACGGCCAGCGCCGCCAGCACCGCGAGCCAGCCCGCGGTGGTCTCCAGGCTGTGCCCGGCCGCCGCGATGTCGAGGGCGGCGGCGCTGGCCGACGAGAGTGGCTTGCTCACCGCATCGCCGAGCACCGGGATGTTGTGCGCGCCCTGGCCGGCCGACGCCAGGTTGCCCGCGACGCCGTTCGCGCCGATCTCGACCTGTCGGCCGGCCTCGGCGATGGTCGAGATGGCGTCGTACACGGCCGTGCCGACGACCAGCCACAGCGCCGTCCACAGGAAGATGGCGAAGTCGCTGAACAGTTGGACGGCCAGCCGGCCGGGGGTGGTGGCATAGGGCAGAACCCGCGAGGGCAGCGATGTCATAGCGCAATACCAGCACAGGGCCGGGCGTTCGGCGCCGGATAGGCTGGCTCGATGCGCCCTGCACTGTCCGAGTACGAGCATCTGGCCAGCGGCAAGGTCCGCGAGATCTACCGCGTCGACGACGAGCACCTGCTGCTGGTGGCGAGCGACCGGATCTCCGCATACGACTACGTCCTGGACAGCACGATCCCGGACAAGGGACGCATCCTGACCGCGATGAGCGTCTTCTTCTTCGGACTCGTCGACGCGCCCAACCATCTGGCCGGTCCGCCCGACGACCCCCGCATCCCCGACGAGGTGCTCGGCCGTGCGCTGGTGGTGCGACGGCTCGAGATGCTTCCGGTGGAATGCGTGGCCCGCGGGTATCTGACCGGCTCCGGTCTGCTGGACTACCAGGCGACCGGCAAGGTGTGCGGCATCGCGCTGCCGCCCGGCCTGGTGGAAGCCAGCAAGTTCGCCAACCCGCTGTTCACCCCGGCGACGAAGGCTGCGCTGGGCGACCACGACGAGAACATCTCGTTCGCCCGGGTGATCGAGCTGGTCGGTGGGGTGCGGGCCAACCAGCTGCGCGACCGCACCCTGCAGATCTACGTTCAGGCCGCCGACCACGCACTCACGAGGGGAATCATCATCGCCGACACCAAATTTGAATTCGGCACCGACGCGGATGGCAATCTGCTGCTGGCCGACGAGATCTTCACGCCCGATTCCTCGCGGTACTGGCCGGCCCGCGATTACCGGCCCGGTGTGGTCCAGACCAGTTTCGACAAGCAATTCGTCCGCAACTGGCTGACCGGCCCTGAGTCCGGTTGGGATCGCCAGGGGTCGCAGCCGCCGCCACCGCTTCCCGACGACATCATCGACGCGACCCGAAGCCGTTACATCGAGGCCTACGAGCGCATTTCGGGTCTGAGCTTCGGCGACTGGATCGGCCCGGGCTCATGACGGACGCCGCACTGGACGCGCCCACACCGCCCGTCGCGAAGCGGGTGGAAACCCGGCGCGAATTCCACGGCGACGTGTTCATCGATCCGTACGAGTGGTTGCGCGACAAGGCCGACCCCGAGGTCATCGGCTACCTGGAGGCCGAGAACGACTACGTCGATGCGATGACGGCTCACCTGGAACCGTTGCGGCAGAAGATCTTCGAGGAGATCAAGTCGCGCACCAAGGAGACGGATCTGTCGGTGCCCACCCGGCAGGGCGACTGGTGGTACTACGCCCGGACCTTCGAGGGAAAGCAGTACCGCGTCCAATGCCGTTGCCCCGTTGCCGACCCCGATGACTGGGACCCGCCGGTCCTCGACGAGAACACCGAAATCCCCGGCGAGCAAGTCATACTCGACTCGAACGCCGAAGCCGAAGGCCATGAATTCTTCGCGCTGGGCGCCGCCACGGTCAGCCTGGACAGCAACCTGCTGGCGTACTCCGTCGATACCGTCGGCGACGAACGTTATACCCTGCGGTTCAGGGACTTACGCACCGGTGAGCAGTACCCCGACGAGATCGCCGACATCGCCGCGGGAGCCACCTGGGCGGCCGACAACCGCACGGTGTACTACCTGACCCTGGACCCGGCTCACCGCCCCGACAAGGTCTGGCGCTACCGGCTCGGCTCCGGCGAACCGTCGGAGCTGGTGTATCACGAAGCCGACGAACGGTATTGGCTGGGCGTCGGGCTCACCCGAAGCGAGAAGTACGTGTTCATCGCGGCGGGTTCGTCGATTACCTCGGAGATGCTGTATGCGGACGCCGCCGATCCGCGGGCGGCGTTCACCGTCGTGCTGCCGCGGCGCGAAGGCGTCGAGTACTCGGTCGAGCACGCGGTGGTCGGCGGCGAGGACCGGTTCCTGATCCTGCACAACGACGGCGCGGTGAACTTCACGCTCACCGAGGCGCCCGTCAGCGATCCGACACGACAGCGCACCCTGATCCCGCACCGCGACGACGTCCGGCTCGACGGAATGGATGCCTTCGCCCGCCACCTCGTCGTCAGCTACCGCCGCGAGGCGTTGCCCCGGATTCAGTTGTGGCCCATCGGTTCCGACGGGCAATACGGTGAGCCCGAGGAAATCTCCTTCGACTCGGAGCTGATGTCGAGCGGTCTTGGCGGCAACCCCACCTGGGATTCGCCCAAGCTGCGGATCAGGGCGGGGTCGTTGGTCACCCCGGCGCAGGTTTACGACATCGACCTCGCCACCGGTGAGCGCACGTTGCTGCGCGAGCAGCCCGTCCTCGGCGGCTACCGGCCCGCCGACTACGTGGAGCGGCGGGACTGGGCGCGCGCGGACGACGGGACGCGAATCCCGGTGTCGATCTTGCACCGCGCCGACGTCGAGTTTCCCGCGCCGGCACTGCTCTACGGTTACGGCGCCTACGAGATATGCACCGACCCAAGCTTTTCCATCGCACGGCTGTCGTTGCTGGACCGGGGCATGGTGTTCGCCATCGCCCATGTCCGCGGCGGCGGTGAGATGGGCCGGCTGTGGTACGAGCACGGCAAGCTGTTGGAGAAGAAGAACACCTTCACCGATTTTGTCGCGGTAGCAAGGCATTTGGTGGATTCGGGCCTGACCCGGCCGCAGCAGCTGGTCGCGCTGGGCGGTAGCGCGGGGGGCCTCTTGGTGGGTGCGGTGGCCAACCTGGCGCCGGACCTCTTCGCCGGCATCCTCGCACAGGTTCCCTTCGTGGACCCGCTGACCACCATCCTCGATCCCTCGTTGCCGCTGACTGTCACCGAATGGGACGAATGGGGAAACCCGTTGAGCGACAGCGATGTCTACGCGTACATGAAGTCGTATTCGCCCTACGAGAACGTCGAAGCCAGGCATTACCCGGCCATCCTGGCGATGACGTCGTTGAACGACACCCGGGTCTACTACGTCGAGCCCGCCAAGTGGGTCGCAGCGCTGCGGCACGCCAACACCGACGGAAATCCGATTCTGTTGAAGACCCAGATGAACGCGGGACACGGCGGCGTCAGCGGTCGCTACAAGGCCTGGCAGGAAACCGCGTTCCAGTACGCGTGGCTGCTAGCTGCTGCCGACCGCGACCGCTACGGCGGCGGCCAGGAAAACGGCCTGGATCGCGGTGCGCAGGGGTAGCCGGGTCGTCATCGACTTGGGCGGATCGGGCATCCGGGAGGCGTAGACGTTGGCCGGGAACATGACCAGCATCAGCACCAGGAGGCAGGCGGCCGCCGCCACGCGGGTCACGGGAACGAGCAGGCCCACGGCCCCGAGCAGCTCCAGCAATCCGGTGATGGTGACCAGGTAGCCCGGGGCGGGCAGGCGAGGCGGCACGATCGCGATGAGGTCGCGCCGCAGCGGCGGGGCGAAGTGTGAAAACCCGGTCAGCAAGAACATCGCCGCCAGCCCGACGGCGAGCGCGGCCGTCCAGCTGTTGACGTAAGCGACGCCGAGCCAGCCGATGCTCCGCGCGGCGATGGTGGCCACTAGCAACGTGATCAACGGGGCCATTACGATTCCAATCTAGACAATGGCAAGATCCTAGCACCAGAAGGTAAACCCCTATCTAGTCACTGTCAAGTTTGGTCGGTATGCTGGCCTGGTGGCCCGTCCCAACTACCACCACGGCGACCTGCGCGCGGTGATCCTCGCCGAGGCCGCGCGCCAGGTGGCCGAGCGCGGCGCCGACGGGATCTCGTTGCGCGAGCTGGCTCGCGGCGCGGGCGTGTCGCATGCCGCTCCCGCCCACCACTTCACCGATCGGCGCGGGTTGTTCACGGCGCTGGCCACCGAGGGCTTCCGGCTGTTGGCCGAGACGCTGACCCGCGCGCGGGGCCGCTTCACCGACGCCGCCCTCGCCTACGTGCGGTTCGCCCTCGAGCACCCCGGCCACTATCAGGTGATGTTCAACCGGTCGCTCCTGGACGCCGCGGACGCCGAACTGGCCGCCGCCGAGGCCGCCGCGGGGGCCGAGCTATCCCGCGGCGTCGCGACGTTGCGGGATCCCAATGCGCGGGCCGACCCTGCCGCAGCTCAGCTGGCGGCCTGGTCACTGGTGCACGGGTTTTCGACGCTGTGGCTCAACGACGCGGTCAACGCCGCCGTCAAACAGGCCGATCCGATGGACACCGTGCTGCGGATCGCAACGATGCTGTTCGACGGTTAGTCGAGGTCCTCGCCCGCTGTTACGATCGCGGGCTGCTTCGGCAGGAACATCGCCGGGATGACGGTCAGTGTCACCAGCACGACCGCGATCACGAATACCGTTGTGTACGCGTGGGAAAGGTCGTGCAGGACGCTGTCGGCAAAGCCGGGGGCGAGCGCCTTCGGTGGGATGGCCGACGGGTCCACCGGTGTCCCGGTGGCGGCGGCTTTCTGCTGGAGGGCGGCGAGTTTGTTTGCCGCGGCGATATTCTCGCTGCGGTTGAACTGGTTGGTGATGATCATCGACATCAGCGCGGTTCCCATCGAGCCGCCGACCTGATGGCTGACGCTCATCAGCGTTGTGCCGCGGGCGATCTGGTGGGGTGACAGGGCCTGCACGGACGCCACCGACAGCGGCATCATCGTGCAACCCATGCCCAGCCCCATGACCGCCAGGGCGATCAACAGCGTGGGCAGGTACGCCGCCTGCCGGGCCACGCCGAAAGCGAAGGCCCCCAGGCCGGCGGTGATCAGCGCGATGCCGATCAGCACGATCTTGCCCGGGCCCTGCCTGTCCACCAGCGGCCCGGTCAGCCGCATGGTGAGCATGGCGCCGAGCCCCTGCGGGATCATGTGCACGCCGGCCTGCATCGGCGTCTGGTGCAACACCTGCTGGAAGTAGCTCGGGAGCAGCAGGCCCGCCCCGAAAAACGCGATGGCGAACAGCACCATCGTCACGTTGGCCTGGCTGATCACCTTGTTCTGGAACAACCGCAGGTCGATCAACGGGTGGTCGGTACGGCGCCGCGCGTGGAGGACGAACGCGGCGATCAACAGCAGGCCGACGGCCGCCGGTATCAGGACGCGGCGGTCGGCAACCGTGCCGCAGCGCGGGACGGAGGACACCGCGAACAGGAACGTCGCCAGGCCGGGCGACAGCAGCAGCCCGCCGACGACATCGAAGGTCTCCGAGCGCGTGGGGTGATCCCTGGGGAACACCAGTCCCGCAAGGACCAGCGTCAAGAGCCCGATCGGCAGGTTGATCAAGAAGATCCACCTCCAGCTGGAGGTGTCGATGAGCCAGCCGCCCAGGATCGGCCCACCGATCGGGGCGAGCAGCATGGGGATGCTCAGGATCGACATCAGGCGGCCGAGGCGGCCGGGCCCGGCCTCGCGGGTCATGATCACGAATCCCAGCGGCATCAGCATGCCGCCGCCGATGCCCTGCACCACTCGAAACACGATGAGCTGCAGGATCGTTGACGCGACCGCGCACAGCAACGAGCCCAGCGCGAACGCCACCACCGATCCCATGAAAAGCCGTTTGGTGCCGAACCGGTCGGCGGCCCAACCTGTCAACGGGATCACGGTCGCCAGCGCCAGCGTGTAGCCGGTCATCGTCCAGGCGACGATGGCTTGCGACGAGCCGAATTGGTCGATGAAGGTGCGTTGCGCGACGGCGACGACGGTGACGTCCAGAATTGCCATCACGGTGGCCAGCAGGCACACCCCGGAGACCCGTAACAGCCTGGCGTCCAGCTTGTCGGGGTAGACATGGGCGCCCGGATGCTGAGGCGGAGCGGTGGGCGGCGAGGTGTCGGCCGCTGCTGAACGGGCCTTGTCCATGGCGTTGCTTAGCATATCGAATCGATTGCGTCCGCCGACGGTGGGACGCGTTTGCTGTCGGGGGCCGTTCGGGCGCCCGGGCGCGCGCAGATTCGCTGGTTGCGGGCTTGCCCGGCCGAATTTCCGCCTGGGCCGATATACGCCTGCCGTCTGCGTGTCCTTCACCGTCCCGACACCTGGAATCGTCAAACTGCAGGTGTGTCTGGAAAATTGATCGTCTCGGTGTCCGGGATCGGTGAGCGGACCCTGGGCGACGTCGAGGCGTTCTGCGCACAAATGGATGCCCGCAAGGTCCCGGTCTCGTTGTTGGTTGCTCCCCGACTCAAGGGCGACTACCGCCTCGACCGCGACCCCCGCACCGTGGAGTGGCTGACCGCCCGTCGGGCCGGCGGCGACGCCATCGTGCTGCACGGCTACGACGACCCCGCAACCAAGAAGCGTCGCGGCGAGTTCGCGGTGCTGCGCGCGCACGAGGCCAACCTGCGATTGATGGGCGCCGACCGGGTGCTCGAGCACCTCGGGCTGCGCACCCGCCTCTTCGCGGCACCGGGCTGGGTGGTGTCCCCGGGTGTGGTCAAGGCGTTGCCGCAGAACGGCTTTCGGCTGCTCGCGGATCTACACGGGATCACCGACCTGGTCCGGCACAGCACCGTCCGCACCCGGGTGCTGGGCATCGGCGAGGGTTTCCTGACCGAGCCGTGGTGGTGCCGCATGGTCGTGCTGTCCGCCGAACGCATCGCGCGCCGCGGCGGCATCGTGCGGGTCGCCGTCGCCGCGCACCAACTGCGCAAGCCCGGGCCGTTGCAGGCCATGCTGGACGCCGTCGACCTGGCGTCGATGCACGGCTGCACCCCGACCGTCTACAAGTGGCGGCCCCACAGCGCGGTCCTCGACGCCGCCTGACCGAGCGTCTGATTGGCCCGCCGGCGGCGGGCATTACCCTGTTGCCACATGAGCGATTCTTCGGTCGCGGGGTTCGCCGCTGACGCGATCATCGTCGGTGCCGGTCTTTCGGGTCTGGTGGCCGCCTGCGAGTTGGTCGAGCGCGGCCTGCGAGTGCTGATCCTCGACCAGGAGAACAGCGCCAATCTGGGCGGGCAGGCCTTCTGGTCGTTCGGCGGCCTCTTTTTTGTCGACAGCCCGGAGCAGCGCCGGCTGGGCATCCGCGACAGCCACGAGTTGGCCCTCCAAGATTGGCTGGGCACAGCGGCGTTCGACCGGCCCGAGGACTACTGGCCACGCCAATGGGCGCACGCCTACGTCGATTTCGCGGCCGGGGAGAAACGCAGTTGGCTGCGCGCCCGCGGCCTCAAGATTTTTCCGTTGGTGGGTTGGGCCGAGCGCGGCGGTTACGGCGCGCAGGGACACGGCAATTCGGTTCCCCGCTTTCACATCACCTGGGGCACCGGGCCGGCGCTGGTCGAGATCTTCGCGCGCCGGTTGCGGGATCGTTCGTCGGTGCGCTTCGCGCACCGCCACCGGGTCGACGAGCTGATAGTGGAGCGCGGCGCGGTGACCGGCGTCCGCGGCACCGTGCTGGAGCCCTCGGCTGAGGCACGCGGCGTGGCGTCGTCGCGAAACCCGTTGGGGCAGTTCGAGTTCCGGGCTTCCGCGGTGATCGTCACCAGCGGCGGCATCGGCGGCAATCACGAGCTGGTGCGCAAGAATTGGCCCAGGCGGATGGGCCGCGTGCCCGAGCAGTTGCTCAGCGGCGTGCCCGCGCACGTCGACGGCAGGATGATCGGCATCTCCCAGCGGGCCGGCGCGCGGGTCATCAACCCCGACCGGATGTGGCATTACACGGAGGGCATCACCAACTACGACCAGATCTGGCCGCTGCACGGCATCCGCATCATCCCGGGCCCGTCGTCGTTGTGGCTGGACGCGTCCGGCAAGCGGTTGCCGGTGCCCCTCTATCCCGGCTTCGACACCCTCGGCACGCTCGAGCACATCACCAATTCAGGCCATGACTACACCTGGTTTGTGTTGAACGCCAAGATCATTGAGAAGGAGTTCGCGCTCTCCGGCCAGGAGCAGAACCCCGACCTGACCGGTCAGAGCGTGCGCGAGCTGGTGCGCAACCGGGCCAGCTCCGGGCCGCCGGCACCGGTGCAAGCCTTCATCGACCGGGGCGTGGACTTTGTCAGCGCGGACTCGCTGCGCGAGCTGGTGAGGGCGATGAACAAGCTGCCCGATGTGGAGCCCCTGGACTACGCCACGGTGGAGTCCGAGGTGACCGCCCGGGACCGCGAGGTGGCCAACCGGTTCAGCAAGGACGGCCAGATCACCGCGATCCGCGCGGCGCGCGGCTACCTGGGCGACCGGCTGGGCCGGGTGGTGGCTCCGCACCGGCTGACCGATCCGAAGGCCGGGCCGCTAATCGCCGTCAAGCTGCACATCCTGACCCGAAAGACGTTGGGCGGCATCGAGACCGACCTGGCCGGGCGGGTCTTGACGGCCGACGGCACGCCGCTGACCGGTCTGTACGCGGCCGGGGAGGTGGCCGGCTTCGGCGGCGGCGGCGTGCACGGCTATCGCGCGCTGGAGGGCACGTTTTTGGGCGGCTGCATTTTCTCCGGGCGCGCCGCCGGCCGCGGCACCGCCGACGACATCACCTAGGAGTTGCTCGCCGAACGCCGCGCTGGCGTGACGCTGGAGCCCGAACGCCGCGCCAGCGCGACGCTCGGCCGAATTAGAAGGTGACCGCGCTTTCTTCGGGCAGCACCTGAAAGTCGGTGGTGGTCAGCTCGGTGAGCCGGCCGTAGTAAATCCCCCGCGCGTCGGGGGCGATGATCCCCTGGTGGATGGGCACCGCCCGCGCCGGCGCCACCGCGCGCAGGTAGTCGACGGCCTCGGCGATCTTCATCCACGGGGCCGCCGCCGGAGCGGCCAGCACGTCCACCGGCTCGTCGGGCACGAACAGCGCATCGCCGGGGTGCATCAGTCGCGCCGCGTGGCCGCCGTCGCCGATCAGAAACGAAATGTTCTCTATCACAGGGATTTCCGGGTGGATCACGGCGTGCCGGCCGCCGACGGCGCGGACGGTCAGCTCGCCGATCTGCAGTTCGTCTCCGACGTGCACCGCCCGGCAGGGCGTGCCGAGTTGCTCGGTGGTTTGCGGATCGGCGTAGAGCGCCGCGTCGGGGTTTCCCTCGAGCAGCGCGGGCAGCCGGCTCACGTCGACGTGGTCGGGGTGCTGGTGGGTGATCAGGATGGCGGACAGTCCGGTGATTCCCTCGAAGCCGTGCGCGAAGGAACCGGGATCAAAAAGCACACGCGTGTTGTCGAACTCGGCGAGTAGGCAGGAATGGCCGAAGTGCGTAAGTTGCATATCTACGATTGTGCCCTGACGGGGGTGATGCCGATGCGGGTGATCCTGGCGGCGATGCTGGTTGTCGGCGGCTTCGCGGTGGCCCTGATCGTGGTGGTACCCGCCCATGCGGACCCGGAGACCTGCCCGCCCGTGTGCGACCAGATCCCCAACGGCGCCTGGATTCAGCAGCGCGCGGTGCCGCTGGACCCGGTGTACCACTGGCCGGCGCTGGCCGGCTCGTCGGTTCCGCTGACGGGCACCGGGGCGGCGAGGTTTCGCTTCGAGGACCTGTGTGCGTCGCCGGAGGCGCCGCAGGACGCCCGCGCCTCGGCGGTCGCGGCGCGCGTGACGATCACCCACCCGGACGGTCAGTGGCAACTGCAGGCCGAAATCCTGCACTGGCGCGGCGACACCGCCCGCGGCGGCTCCATCGCGGCCGGGGTGTTCAGCGCCGCCGTCGCCGCCCTGCGCGGCTGCCAGCAACGCGTCCCGGCGCAGTCGCCGTCGATCACCAGCGACGAGCCGAACCGGATGGCTGCGGTGGTCAGCGGCCCGGTGATCATGCACACCTACCTGGTGGCCCACGTCGCGAGCAGCACGGTCAGCGAGCTCACGCTGTGGTCGCAGGGGCCGCCGCAGGTGTCCTGGCCGGCGATGGCGGACGACTCCGTGCTGAGCTCCATGGTCGCGCCCCTGTGCGACGCCTATATCGCCTCGTGCCCGTGACCGCCCGCTTGCACCGCGCGCCGGTAGAGTTGGGTGCCGAGATGAACCCTGAGGAGGAGCGCCGGTGAGCCGGGTGGTCGTTCATGTGATGCCCAAAGCGGAGATTCTGGACCCGCAGGGTCAGGCAATTGTCGGCGCGCTCGGTCGGCTCGGCCACCCGGGGATCTCGGATGTCCGGCAGGGCAAGAGATTTGAGCTCGAGGTCGACGACACGATCGGCGATGCGGAGCTCGCCGAGATCGCCGAGTCGCTGTTGGCCAACACCGTGATCGAGGACTGGACGATCAGCCGGGAGACGCAGTGACGGCGCGGATCGGAGTCATCACATTCCCTGGGACGCTCGACGACGTGGACGCCGCCCGGGCGGCGCGTCGCGTCGGCGCCGAGGCGGTCGCGCTATGGCACGCCGACGCCGACCTGAAGGGGGTCGACGCCGTGGTGGTCCCCGGCGGTTTCTCCTACGGCGACTACCTGCGCGCCGGCGCGATCGCCAGATTCGCCCCGGTGATGGCCGAAGTGGTCGACGCCGCGGGACGCGGGATGCCGGTGTTGGGAATCTGCAACGGTTTTCAGGTGATCTGCGAGGCCGGGCTGTTGCCCGGGGCGCTGACCCGCAACGCGGGCTTGCACTTCGTGTGCCGCGACGTGTGGCTGCGGGTGGCATCGACCTCGACGGCGTGGACGTCGCGTTTCGAGCCCGACGCGGACCTGCTGGTGCCGCTGAAGTCGGGCGAGGGCCGCTACGTCGCCCCCGCAAACGTGCTGGACGAGCTGGAGGGCGAGGGCCGGGTGGTTTTTCGCTACCACGACAACCCCAACGGCTCGCAGCGTGACATCGCCGGCATCAGCTCCGCCAACGGTCGCGTAGTCGGGCTGATGCCGCATCCGGAGCACGCCATCGAGGCGCTGACCGGGCCCTCCGACGACGGCCTGGGCCTGTTCTATTCGGCGCTGGACGCCGTGCTCGCCGCTTAGGCGGAAATTCCTGCGGCACAGCGTAATTCGCAGAAGGCCGCGGTGAGCGCGTCGGTCGCTTCGTGTGGGTCGTCGAACGTCCGGTCGTCGGTGAGCACCGCGATGCCGAGCTGGTCGACGTAGCTCCACACGGTGATGTTGACCGGGGCGCCCGGCGACAGCACGCCGGTCGAGTAGATTTCGCTGACCGTCGCGCCCCCGAAGTGGCCACGCTCTCGCGGGCCCACGACGCTGGACACCGCGACGTTCATCATCTTGTTCGGTGCCTCCCGCTGGGCCAGCCACCGGAACGCGGCCGGGGCCAGCGCGGTCGGCAGGTAGGTCATCATCCGCTCGTAGAGTCGGGGGCCCAGAATTTCGTGGTCTTCCTTCGCGATTCGGGTCGCCAGCGCCACCAGCCGCGCCCGTTCGGCCGCGTCGGCGATGTGAACGGGCAGCGAAATGGACAGGCCACTGATCGCGTTGCCGGTGACCCGGTTGGACCTGTCGGTGGCGGTCGGCACGGACGCGATGATCGGCCGGGCGGCCGCGCCGTCGTAGGCCAACAACAGATTCCGAAGCCCTCCGGCCGCCGTCGCCAGCACCATGTCGGTCATCGTGATGCCCAACGCCCTGGCGGTCGCCTTGACGTCGGGCAGCGGCAGCGTCGCGCTGGCGAACCGCCGCCGCGGCGACACGACGTGGTTGAGGAAGGTCGGCGGCGCGTCGAACGCGTCGGCCAGGTCGGGGTGATTCCCGCGCTCGCGGGACCGGCGGCGCACTCGCGTCAACCCCACGGCCGCGTCTTTGACCAGGCCCGGCAGCTTGGCGGCCTGGCGCGCGTGGTCGCGCGCGGCGGCGCGCAGCAGGTCGGACCTTGACGGCGTGATGCAGGTTTCGTCGTTGTCCCGCTCGTCGGTCGGCCCGTCCTCGAGGTCCATCGCGCGCGCCAGCAGGTTGACGGAGGCCACGCCGTCGGCCAGTGCGTGGTGAATCTTGCCGATCACCGCGAACCGGCCGCCGGCCAGGCCCTCGGCGAAGTGGAATTCCCACAGCGGACGGCTGCGATCCAGCGGCGTGGAGGCCACCTCGCCGATGACGCCGTCGAGCTCTCGGCGGCCGCCCGGCGTGGGCACCCGCACTTGCCGCAAGTGGTAGTTCAGGTCGACCTCGCAGTTCTCCTGCCACATGGGGTGATGCAGTTGCCACGGGATGTCGACGAGCTTGTAGCGCAACGGTTCTAGCAGATGCAGCCGGCGGCGCACGTGGCGCCGGAACGCCTCGAAGCCGAAGTCAGAATCGCAGCCGGAGGGGTCGAGGACCGCGATTTTCAGCGTGTGGGTGTGCAGGTTCGGCGTCTCGCTGTACAGCAGCATGGCGTCCATGCCGTTGAGCCTCTTCACATGCCTGCCCCTGCCGACGCCTCAGCCCAGGATGGGGAACCGGCGTTGGTCCGCGAGCCGCTGGAGCGCGGCCTCCATCACGGCTCGCACATGCGCGTCGACCTCATCGACGTCGGGATCCTCGCCGAAGCGGGCGGTGATGTCGATGGGTTCGAGCACCTCCGTGACGATCTTGGCCGGCAGCGGCAGGTTGGGCGGGAAGATCACGCTCAGGCCGAACGGGAAACCGAAGCTGACCGGCAATATGTTGATCCGGGCCTTCGTCAGTCGCAGCGTGCGCGCCAGCCAGTTGCCGCGGGTCAGGAACAGCTGCGTCTCCTGGGCGCCGATGGACACGGTGGGCACGATCGGCACCCCGGCTTCGATCGCCGTCCTGACGTAGCCGGTGCGACCGTCGAAGTCGATGGTGTTCGCGCTGAAGGTGGACCGGTAGGAGTCGTAGTCCCCGCCCGGGAAGACCAGCACCACCGCACCCGAATGCAAAGCGGCAGCGGCATTTTCGCGGCTCGCCTCGATAACCCCGAGGCGGCGCAGCCAGCCGTCCAGCGGACCCATGAACAGCCCGTAATGGCCGAGGGTGTAGACGGGGCGGTCGTAGCCGAACCTCTCGTAGAAGGCCGGCGAGAAGATCAGCACGTCGGGAGTGAACATGCCGCCGGAGTGATTGGACACCACGAGCGCCCCGCCGGTCGACGGGATGTTGTCGATGTTTCGCACCTCGGCGCGATACCACCGCTTGATGATCGGCCCGACGGCTTTGGCGACCTGCTCGGTGAACTGCGGGTCCCATTTGGCGGTCTCAGCATTGTCCGCTGTCTCAACGACCTTCATCGCTCCCCGCCGTCGTGTTTCTGCCATTTGCTAGTGGTAGCCGGTGTGATGCCGGTCTCAAACCTCGGCGCCAGCACGGCATATGCTACTCTCCGTTTTAGAGAATGTCATATCCGTTTGCTGATAACGAATCGCGCATCGGGGGGCGATGTCCGAAAAGGTTCTTGTCACCGGGGGTTTCGGGCTGGTCGGTTCGCAGACCGTGCGTCGGCTGGTTGCCGCCGGCCATCGCGTCGTCGCCACCGACCTCGGCACCCGCGACCAGCGCAAGGCCACGAGGTCGCTGCCCGCGGGAGCGGAGGCGCACTGGGCGGACCTGACCGACCCGAACCAGGTCGGTCGCCTCGTCGCCGACACCTCGCCGACGGTGATAATTCATCTGGCCGCGGTCATTCCGCCGTCGATCTATCGCGACGCCGACCTGGCCCGCCGCGTCAACGTGCACGCGACCGTGGCGCTGCTGCGTGCCGCCCAGTCGAGCCCACGTCGGGTGCGCTTCATCCAGGCGTCGAGCAATGCCGTGCACGGCGCGCGCAACCCGCACCGGCACCCCGAGCTGTTGCGCGCCGACACCCCGCTGCGGCCGGCCGATCTCTACGGCGCGCACAAGGCGGAGGTCGAAGGCCACGTACGGGGTTCCGGCCTGGACTGGGTGATCCTTCGGCTGGCCGGAGTCCTGAGCGTGGACCTAGGTGCCCTGCCGCTCAACATGGACGCGCCCTTTTTGGAGAGCGCACTGCCGACCGACGGGCGCCTCCACACGATCGATGTCCGCGACGCAGCGCTCGCGTTCGCCGCCGCGACCACCGCCGATGTTCTCGGCGAAATCCTGCTGGTCGGCGGCGACGAGTCACACCTGCTCCGCCAGGGAGACGTCGGTAAGGCATTGGCCGCCGCCCGCGGCCTGGTCGACGTCCTGCCCGGCGGCAGGACGGGCGATCCCGACAGCGACGAAAACTGGTACGTCACCGACTGGATGGACACCACCCACGCTCAGCAGGCGCTGCAATTCCAGCGCCATCCCTGGCCGGACATGCTGGCCGAGATGCGCGCGGCCGCCGGCTGGCGACGCAAACCGGCACGGGTGATCTCACCGCTCGTGCGTCAATTCCTCAAAAGGCGTGCGGCCTACCGGGATTGGCCCGGGATTTACGCCGACCCGTGGGGCGCGATCAGGGCCGAGTTCGGCGAGCCCCGGCCCGATACGCCGGGGCCCGCCATGACCTAGTCCGCGCGTCGGACCCCTCAACCGGCGTCGCGCACCAACCGGTGTGCCGTCGAAGGCACTTCGCCCGGAACGACTATGGGTTCTAGCTGGCCGAACAGGTCGATCGCGTCGGCGATGGCAGCGTCAACGAAGGAAGCGAAGTCCTCGAACGAGACGCCCTTCCGGATCCACTGCGACCTGCGCGCCACCACGCCGATGCGCTGCGGGTCGGACGAGCCGTGCACCACAGCGACGACTTGCCGGTCCTGCACGTTCCACGTGTCGGCGAAGTGCGTCAACCACGGCCGGTCGGTGGCGGGGAAGAAGCACGCGGGGGTTACCCGGACGATCAGCACGTCGCCCTGCGTCGGGCAGACCTCGAGATGGACGTGGAGCCGGCGCGGGCGGGTGTTGGCGACGTAGAAAAACTCGCCGTCGTGTCGGCCCCGGAAGTAGCGGCTGCCGTGCGTGCACAGGTAGCGCTCGACCAGGTCTGCGCAGAACGGCTCACTCGACATGAGTCGATACTGAGGCCGCCGGCTTTGCGGATCCTTTGAGCCGGGCTAGGCGGGACCGAAGAAATTGTTGAGAATTAGCTGAGCGCGGGCACTCGGGTCATCGCAGCACGCGCACGGGAACGTTGGACCAGCCCGCGACGTTTTGCATTGTCACCCGTTTGCAACCGTCCCAGATCACCTCGTAGCGGGGCATCAGGTCCAGCAGCTTGCCCAGGGCGATCGCGCTTTCCATCCGGGCCAGAGCGGCCCCCAGGCAACTGTGCACACCGTATCCGAACCCGAGGTTCTGCGCCTCCGAGCGATCGCGGTCGATGTCGAATTTGTCCGCGTCGGTGAAGGCCTCGGGATCGCGGTTCGCCGCTCCCCCCAACAGGAAGACCGGCTTGCCGGCGGGGATCGTGACGCCGTGCAGGTGAACCTCTTTCAGCGAACAGCGGACGTTGTACTGCGCGGGTGCCTCGTAGCGCAGCACCTCCTCGATCGCCGCGGGCACCTTCGAGCGGTCGTCGAGCAGCTTTTGCCATTGGTCGGGGTTGCGCGCGAACTGCACGATCGCGTTGCCGACCAGCTTGGTGACGGTCTCCGCGCCCGCGCCACCCAAAAGCGTTGCAAATCCGGTGATTTCGATGTCATCGAGGCGGGTGGTTCCCCCTTCGTCGCGCTCGACCTCGGCGGCGATCAGGGCGCTGATCATGTCGTCCTGCGGTTGCTTGCGTCGTTCCTGTATCAGGTTGTAGTAGAACGCGCCGGCCGAAGTGACCGCCTCCCAGTTGCTTTCGTTCATCTCTATCTGGCCGGGTTCGCGGTGCAGCGACGCGTCGACCCAATGCCGGATTTGCTGACGGTGCTCGGCGGGCACTCCGAGGACCGTGCTGATCACTTCGACGGGAAACAGCGCCGAGAAGTCGGCTACCACATCGAATTGCTCGGGATCGACCCGCGACAGGTGGTAGTCGATCAACTCGGTCACGCTGTCCTGCAACGCGGTGATCGCGCGAGGCGTGAAGACCTTGTTGACCAGGCTGCGCATCCGCCGATGCTCAGGGGGGTCCATGAAGATCATCGACTTGGCCTCCGCGGGGAGGTTGTCGTTCTTGACCATGGCGAGGTCGATCCCGCGGGCCGAGGAATACGTCTCGTGGTCCTTGAACGCGGCCGCGACGTCCTGGTGGCGAGTGAGCGCGTAGAAGTCGTGCTCCGCGTTGTAGTAGACCGGCGCCTCTTCGCGCATCCGCCGATAGGTCGGATATGGGTCGCGGAAAAACTCTTCCGAGAACGGGTCGAAGACCAGCTCGGTGGCCGTCATGTCTCCTCCTCGTCCCCGTAGCGTGGACAGTCGCTAACCCGATGCTGAGCACTTGCTTAGCATCGCGGCGCGGCCCGGGTCAAGGCGCCTGCTACTTTCCGTCCAGGTCGACACGCACGGTCAGCAGGTCGGTGCCCAACGCGCGCACCATCGCGCTGTTGAATCGCGGCAGCGTTGCCAGGCGGGCGTGTGGGTCGTCGTCCGGCATCAGCGCGGCGGACCCGGCCCGCCAGCGGCCGCGGAGACGAATCCGAACCCGGTTGTTCGCCTTGATGTTTCGCACATAGTCGGACGCCTCGCCGTGGTCGGACACCAGCCAGAACGTGGCGCCGTCGAGTCGCCCGCCGATCGGCGTTCGCCGGGGTCGCCCGCTACTGCGGCCGGTGGTCTCCAGCAGCACCTGGGTGGGCAGCCGCCGGGTGATGGGGTTGGCGATGCGTCGATGGAAGTAGCCGGTGCGGCGACGTTTGCGTTCGCGGGCTGAGGTGGTCATGGCGCAAGCATTGTCGAGACTAGCGGTCTCGTCAATGGGAGCGCTAGCCTTCAGGCTGTGACGCCACGACGGCCGCACACCGGTAACCGACGTAACGACGCGGCGGAGCGGGCGATCCTGCAGGCGGCGGCCGAATTGCTCGCCGACGGCGGTGGGCCGATCAGTGTCGACGCCATCGCCGAGCGGGCGGGCGTCGGCAAGCAGACCATCTATCGCTGGTGGCCGTCGAAGAGCGCGGTGCTGCTCGACGCGATGATCCACCGGGCGCGGCAGGTCGCGCCGGCGCCGGACAGCGGCGACCTGCACGCCGACCTACGCCTGTTTCTGCGCGCCACCTTCACCGCCGCGCCCGATAGCCGGAGCCTGCTCCTCGGGGTACTGCGGGAGGCGCTTGCCGATGACGCCACCATGGATCGGCTCGCGGCATTCACCGCGGCGAGGCGGGACGAGTTGGCTGGAATCCTCGCCCGCGCGCGAGCCCGCGGCCAGATCCCCGCCGCCGAACCGCCGGCGACCGTTGTCGATCAGGCGTTTGGATTACTCTGGTACAGAATGATTTTCGCTCACGAGGCGCTCGACGAGAGTGCCGCCGACCAGCTGGCGGCCGCCCTCGCGACGCAGCTGCGCACGAATGAGGAGGCTTGAGGGTGGGCTTCGCGGTGGAACGCATCGACCATATCGTGTTGAACTGCAACGACGTTGAGGCCACCGCGGCTTGGTATGAGCGGGTGCTGGGCATGCGGCGAGAGACGTTCGGGCCGTCGCAGCGAACCGCCTTGTCGTTCGGGAACCAGAAGATCAACCTCCGACCGGTGGGGGCGCTGGCCGACGATCCGGACTGGACGACCGGTACCGTCGAAGCGGCCGGCTCCGCGGACTTGTGCTTCGTCACGCAGGTGACGCCGGACGATGTTCGCGCCCACCTCGCCGCCTGCGGGGTCGACATCGTCTCCGGGCCAGTGACCAAGACCGGTGCGTTGGGGCCGATGACCTCGCACTACTGCCGCGATGTCGACGGGAATCTCGTCGAAATCGCGGTCTACTGATCCTCGATCAGCGGATACAGCTCGGGCAGATTGACGACGATGGCCTCTTGGGTGCTCCGCGCGATCACAACCTCAGCGGGGGAGTCGGGGTCGGGATTTTCCTCCCGGTGCGGCAGGTACGGCGGGATGAAGACGTAATCGCCGGGCGCGGTGGCGATGCGCACCTCTTGGTCGCCGTCGTGGAAGACGAACTCCGGGTTGCCGCTTCGGACGTAGATCGCGGTCTCCGATTCGCCGTGATGATGGTTCGACGAGGCGGTCGCCGGTGATGCGTGCGTCTCACCCATCCACAGCTTCTCCGCGCCCACCGACTTGCCGGACAGGGCGGCGAACCGGCGCAGGCCCTCCGATTGTGCGGTGTCGGAACTGATGTCCGAGGCCTTGACGTGGTGCACGCGGTTGCGGGCAACCACCGGGGCAGCGTCGTCGAAGTCCGGGTGAAATCCGTCTGCAGTCGCCATGGGTCAATTATCGTCCGCGGCGTCCCGGTAGGCCTCGAGCAACCTCAGCCACACTTCGCTGATCGTCGGGAAGCACGGCACGGCGTGCCACAACCGGTCGATGGGAACTTGGCCCGCGACGGCAATGGTCGCGGAGTGCAGCATCTCGGTGACCCCGGGTCCGACCAGCGTGACGCCGAGCAGGTGGCCGCGATCCGCATCGACCACCATCCGGGCTCGACCGGTGTAGCCGTCGGCGTAGAGCTTGGCCCCCTTCACGACGTCGCCGATTTCCACGTCGACTGTCCGCGCGCGGTGTCCGGCTTCCTGGGCCTGCCGGGCGGTCAGGCCGACGGCGGCGGCTTCCGGGTCGGTGAAGAAGGCCTGCGGCACGGCGTAATGGTCGGCGGTGGTCGCGTGCGCGCCCCATGGCGCGGTGTCCAGCGGCCTTCCCGCCGCCCGGGCGCCGATGGCCGCGCCGGCGATGCGTCCCTGGTATTTGCCTTGATGGGTCAGCAGGGCGCGGTGGTTGACGTCGCCCGCCGCGTAGAGCCAGCCGTCCTCGATGGCCCGCACCCGGCAGGTGTCGTCGACGTCGAGCCAGCTGCCCGGCGTCAGCCCCACCGTGTCCAGGCCGATGTCGCCGGTGAGCGGCGCCCGGCCGGTCGCGAAAAGCACCTCGTCGACTTCCAATTCGGATCCGTCGTCCAATTCGAGGACGACACGACCGCCATCGGGCCGGCGCAGCGCTCGGACCGATGTCCCCAAGCGGACATCCACGCCGGCTGCGGCGAGTCCGCGGCCGATGAGCTCGCCCACGAAGGGCTCCATGCGCGGCAGCAGGCCAGAACCGCGAGCGAGGAGTGTCACCTGTGCGCCCAATCCCTGCCAGGCGGTGGCCATTTCGACGCCGACGCCGCCGGCGCCGACGACGGCGAGCCGCTCCGGGACATAGCTGCTGTCGGTGGCCTGCCGGTTGGTCCATGGTCTGGCCTCAGTGATGCCGGGTAGGTCGGGCAGCGCGGGCCGGCTCCCTGTGCAGACCACGACCGCGTGCCGTGCGGTCAGCAACGCCTGCTCGCCGGCGGGCGTACTGACGACGACTCGTCGCGGGCCGTCCAACCGGCCATGCCCGCGTATCAGCGTGGCGCCGATCCCGGCCACCCAGTCGGCCTGGTCGCTGTCGTCCCAGTCGCTGACGTAGCGGTTGCGGCGGCCGAAGACGCCGGCGCTGTTGACGGGACCGCTGACCGCCTCGCGGGCGCCGTCGACCCGCCGGGCGTCCGCGACCGCAATCACCGGGCGCAGCAACGCTTTACTGGGCACGCAGGCCCAATACGAACATTCGCCTCCGACGAGCTCGCGCTCGATCACCGCGACGCTGAGACCCGCTGCCCGCGCACGTTCCGCGGCGTTCTGACCGATCGGCCCGGCGCCGAGCACGATGACGTCGTAGCCGTGTTCGATACCTGCTTCCATCCGTCAGCGCCTCCCCTCGATGAGTCGCTCGGCGAGTTCGCGGATGTCGCTCACGACGAGGTCCGGTTGCGGCAACCCGTCGACCGCCAGCGGTGGGTTTCCGGGCCGGGTGATGAGAGCGGAGCTGTAGCCGACGCGTTGCGCGCCCAGGGTGTCCCACGCGTGCGCGGCCACCATCATGCAATCGGCGGGTGCCACCCCGAGCGTCTCGCACGCGTGCCGGTACACCGCCGGAGCGGGCTTGAAGGCACGGCAGGCATCGACGCTCAACTGGTGCTCGAAAAAGCGGGCCAGCCCGGAATTCTGCAGTGCCGTGGGCCCGTCCGGGTTGGGCGGCGAGTTGGTCAGGGTGACCAGGCGGAATCCGCTGTCGCGCAGGGCGGCGAGCCCCTCGGCCACGTCCGCGTGCGCCGGCATCGTCAGCAGGCCGGTCTTGAGGCGCTGCAGGTCGTCGTCGGTGACGGCTACGCCGTAGACGTCGCCGAGCATGCGCAGCACGCCCTGGGCGAGCGTGGGGAAATTCACGTAACTATCGGCCAGCGTGACGGTCATCGAGTACATGATCAGCTGCGCGAACCACTCGCGCAGCACCCGCTCGTCGCCGAACTTCTCAGCGAAAAGCGGTGCCAGCGAATGGATATCGATGAGCGTCTCGTTCACGTCGAAGACGAGCACGGACGGCGTGGTAGTCGGCATGGCTCACCTTCGGCATCCCTTGGTGTGTGAATCTCCGGCCTCAGTCCATCACGACGACCACCTTGCCGCCAGCTTCTCCGGACTCCGCCACTCGGTGGGCCTCGTGAATCTGGTCGAACGAAAAGACGCGTGCCGGCGTTGCATCCAGTTTGCCCTCCGCCACCTGCCGTGCGATGTCACTCAACGGCACGTCCGACACCGGGAAGCCGGGATTGCCAAAGACGGGGCTGGCGAAGAACGTGAAGTTCACACCGCTTGCCATCCGCGCGAGCGGGTTGAAATCGCCGATGGGCGCAAGTCCGCCGAGCCACCCGGCCAGACAGGCGGAACCGCCGCGGCGCAGCATGTCGAGCGAGTCCAGGATGGTGCTGTTGCCGACGAAATCGAGGACGGCGTCGATGTTCTTGGCTTCGGCGATGTGGGCGGCAAGGTCGGTGCGCTCCAACTCGACGCGGACGGCTCCGATGTTCTCGAGCAAGGGAAAACGATCGCGGCTGCGTGCGGTGGCAATCACGTTCGCACCGGTGGCCACCGCCATTTTCAGTGCCGCCTGCCCCAACGCGGACGTCGCACCCCGAATCACCAGCGTTTGTCCGGCGGTCAATTCGAGGTTACGGAATAGGCATGTCCAAGCGGTCGCGTAGGTTTCCGGGAGCGCGGCCAGCTGTGACCACGGCAGGTCGGACTCGATGAGGGCGACGTTCGCCGCGCGGACGCGGGTGAACTCGGCATAGCTGCCGTTGATCGTCCGTCCCAGGCCGCCCATCAGGGCCGCCACCTTGGCACCGACCGGGAACTCGCCTCCCGGACACGACTCGACGATGCCCACGCATTCGATGCCGCTGACTTCTGCGGCTTCCGCCCATTCCCCCCGGCGCATGTGGATCTCGGCGTGGTTGATGCCGAATCCCTTGACCTGGATTACCACCTCGCCGTCTCGGGGCAACGGCTTGGGGATGTCGGTGTAGACGAGCCTGTCGAGGCCGCCGAATCCCGTCAGGATGATCGCCCGCATAGTAGCGCCGCCGGGCTGTTCTCGAACCACGGCGGGCGCGGTGGGCAGCTGGGGTGAAGCGATGACTGACATTGCGGCCTCTTCCTAGATCTGTTGGCGCCCTTTGGATATGGCGATGCGGCGCCGAACCGAAGCGACCATCCCCGCCCGCAACCATGTTGAATGGGCTATCTAGCCCAATATTATGGGTTACTAAACCCAATCTGTCCAGAGGAGTGGTCAGGATTTGGCTTTGCGGCGTGTCTTGCGGGGCGGCGGCGCGAAGGAACGCACATAGTCGACGGCGGCAAGGACGGCGGCGCGCATCGGCTCCGGATCGCCGGTGGCATAGGTCACCGTCGCACCACCCTGGTGTGCCACGACCAGCGACGTGGCCAGGTGCCGCGGGTCGGCGTCCGGCCGCAGCTCGCCGCGGTCCCGCATCGCCGTCAGCCCGGCCTGAAACAGTCCGATCCACAGGTCGTAGCCGGCGGACAGGTCGTCGTGCATTTCGTCGTCGGCGTCGATCAGCTCACCGGCCAACGAGCCGTAGACGCACCCGCCGACCCGGTAAACTGTGTCGATGTCGGCCGCGACGGCGTCGGCCCACGCCTGCAGGGCATCGAAACTGTCGAGCGCCCCCAACGACGGTCGAGCGTGAAAGGCCCGCACGTCGTCGCGCCGCGCGGCGATGACGTGACGGGTCAGGTCGCGCTTGTCGCGAAAGTAGTGCGAGATCTGCGACCCGCCCACCCCTGCGCGGCGCCGCACCTGCTCGATGCTGGTGTTGGCGACGCCGCGCTCGAACATCAGCCGCGCGGCGGCGTCGACGATCCGCGCCCGGGTCGCAATTCCCTTGCGGGTCAACCGCGATGCGCTGTCGTCACTCACGTCGCTGCCGTCCTGCGTCTGCCCCGGGCACGGCGGGCGGGCCGCGGTACCCGTTCCGCGGCGTCGGCGGCGAACATGCGCAGATAGTTCACCGCGAAACGGACCGCGTCGGCGTGCGGCCACTCGGCCCGATAGGTGAAGGCCAGGGTGCCGCCGCCCTGATGAGCGCTGACGATGACCAGCGCTATCCGTCGAGGGTCCGCATCCGCGACGAGGAGGCCGTCGTCCTTCATGTGCCGGATCGATTCCTCGAGGAGCTCGATCCACTGCCAATAGCCCTCGCCGAGCGTCCCCCGCGTGGCATCGTCCGACTTCGCCAGCTGCGCGGCGAGGGCGTGGTAGGTGGGCGTGCCGAAGTATCCGATGCGCCGCAGGTAGCGCATGTTGAGGTCGATCCACCGCTCGAAGTCGTCAAACGACCGCAGGCCCCCAAGCTTGGGCTGCCGGTGAAAGTCCAAGACCACGCCGATCTGGCGCTTGATGACCGCGCGGATCAATGCGCCCTTGTCGGCAAAATAGTGGGCGAGCTGGGATCCGCTGACCGATGCCGCCGCGCGCACGTTCTCCATGTTCGCCGCGGACAGGCCCTCGGTGACGATGAGGTGGGCGGCCGCCTCCACGATCCTGTCGCGGGTGGCGCGCCCCTTGGCGGTCAACCGTTGTTCGACGTGAACATCGGGATGGGCCATCGCGTCAGGCTAACCTGCGGGCGCTGCGGACTATGGGACATTCAACCCATTGATGCCGTGGCGCCCGCCGGCCCGTCAGGCGGTCACGAGGACCTTCGCGAGGAAGTTGCGGATGAGCTCGGTGACTTCGTCGAGTGCGGACTCGAGCAGGAAGTGGCCGCCGGCGAGCAGGTGGATCTCGGCGTCGGGCAGGTCGTCGGCGAACGCCTCCGCGCCGGCCGGGCCGAAGATCTGGTCACCGCGGCCCCACACCGCCAGCAGCGGGACCCGCGTCGCGCGGAAGTACTCGTGCAGCCGCGGGTAGAGCGGCGCATTGGTGGCGTAGTCGCGCAGCAGCTTCAGCTGCACCTCGTCGTTGCCGGGACGAGAGATCAGCGCGTAGTCGTGGTACCAGGATTCCGGGTCGACGAGCGTTTCGTCGGGGACGCCGGTGACGTACTGCCAGCGGGTGGCGTCCAGCGTGAGGAACTGGCGCACCGGGGCCTCGGTGTCGGGCGTGGGCTCAGTTTGATAGGCCCACAACACTTTCCAGAAGCTCTCGACGAACCCCGCATCGTAGCCGTTGCCGTTCTGGGTGATGATCGCGGTGACGGCGGAGGGATCGCGCAGGGCCAGGCGCCAGCCGATCGGGGCCCCGTAGTCCTGCACGTACATGGCGTATCGGTCGATGCCGAGCCTGCGCAGGAGGCCCGCGGTCAGGTCGGTGAGCGCGTCGAATGTGTAGTCGAACTCGTCCACGGACGGCGCGTCGGAGAGGCCGAAGCCCAGGTGGTCGGGCGCGATGATGCGGTAGCGATCGGCCAGCGCCGGGAGAAGTCGCGGAACATGTATGAGCTGGTGGGAAAGCCGTGCAAAAGAACCAGGGCGGGAGCATCCGCGTCGCCGGCCTCGCGGAAGAACAGCCGGTGACCGTCAACGGTGATGTAGCGATGATGAACAGTCGCCATGGTATTTCCTCCCGCATTTTTGGGTTGTGTAACCCAGTATGCACCAGAAGCGGTGGCTTGCAACAGTCTGGTCACGAGTTGCCCTGCGGGTCGTGCGGGCATAGCGTGAGTCGATCATCCCAGACTGACCACGCTGCGGGCGGTGACACGGTGGGCACACTTGTTTCGGTCAATGTGGGCATGCCCAAGGACGTCCAATGGCGTGGCCAAACCGTATACACGGGGATATGGAAGACACCGGTCGAAGGGCCGGTCATGGTGCGCCGCCTCAACATCGACGGTGACGGTCAGGGCGACCTCGGCGGCCACGGCGGCGAGCAACGCGCGGTCATGGTTTATCAGGTTGAGTCGTATGACTTTTGGCGGACCTACCTCCGTCGTGACGACCTGGAAGCGGGTCAATTCGGCGAGAATTTCACGATCAGCGGGCTCCCCGACGACGAGGTCTGCATCGGTGATCGCTATCGCATCGGCGAGGCGGAATTCGAGGTCACCCAGCCGCGCGTCACCTGCTTCCGGGTCGGCATGCGCCTCAACGAACCGAAGATGCCCAATCTGCTTGTGTCCCAGCATCGCCCAGGCTTCTATTTCCGGGTGATCAGCGAGGGCAGGGTGTGCGCGGGCGATGGCATCGTGCGGACCCGGCGCGGCCATCACGAGCTCAGCGTCGCCGACGTCGACGCGCTGTTGTATCTGCCCAACCGCGACATCGAGCTACTCCGGAAGGTCGTGGAGGTCCCGGCGCTCAGCCCCGGCTGGCAACAGTCCTTCCGTGACATGCTGGCCGAACCGGCCGGCGCGGAAACACAAGCCGCCGCCGAACCGGCGTGGGGCGGGTTTCGTCCGTTGCGGGTCAGCCAGATACGCAGGGAAAGCCCTGAGGTGCTGTCCATCCTCCTCGAGTCCGAGGACCATTCCCCGTTGCCACCTGCGTTGCCCGGCCAGTACCTGCCGGTGCGACTCGCCGGGGCGGGAGAGCCGGCGCCCCTGCGCAGCTACTCGCTTTCGGGTGATCCCGCCGAGGGCGTTTACCGGATCAGCGTCAAACGCGAAGATCATGGCCTGGTGAGCGCCTGGCTGCACACCCACATCCAGCCGGGCGCGGTGATAGAGGCGGCCGCGCCACGGGGTGACTTCTATCTCATCGAGGAAGGCAATCCCGTCGTCCTCATTTCGGCGGGCATCGGTGCTACGCCCGTGCTGGCGATGCTGCATGCGCTCTCGGCCGCCGGCAGCGGCCGTGACATCTGGTGGGTCCACACCACCCGAAATCCCGAAACCCAGGCGTTCGCGGCCGAAGTCGCGGCCCTCGTCGAGTCCTTGCCCCACGGTCGGCAGCGGGTCTTCTACACCGAGACGCAGGGGCGTCTTAACCAGGACTCGATCGCCGCCCTGGGCCTCCCGTCCGATGCCACCGTTTACCTTTGCGGCCCAACGCAATTCATGGCCGACATGCACGACCACCTCACCATCCTCGGACTCGACCCCAACCGCATTCACAGCGAACTGTTCGGCGCGCTGCCGGCGATCAACCCGGGTGTCGTCGAGACGGGTGACCGCAGGCCGCCCCACCCGCCGGCCGGGACTCCGGGCACCGGACCGCCGGTCACGTTCTCGCGCAGCGGGCTGACCGTGAACTGGTCGCCCGATTATGCGAGCATCCTCGACCTCGCCGAAGCGTGCGACGTGCCGACCCGTTTCTCGTGCCGAAGCGGGGTGTGCCACGTGTGTGTCACCGGCATCGTCGCCGGGGCGACGACATACGTCCAGCCACCGTTGGAGGAGCCCGGTGCGGGCCAAGTGCTGATCTGCTCCGCGGTGCCCGACAGCGACGTTGTGCTTGACCTTTAGCAAAGTCAATCTCAGGGGCATGCCCGCCAGGGCGACCACCAATCCAGTCCGTCAATGCGTTCGGACGCTGGACAATGAAAAGGAGTCTGGCCGCTAGGCCGGCGCCTTCGTCGTCTTGTCCACGGGTGGAACCTCGACGTATGCGCACGACCGCGGGGTGCGGGTCACGATGTCAGCGCAGAAACTCGTCGTGGCCTCAGCGTCGTTGGGCTTCTTGTTGTCGTTCTGCAGGGGCCCCGGGTAGACCTGCGCAACGACGAGCCGGTACTTGCTTCGGCTTAGCTGTGTTTGGATTTCGGAATCAATTTGACCGTTAGCGTCCGAGCCGATCGCAGCCCGATAGACGCGGTGGCCCGGCACCACCGGGCACACCAACCCGCCGTCCGGCTGGCTCGCCGGATGGCATTCACCGGCCGGAGCCGGGGTGTCAACGCCGACAGCAATCACGTCGACGACGATGAAATTTCCGGGCCGCAGATTGTCGGCCTCGAATTTCACCTTGGCGGTCGCGACGTCGGGGTCGGTCGCGGTGATGGTCAGCGCCAGCCTGGGAACATCTGGGATGTCCAGTAAAACGTTGTAGGACACCGCCAGTACGGCCGTCGCGAGGATCGTGGATGTCAACCCCAGCGCCACAAAAGCGAGCGGGATGTGGCGGCCGAGCCACGATTCGCGTCGGCCTTCCGTGGCCAGATAAACGACTCCGGCGATGCTGCCAAACAGCAAGGCGCCAAGGATGAGGAATATAGCCGCCTGCACCCATCCCGGATACGCCGCCGACAAACGCGGTGCCAGACCCACCAACGCCAACACGGCCGCGGGTACCGACGATCCGCCAAGAATCCAGGTCACCGTCTTCGGGATGTCGTCCATCGTGCTCCTCCGCCGGTATGCGTGATATCAAAAGACGCCGCAAAAATGGTATGCGCATGCTGCGCCGCGGGCGGTCGGAAATCTGCGCACGCACGATGCGAGCGGGAACGACTACACAGAATCGCTCTGTCGCCACGTCGTCGACGCCGAAACGGCCCTAGATCGGTGTCCGGGCTATACCAGCCGGCCCGCGACACGATTAGCTCCGGCAACCCCTATGGGGCGAGGCAGACCGACGCTTCGGCGGTGTAGCACAAAAACGTCAGGGTCTCCTGCAGATACAGCTGCACGGTGTCGGCGTCGTGGCTGAGGTAGCCGATCGCGACGTCGGTGCCCAGCTGCAAATCGAAATCGCCACCGCGGGTGGTCAGCACGAAGGCGCCGTCGATGGCCGGCGCCCAGATGATGTCCCCGTCGACAAGACGGTTCAGGTGCTCGCGGATGGGATAGCCGTGTTCGGTGGTCTCGCTGACCTTGGTGTAGACATCGGCGGCCAGCAGCACCGAATACGGGCCGTCGACGCCGGCGAGCCGAAGCCCGGTCAACGCCTGGGAAATGGCGTCGGGCATGTCGCTAGGATCCTCGGGCAACTTCAACGTCGGGTTGGAGCTGCAAGTGCGGATGCCGTCGATCGACCCGGCCGCGTAGCCCTCGAAGATGGCGCGGTCCTCGACGAACGCCAGCTTCTTGGCCGCCTCTTTGACCGGGTCCCAGTCGGAGTCGTTCGCGCCGCGCTCGACGTTGTCGATCTCATAGCGCGACAGGGTAAACGGAACGCGCAGGCGGACAAGGGGTTTGCTCTCTCGCAGGTGCGCCACCACCCCGTCGGTGGGCGCGTCGGCATCGAGGAGCCGGCCGGTGCTGACCGCCGCGGTGACCGGTCCGCCGGGCTCGCTGACGTCGACGACGCGCCGCCCCGCGATATGGCGCTTGAACGTGCGGGTGGCCTCCAATTCGATCTCCGCCCAAGCGACTTCGGTGACGGGTGCCAGGTCGCGGTAGAGGTTGTTCATCGAGAGGTTCCTTTCAGGCTGCCGATCGCGAGTGAACCGTCGTTGGGGGCGGGAGCGGGTGGCCGTGCCGTGGCCAGCGGCGCCGGGAGGGGCGGTGGGTCGTCGAGGAAGTCGACGGTGGGGGAGAAGAACAGTCCGCCGGTGACCGCGGTGGAGAAATCCAGGATGCGGTCGGTGTTGCCTGGCGGGTCGCCGAGGAACATGTTTTCCAGCATCCGCTCGGTGACCGTCGGCGTCCGCGAGTACCCGATGAAGTAGGTGCCGTACTCGGCCTTGCCCAGCTCGCCGAACGGCATGTTGTGCCGGACGATCTTCAACTCGGTGCCGTCGTCGTCGGTGATGACGTTGAGGGCGATGTGAGCGTTGTCGGGCTTTTCGTCGTCGTCGAGTTCGATGTCTTCCAGTTTGGTCCGGCCGATTACCAGTTCTTGCTCGGTGACCGACAGCGAATTCCACGACGACATGTCGTGCACGTACTTCTGCACGTGCACGTAACACGAGCCGGCGAAGTCGGGATCCTCATCGCCGATCGCGGTGGCGCTGACGGCGATTGGGCCGTCTGGGTTTTCGGTGCCGTCGACGAAGCCCAGCAGGTCCCGGTTGTCGAAGTACCGGAACCCGTGCACCTCGTCGACCACGGTGACCGCGCCGGCCATCGATCGCAGGATGCGGTCGGCCAACTCGAAGCAGACGTCCAGGCTCTCGGCCCGAATGTGGAACAACAGATCCCCTGGTGTGGCTGGGGCGGCGTGCCGCGGGCCCTTCAGCGCGATGAACGGATGCAGTTCGGCGGGACGCGGCCCGGAAAACAGGCGATCCCACGCGTCGGAGCCAATCGAGGCGATCGCCGACAACCGCTTCGGCGGCTCACGGAAACCGATCGCGCGCACCAGCCCGGAGATTCCGGGGAGCGCGTCGTGCACCGTCGCCTCCCCGCCGGCGTCAATGGTGACCACGAGGAAGATCGCAGCCGGTGTCAGCGGCTGGAGAATGGGTTGGGGCTGTACCGGAGGCACGCTGCCGACCCTATCGTGGCGACGGAGAGGCCGACAGCCATGATGGTCACCATGCCGGCCAGCGCCGCAGGCCTCTGCGAATTCATCGACGCATCACCGTCGCCGTTTCACGCCTGCGCGACGGTGGCCGCTCGGCTGGTCGAGGCCGGCTACGCCGAACTCGACGAAACCGACCGCTGGCCGGACCGACCGGGCCGCTACTTCGTGGTGCGGGCCGGCTCGCTCGTCGCCTGGAACTCCAGCGGACCCGACGGGCCGTTCCGGATCGTCGGCGCGCACACCGATAGTCCCAACCTGCGGGTCAAGCAGCGCCCCGACCGGCTGGTCGCCGGGTGGCGGGTGGTGGCGCTCGAGCCGTACGGCGGCGCCTGGCTCAATTCCTGGCTGGACCGAGACCTGGGCATCAGCGGGCGGCTATCGGTGCGGGACGGTGCCCGGGTGGGCCAGCGGCTGGTCCGGATCGACGACCCGATCCTGCGGGTGCCGCAGCTGGCGATCCACCTGGCCGAGGATCGTAAGTCGGTGACGCTGGACCCGCAGCGACACGTCAACGCGGTCTGGGGCGTTGGGGAACAACGGGGTTCGTTCCTCGACTACGTCGCCGAGCGGGCCGGGGTGGCGGCGACGGATGTGCTGAGCGCCGACCTGATGACACACGACCTGACGCCGTCGACGGTGATCGGCGCCGACGCCAGCCTCATCAGCGCGCCCCGGCTGGACAACCAGGCCAGCTGCTACGCGGGAACGGAGGCGTTGGTCGCCGCCGAGCCGAGCGACTTCGTGCCGGTGCTGGTGCTCTTCGATCACGAAGAGGTTGGATCGACCTCCGATCGCGGCGCGCAGTCCAACCTGCTCAGCACCTTCCTGGAACGGATCGTGCTCGCGGCCGGCGGCACCCGCGAAGACTTCCTGCGCCGGCTGCCGGCGTCACTGCTGGCCTCGGCCGACATGGCCCACGCCACCCACCCCAACTACCCGGAGCGGCACGAGCCCGGCCACCTGATCGACGTCAACGCCGGACCGGTGCTCAAGGTGCACCCGAATCTGCGGTACGCCACCGACGGGCGCACCGCCGCGGCCTTCGAGCTTGCCTGCCGGCAGGCCGGGGTTCAGTTGCAGCGTTACGAGCACCGCGCCGACCTGCCCTGCGGTTCGACGATCGGCCCGCTGGCCTCCGCCCGCACCGGCATCCCGACCGTCGACGTCGGCGCCCCGCAGCTCGCGATGCACTCCGCGCGGGAACTGATGGGCGCGCACGACGTGGCGGCCTATTCGGCGGCACTGCAAGCTTTTCTGTCGCCCCGCTGACCTACGATCCGGCCATGGCGCTAAACGTGGAAATGGTGACGTTCGACTGCGGCGATCCGGCGGGGCTGGCCGGCTGGTGGGCCGAGCAGTTCGGCGGCAAGACACACGTCATCCTCGCCGACGAGTTCACCGCGGTGACGTTCCCGGAGGGGCTGCGGCTCGGGTTTCAGAAGGTGCCCGATCCGACGCCGGGAAAGAACCGGGTGCACCTCGACCTGAGCGCGGCCGACGTCGACGGCGAGGTGGCGCGGCTGACGGCGGCCGGGGCCACCGAGGTCGGCCGGCACCAATTCGGCGACACCTTCCGATGGGTGGTGCTGGCCGACCCCGAGGGCAACGCCTTCTGCATCGTCAAGCAGTAGCGCTGAGGGTGCGCCTGGGCTTTGATTGTGAAGCCTGGGCGCAAAAATCGCTGGATCGCCGCCCAGGGTTCACACCGGAAGCCGTGAGCGCGCACTGAGCGCTCGCAGACGAGGCGGCGGTCGGTCGCCCCGCTGAGTGTGAAGCCTGGGCTTTAATTGTGAAGCCTGGGCGGGAAAGCGTCGAATCGCCGCCCCAGGGTTCACACCGAAAGCCGTAAGCGCACACTCGAGCGTCGAGGCACAGCCCCGGCGCTCAGCCCTGGTTGAGGATCAGCGGGTCGTAGCGGATGACGTTCTCCACGACGATCCCGTCGCGAGTGCGCACCCGGTCGATCCCCCGGATCTGGAACGGCCCATCCGGGCCGGTGCCCCGACCCACATAGTGCAAGAACACCAGCTCCTCGCCCTCGGCGGCGCCGGGAACCGTCGCGCTGTCCACCACGTCGAGCGTCAAATCCGGTGCAGCGTCCAGCAATTCGCCGATCTTCGCCGTATATGCCTCGATGCCGCGGACCGGCTCGGCGTCGCCCGGCCAGTAGCCGACGATGTCGTCGGCCAGGATGTCGAAGCCGCGCGACATGGTGGGCGCGGCCCAGTACGCGGCGAACACCTCGGCGCTGAACTTCGGGGCGGATTGGACGTCGGTCATCGTTTCCTCCTTGACTCGGGCGCTCCCTGTCGAGCGCGTCGTCTCAAGCCTGGGCGGGACGCATGCGGCGGCACAATTACCTCCGAGGTCATCGCGACGGGTACCCGCGCGTGGTTACCGTGGCTTCGTGAGCCAGGCGACGGTGGGTGTCCTGTTGCGCGACTGGCGGGCGCGCCGACGGGTGAGCCAGCTCGACCTGTCGCTCAGCGTGGGGGTGTCGGCGCGGCACCTGAGCTTCATCGAGACGGGACGCGCCCGGCCCAGCCCCGAGATGGTGCTCGCCCTCGCCGAGGGGCTCGACATTCCGCTGCGCGAGCGCAACACGCTGCTGCTCGCCGCCGGGTTCGCCCCGCGCTACCAGTCGCGCCCGCTCGAGGACGGCGCGCTCTCCCCGGCGCGCGACGCGGTGCAGCGCCTGCTGGACGCACACGACCCCTACCCGGGCATCGTCATCGACCGCTGCTGGAACATCGTCGGGGCCAACGCCGCGGCGTCCGCCCTGACCGCTGGTCTGCCCGACGACCTGCGCGGGCCGCCGGCCAACGTGTACCGGTTGTCCCTGCACCCCGACGGGCTGGCCGCGCGGACCCTGAACTTCCCCGAATGGGCCGGCTACCTGTTGCACCAGCTGCGGCGCACCATCGCGCTCACCGGCGACCCGGCATTGCGGGCGATCGACGAGGAGGTGCGCGGATACCCGGGAGTCGCGTCGGCCGCCAGGGCGTGGAGCTCGCCCCAGGACAACGCGGCACTGCTCGTGCCGTTCGAGCTCGATGCCGGTGGCGGACAACGGCTGTCGATGTTTACGACGCTCACCACCTTCGGGACCCCGCTCGACGTCACCCTCGCCGAGCTCGCCGTCGAGCTGTTCTATCCGGCCGACGCCGAAAGCGCCCGCCTGCTCCGCGGCGACTAGCTCTCTAGACTGTTCCCGTGACAACCGCGCGCACCCAGGTCATCGACACCGTCGAACACGCCGCGACCACCCCTGACCAGCCGCAACCGTTTCACGAACTCGGCCTCAAAGACGACGAATACCAGCGGATCCGCGAGATCCTGGGCCGCCGGCCCACCGATACCGAGCTGGCGATGTACTCGGTGATGTGGAGCGAGCACTGCTCGTACAAATCGTCGAAGGTCCACCTGCGCTACTTCGGTGAGACCACCACCGACGAGATGCGCGCCGGCATGCTGGCCGGCATCGGCGAGAACGCCGGCGTCGTCGACATCGGCGACGGCTGGGCCGTCACCTTCAAGGTGGAGTCGCACAACCACCCGTCCTACGTCGAGCCCTACCAGGGCGCGGCCACCGGCGTGGGCGGCATCGTCCGCGACATCATGGCCATGGGCGCGCGCCCGGTCGCCGTGATGGATCAGCTTCGGTTCGGCGCCGCCGACGCGCCCGACACCCGCCGCGTCGTCGACGGTGTGGTCCGCGGCATCGGCGGCTACGGCAACTCGCTCGGCCTGCCCAACATCGGCGGCGAGACCGTGTTCGACGCGTGCTACGCGGGCAACCCGTTGGTCAACGCAATGTGCATCGGCGTACTGCGCCAAGAGGACCTGCATTTGGCGTTCGCATCGGGTGCGGGCAACAAGATCATCCTGTTCGGCGCGCGCACCGGGCTGGACGGCATCGGCGGGGTGTCAGTGCTGGCCTCGGACACGTTCGACGCCGAAAATTCGCGCAAGAAGCTGCCGTCGGTTCAGGTGGGCGACCCGTTCATGGAAAAGGTGCTCATCGAGTGCTGCCTCGAGCTCTACGCGGGCGGACTGGTGATCGGCATCCAGGATCTCGGCGGCGCCGGATTGTCCTGTGCCACATCGGAATTGGCCTCGGCCGGGGACGGCGGGATGGCGATCCAGCTCGACAATGTTCCGCTGCGGGCCAAGGAGATGACGCCCGCCGAGATTCTGTGCAGCGAGTCGCAGGAGCGCATGTGCGCGGTGGTCGCGCCGGAGAACGTCGACGCCTTCATGGCGGTGTGCCGCAAGTGGGAGGTGCTGGCCACCGTCATCGGCGAGGTCACCGACGGCGACCGGTTGCGGATCACCTGGGGCGGGGAGACGGTCGTCGACGTGCCCCCGCGCACCGTGGCCCACGAGGGCCCGGTGTATCAGCGTCCCGTCGAGCGCCCCGAATCGCAGGACGCGCTGAACGCGGACCGTTCGACGGGCCTGCCCCGGCCGGCCACCGGCGACGAGCTACGCGCGACTTTGCTTGCGCTGCTTGGCAGTCCGCACCTGTGCAGCCGCGCGTTCATCACCGAGCAGTACGACCGTTACGTGCGCGGCAACACGGTGCTCGCCGAGCACGCCGATGGCGGCGTGCTGCGCGTCGACGAGTCGACCGGGCGGGGCATCGCGGTGTCCACCGACGCGTCGGGCCGCTACACGCTGCTGGATCCCTACGCCGGCGCCCAACTCGCGCTGGCCGAGGCGTACCGCAACGTCGCCGTCACGGGCGCGACTCCGGTGGCGGTGACCAACTGCCTGAACTTCGGTTCCCCCGAGGACCCCGGGGTGATGTGGCAGTTCTCGCAGGCCGTCCGCGGCCTCGCGGATGGCTGTGCGGCCCTTGGGATTCCGGTAACCGGCGGCAACGTCAGCTTCTACAACCAGACCGGGTCGGCGGCGATCCTGCCCACGCCGGTGGTCGGCGTACTTGGCGTGATCGACGACGTGGCGCGGCGAATCCCGACCGGCCTGGGCGCCGAGCCGGGGGAGACCCTGCTGCTGCTGGGCGACACCCGCGACGAGTTCGACGGTTCGGTGTGGGCGCAGGTGACCGCCGACCACCTCGGTGGGTTGCCGCCCGCGGTGGACCTGGCGCGCGAAAAGCTCCTGGCCGAGGTGCTGACGTCGGCGTCGCGCGACGGGCTGGTGTCCGCGGCGCACGACCTCTCCGAGGGCGGCCTCGCCCAGGCCATCGTGGAATCCGCGCTGGCGGGTGAAACCGGTTGCCGCATCGTGCTTCCCGACGACGCCGATCCGTTCGTGATGTTGTTCTCCGAGTCAGCCGGCCGGGTGTTGGTCGCGGTCCCGCGAACCGAGGAGAGCCGATTCCGGTCGATGTGCGAGGCGCGGGGCCTGCCCGTGACGCGCATCGGCGTCGTCGATCAGGCCTCGGACGCCGTCGAGGTTCAGGGCCTGTTCACGGTGTCGCTGGCCGAACTGCGCGAGACGTCCGAGGCGGTGCTGCCGCGATTCTTCGGGTAGGCCGGCTTCGCGCGCTGTCGTTGGCGGCGGCGCTCGTCGGCTGGGGCTTCCTCAGCCCGCGACTGCCGACGGCGTGGCGCGTCACCCTGCAGGCCGGCGTGGGCTTGCTGCTGGTGGGGGTGACCCGCGCGATACCGGGGCTGCGCCCGCCGCGGCTGTGGGCGGGGATGCGGCTCGGCTCGGCCGCCGGGGCGGTCGCGGCGGGCGCGATCGCCGCGACGACCGCGCTGCCCATGGTGCGGGCCTCGATGGCGGCCCGCGATTTGCCGGTCTCGGTGCCGGGTTGGCTGCTGCTGAACATTCCCGTCGGCACCGTCTGGGCCGAGGAGGCCGCGTTCCGCGCCGCGCTGGCCGCTGTGGGCTCCCGCGCGTTCGGCCAGCGTGGCGGAAGGTTGTTGCAGGCCACCACTTTTGGGCTCTCGCACATCCCGGACGCGCGAGCAACGGGTGCGCCGGTGGCGGCTACCGTGCTGGTGACCGGGACAGCGGGCTGGTTGTTCGGCTGGCTGGCCGACCGATCCGGCAGCCTCGCCGCGCCGATGCTGACCCACCTGGCCGTCAACGAGGCCGGTGCGATCGCCGCGGTGGCCGTGCAACGCTGAGGTATGCCCGCCCGTCAAAGCGCCGACCCGGCCCAGGCCCGGGAGGCGGTGCTGGCCGTGCTGGACTGGCTGCGCGACGAGACCCGCCCGGCGCCCGACCGCAACGCCCTCGCGACCGCGGTGCGGCTCACCGCCCGGACTCTCGCCGCGGTGGCGCCGGGCGCCAGCGTCGAGGTCCGGATCCCGCCGTTCGCGGCGGTCCAGTGCATCGCCGGACCCCGGCACACCCGCGGCACGCCGCCGAACGTGGTGGAGACCGATCCGCGGACCTGGCTGCGGCTGGCGACCGGCCTTTTGCCGCTGGACGAGGCGAAAGCCACCGGGGGCGTGACGCTATCCGGCTCTCGGGCGGGTGAAATTGGCCACTGGTTGCCCCTGTTCGGTGTCAGCTGAATACAACCCTGAACTGCAGGTTTAGAGTTGTATTCAGCATTTTCGCCGCCCAACACGCCCGTCGGATTCGTCGGGGAGCCCGTGCTGCCCGTAGACTCCTAGGCGTCACCAATCGTTCGCCAGGGAGCCGCCGAACCGTGACCGTCGCTGGAGTAGAAGCATCCGAGCAGGACTTGAACTCCCCCCGTGAAGAATGCGGCGTCTTCGGGGTCTGGGCCCCGGGCGAGGACGTCGCCAAACTCACCTATTACGGCCTGTACGCGCTGCAGCATCGCGGCCAGGAAGCCGCGGGCATCGCCGTCGCCGACGGATCTCAGGTGCTGGTGTTCAAGGACCTCGGCCTGGTCAGCCAGGTGTTCGACGAGCAGACGCTGGCGGCGATGCAGGGTCACGTCGCCATCGGACACTGCCGGTACTCCACCACGGGCGACACCACGTGGGAAAACGCCCAGCCGGTGTTCCGCAACACCGCGGCCGGCACCGGGGTTGCGTTGGGGCACAACGGAAATCTGGTCAACACCGCTGAACTTGCCGCGCGCGCCCGCGACGAGGGCTTGATGGGCACCCGATACCCCGCCCCGGCGACGACGGACTCCGACATCCTGGGCGCGCTGCTGGCCCACGGCGCCGCCGACTCCACACTGGAACAGGCGGCGCTGGAGCTGCTGCCGACCGTGCGCGGGGCGTTCTGCCTGACGTTCATGGACGAAAACACGCTGTATGCGTGCCGCGATCCCTATGGCGTGCGGCCGCTTTCGCTCGGACGCCTCGACCGCGGCTGGGTGGTGGCGTCGGAAACGGCCGCCCTCGACATCGTCGGCGCCTCGTTCGTCCGCGACATCGAGCCCGGCGAGCTGCTGGCCATCGACGCCGACGGCGTGCGCTCCACCCGGTTCGCCAACCCCGAGCCCAAGGGCTGCGTCTTCGAATACGTCTACCTCGCGCGCCCCGACAGCACGCTCGCCGGCCGCTCCGTGCACGCGACCCGGGTCGACATCGGCCGCCGGCTGGCGCGCGAATGCCCGGTTGAGGCCGACCTGGTGATCGGGGTGCCGGAGTCGGGCACCCCGGCCGCGGTCGGGTACGCCCAGGAATCCGGCATTCCGTACGGGCAGGGCCTGATGAAGAACGCCTACGTCGGGCGCACGTTCATCCAGCCGTCGCAGACCATCCGCCAGCTCGGCATCCGGCTGAAGCTCAACCCGCTCAAAGAGGTGATCCGCGGCAAGCGGCTCATCGTCGTCGACGATTCGATCGTGCGGGGGAACACCCAGCGAGCGCTGTTGCGCATGCTGCGCGAGGCCGGCGCCCTCGAGGTGCACGTGCGCATCGCGTCGCCGCCGGTGAAGTGGCCGTGCTTCTACGGCATCGACTTCCCGTCGCCGGCCGAGTTGATCGCCAACGCCGTGCAAGACAAAGAGGAGATGCTCGAGGCGGTACGGCACGCCATCGGCGCCGACACGCTGGGCTACATCTCGCTGCGCGGCCTCGTCGCGGCCTCCGAGCAGCCGGCGTCGCGGCTGTGCACCGCTTGCTTCGACGGCAAGTACCCGATCGAACTGCCCGAGGAATCCGCGCTGGGCAAGAACGTCATCGAGCACATGCTCGCCAACGCCGCGCGCGGAGCCGCGCTCGATGATCTGGCACCCGATGAAGTGCCGATCGTGCGCTGAGCCGGTGCTTCAAGGACGTTTGATTCCGGCGCGAAGCGCCGCCCGGTAGCCTTTATCGCGATGACGGATCCCGGAAAAAGTCCCGGACGAAACCCGGGCAGCCAGGGCATCACCTACGCGGCGGCCGGGGTGGACATTGAAGCCGGTGAGCGCGCCGTCGCGTTGTTCAAGCCGTTGGCCACCAAGGCTACCCGCCCCGAGGTGCGCGGCGGGCTGGGCGGGTTCGCCGGGCTGTTCGCCCTGCGCGGCGACTACCGCGAGCCGGTCCTGGCGGCCTCCACGGACGGCGTCGGCACCAAACTGGCGGTCGCCCAGGCGATGGACAAGCACGACACCGTCGGCCTCGACCTGGTCGCCATGGTGGTCGACGATCTCGTGGTGTGCGGCGCCGAACCGCTTTTCCTGCAGGACTACATCGCCGTCGGCCGGACGGTCCCGGAACGCCTCAGCGCGATCGTCAGCGGCATCGCCGAGGGCTGTGTGCGCGCGGGCTGCGCGCTGCTGGGCGGCGAAACCGCCGAACATCCCGGCCTGATGGAACCCGACCACTACGACATCTCGGCCACCGGCATCGGTGTCGTCGAAGCCGACGACGTCCTCGGCGCCGACCGCGTCAAGCCCGGCGACGTCATCATCGCGATGGGCTCCTCCGGCCTGCATTCCAACGGCTACTCGCTGGCCCGCAGCGTCCTGCTCGAGATCGACCGGATGAACCTGGCCGGCTACGTCGAGGAGTTCGGCCGCACCCTCGGTGAAGAGCTGCTGGAACCGACCCGGATCTACGCCAAAGACTGCCTGGCGCTGACCGCCGAGACCCATGTCCGGACGTTCTGCCACGTGACGGGCGGCGGGCTGGCCGGCAACCTGCAACGCGTCATCCCGCCCGGGCTGGTCGCCGAGGTCGACCGCGGCACCTGGACGCCCGCGCCGGTGTTCGCGATGATCGCCCAGCGCGGCCGGGTGGCCCGCGAGGAGATGGAGAAGACGTTCAACATGGGCGTCGGCATGATCGCGGTCGTCGCTCCCGAAGACCAAGACCGGGCCCTGGCCATCCTGACCGCGCGGCATCTGAACTGCTGGGTGCTGGGCACCGTCGGCAAAGGCGGAAAAGACGGCCCGCGGGCCACACTGGTCGGGCAACACCCGCGGTTCTGATAGAAACTGTGCCGACGCTCAGAGCATCGGCACAGTGGTGGCGAGAGGTTCAGCGACGCCAGTCGTCGGGGTCGTCCCAAGATTCGTCTTGGCCGTCGTCGCCGGGTTCTTCGGCGGTCGTGCCCGACAGCTCCTGCTGTAGCCGCTGGAAATCGGTCTGCGGAGAACTGTATTTGAGCTCTCGTGCAACCTTGGTCTGCTTTGCCTTAGCCCGGCCGCGGCCCATGGGGGAACCCCCTCGCGCAATAACGGAGCGGCCTAACGAGTAGGCGGCTCCGATCTCTTGGTGTCGTTATTGTCCTGCCGACAGTTTACCGTGCCTCACGGTCGGGTGTCGGTGACCCCTGTCCGCTGTGGCGGACCTCATCGAGGATTATCCCGCACCGCCCCGCAACCGTTCAACGGCTCGCCGTCCCGCGCCGACGTGTTCGGTGGCGGGCAGGGAATCGGCGTCGATTGCCGCGGCGACGTCGCCCTGCGCGCCGGTCGTCAGTTGCGTGTCCGCGGGCAGGCCGCGCTTGACGAGTGCCAGTGCCACCGGCCCAAGGTCGACGTGCTCGACGACGGTTCCGAGCCGTCCGACGGCGCGACCGCCGGCGAGCACCGAGTCCCCGGTGGAGGGTCGCTCCACCGAGCCGTCGAGGTGCAACAACACCAGCATCCGCGGCGGTTTGCCCAGGTTGTGCACCCGCGCGACGGTCTCCTGCCCGCGATAGCAGCCCTTGTCCAGGTGTACGGCCCCCTCGCCGGGACCGCCGATCCACCCCACCTCGTGCGGGATCGTGCGCTCGTCGGTGTCGACACCGAGGCGCGGCCGCAGTGCCGCCACCCGGTGGGCCTCGTAGGCCCATACCCCGGCCGCGCGCACGCCGGCCCGCGTCAGGCGGTCGCGCCAGCCGGCGGCCTCGCCGCGCGGAACCAGCACGTCCAATTCGATCTGGCCTGCCGGGGCGCCCGGCATCCGTCGCGCGAAGCCGCCGCCGGGGACCGGAACGGCGGTCGGCTCGTCGGGCAAGGCGTCCACGCCCAGCGCGTCGAGCACCGCCCGGTCGGCCAATCGCGGGCCCAGCAGCGACAGCACCGCCAGATCCGCGCCGCTCGGGGTGACCTCGGACCAGAACACCATCTTGCGCAGGTAGTCCAGCAGCGGCTCACCCCGCCACGGTTCGGTGTCGAGGTAGGTCGTGCCGCCCAGCTCGGTCTGAATCCAGTGGTCCTCGACGCGCCCCTGGCCGTCGAGGCTGAGGTTTTGCGTGCTGGCGCCCTCGGGGAGTTCGCTGACGTGCTGGCTGGAGATGGTGTGCAGCCAGGTCTGCCGGTCTTTTCCGGTCAGGGTGAGGACCGCGCGGTGCGAGCGGTCGACCAACACCGCGTCGGCCTCGGCCGCCCGCTGCTCGCCCAGCGGATCGCCGTAATGCCAGACCGCGCCGGCGTCGGGTCCGGGATCGGGTGCGGGGACGGCGTTCACCCCTCAAACTCTACGGACCCTCGCGGCTAGGCTTACCCCTCATGGCTGACCAGACGGGTGTGATCCTCACGCTGGACGGCGAGGCCCATCCGCCGGGGGCGCCGCTGCTGCACGCCGACGACCTGGCCGCGGTTCGCGGCGACGGAATCTTCGAGACGCTGCTGGTGCGCGACGGCCGTGCCTGCCTGGTGGGCTCCCATCTGCAGCGCCTGACGCAGTCCGCCAAGATGATGGACCTGCCTGAGCCGGACCTCGCCGCCTGGCGCACTGCCATCGACGAGGCGGCGCGCCGGTGGGCCGCGGGCACCTCCGACGAAGGTGCGATGCGCCTGATCTACACGCGCGGCCGCGAGGGCGGATCGGCTCCGACCGCGTACGTGATGGTGAACCCCGTCCCCGAAAGGGTGACCGCGGTTCGCCGCGACGGGCTCGCCGCTATGACGCTGGATCGCGGACTGCCGGCCCGCGGTGCCGACGCCATGCCCTGGCTGCTGGCCGGGGCCAAGACGCTGTCGTACGCGGTCAACATGGCCGCCCTGCGGCACGCCGCCCGCCACGGTGCTGGCGACGTCATCTTCATCAGCTCCGACGGCTACATCCTGGAAGGCCCGCGCTCGACGGTCGTCATCGCCGCCGAACCGGGCGCGGACGGGAACCCGTGCCTGCTGACACCGCCGCCTTGGTATCCGATCCTGCGGGGCACCACGCAACAGGCGCTCTTCGAGGTGGCCCGGGCCAAGGGCTACGACTGCGACTACCGGGCGCTGCGGGTCGCGGACTTGCATGCCGCCCAAGGCATTTGGCTGGTGTCGAGCATGACCCTGGCGGCTCGGGTGCACACGCTTGATGGCCGGCGACTGCTCCGGTCCCCGATCGCCACCGAATTCGCAGAGCTGGTCGACGCGGCCATCGTCAGCGATCGCTGAGCGCTGAATTCGGTTGTCGGCTAGCGCAATCCCAGGTACGGTCGGCCGTACACAGGAAGGGAGGTGGTCCGCGAAATTGATAGCTTCATGGACATGTGAGGTGGCTACGCGCTAGCTGCATTGGCTCGGAAGAGTCGGCGATCAACGCGCGCTGGCGAATTCCCCGTAGCCACCCGGCCCCCGAGCTTCCGGTCAGTCCAACCAGGAGCTTTGCTCGGGGGCCGCTCCATGTCCGGACCTCGCATGGAACTATCCGGCGAACCGCGACAGCCGCGCCGAAAGATGGGGCACCAGGCCGCCGTCGGCGTCCACCCGCTCCTCGACGTAGGCCAGGTCGCCGCCTTCGACGATGCCGTAGAGCCGCTTGGCGCCACCGACCAGCAGTCCCGACCGGCTGCGGGCCAGCGCGTCGGTCACCAGCTCCCACGACGACTGCGTGCGGGGCCGCCCGTAGAACAACTCGATGTACCCGGCCGAATGGGCCAACAACAACTCGATCGCCTGCGACTCGGTGGGATCGTCGTCGGGATCGCTGACGAAGCGCCAGAAGCCCGTCTCGCGCAGGCCCGGTTCGCGGTACCCACCCGCCTCGTTGAGCCGCCAGGACCGGGCTTCCCAATTCAGATAGTCGCCGCCGTCGTGCGAGACCACGATCTGCTGGCCGAACCGGTAATCCCCGTCGGGTCCGCGGCCCTCGCCCTCGCCGCGCCACACTCCGACCAGCGGCAGCAGCGCCAGCAGCGCGTCGTTGAGGTTCGCCCCTTCGCGCAGATTCGCGGTGTCGGCGGGGACCGGCAGGTCGTCGAAGCCGGGAATGTTGCGGGCCGCGGTCAGCTTGGCGCGTTCGGCGGCGGCCGCGACGGCGCGGTCGCCCGAGCCGCCGGAAACGACTGGGCCGTCAGGGTCTTCGGAGCTCAAGCGCGCCGCTCCTCACCATCGCTGCGCGCTGCATCGTCGCCGGCGCGGGTCACGACTCGTCAGTGATGAGCCGGTAGAGGGTGTACAGCGCGAACCATGAAATGACCACGACTGCGACGACCAGCATGATCTCGAAGAAGAGCACCACGAGGACGAGTCTATTCGTCCCGCGGATCCCCGGGGACCGGCCGGTCCGTCAGGCGATCTTGACGTCGACCTCGTGAATGCCGGCGCCCGACGGTGCGACCACGGCGTCGCCGTTGCCGACGGGGGAAAGCGCGCGCAGCGTCCAGGACCCCGGTGCCGCGAAGAACCGGAAGTCACCGGTGGCCGACGCGACAACCTCGGCCGTGAACTCGTCCGAGGAGTCCAGCAGGCGGACGAATGCGCCACCCACCGCCTGACCGTCGCCGTCCACGACCCGTCCGGTGATGACCGTTTCCTTCTCCAGATCGACGCTGGCGGGCAACGTCAGTCCTTGCTTCGGTCCAGAGCACATATCAGCTTCCCAACTCGATCGGGGCACCCACCAGGGAGCCGTATTCCGTCCAACTGCCGTCGTAGTTCTTGACGTTTTTATGGCCGAGTAATTCCCGCAGCACGAACCAGGTGTGCGACGAGCGTTCCCCGATTCGGCAGTACGCGATGGTTTCCTTCGTTCCATCCAGGCCGGCGTCGGCGTACAGCTTGGCCAGCTCCTCGTCGGACTTGAAGGTGCCGTCCTCGTTGGCGGCCTTGCTCCACGGGACGTTGATCGCGCCCGGGACGTGGCCCGGCCGCTGGCTTTGCTCCTGGGGCAGGTGCGCCGGCGCGAGGATCTTGCCCGAGAACTCGTCGGGGGAGCGCACGTCGACGAGGTTCTTGACGTTGATCGCCGCGATGACCTCGTCGCGGAAGGCCCGGATGGTGTTGTCCGGCGGGGCCGCGGTGTACGACGTCGCCGGCCGGTTGACCAGGTCGGTGGACAGCGGGCGCCGGTCGAGTTCCCACTTCTTGCGGCCGCCATCAAGCAGCTTGACCTTCTCGTGGCCGTAGAGCTTGAAATACCAGTAGGCGTAGGCGGCGAACCAGTTGTTGTTGCCGCCATAGAGGATCACGGTGTCGTCGTTGGCGATGCCGCGGTCGGACAGCAGCTTCGAGAATTGCTGCGCGTCGACGAAGTCACGTTTGACCGGATCCTGCAAATCGGTGCGCCAGTCCAGCCTGACCGCTCCCGGGATGTGGCCGGTGTCGTACGCGCTGGTGTCCTCGTCCACTTCCACGAAGACGACGTTCTCGGCGTCGAGATTGCTCTGGGCCCAGTCTGCGGAGACCAGGACGTCGGAGCGTGCCATGGATGGATTCCTTTCGGTTGCTGCTGATGAATGGGGCTAGGAGGGGGTCGGCCGCAGGCGCGCGACCAGGGGGTAGAGCTGGCAGCCCAGGCAGATGCCGAAGGCGGCGTTCAGGAAGGCGGCAACCAGCGCGAACGCGGTGGCGATGACCCCGACCAGGAAGGCGCCGGCGGCGAATCCCGCCGCCCCGACGACCGCGAAGATCAAGCCGACGAGTTGCGCGAACTTCAGTGGCGCGACCGGTTCGCGTTCGGTGACCGGCCCCAGCCGGGGCGCAACGACGGTGGCGAACACCCGGCCATAGGGATGCCGGCGCGGGCCGCCGACGGCGCCGATCGCAAAGATCACGGCCTGCGCCGCCAGAATGACCGCGGCCGCCAGGGGGCTGGCGGCCGAAACGGTGAGGGCGACGACCAAGACCGCGGTGGTGACCCAGGCCGTAAACCGGGGTCCGCGGACGTCCACGCGGTCCGGCTCGACGGCGGTCTTGTTGCTCGGCACGGGATTACTCCTAGAAATCTTGTTGCGCGGAAAGGGGGAGGCGCGCCTTGGAAAGCCTCGGTAGGGGCTCCGAAGCTGCTCCGAGTGCGCGCGGGGCGCTGCTACTCAGCAGCTACAGCAACAACAACAACCCGCGATGCGGCACAGATCGACTGTGCGACGCATGGTGAGCATGGGCTCGAGGCGGGCTGACACGTCGGCAAGCTTACCCAATGACGCCGCGCTCAAGCCAACAGCGGCTGCAGCACCGAGCGCAGGTCGGCGGCCTTCGGGACCCCGGAGGCCCGGTATCGCTGTTGCCCGTTGGCGTCGAAGATCAGCGTGGTGGGCAGGGACAGCACCGAAAACCGCCGGGCCGTCGCCGGATCGGCGTCCAGGTCGATCTCAAGGTGCGCGATGGGAGATCCCGCGTCGCCCATGTCCTCGCAGAGCTGATGCACCACCCGGCGGACCCGATCACAGGGCCCGCACCACGCCGCGCTGAAATGCACGATGGTGGGCCCGCTGCGGGAAAGGCCCAGGTCCGCGGTGTCGGGCTCGGCGCTTTGATCAGAGGCGACCTCGCGGACGTGTCCCGAGCGGCGCGTAAGCAACCATCCAGCGAGGCTTGCCACCAGGAGGGCCGCCACGAGCGCGACGATCACGGTGCTCATATGCGCCACTCTCCCCCGCAAGCGGGAGGTGCCCCCACCTCATCGCTTCGCTCTGCATCGTCGTCGGCGCGCATCATCATGACTGCTTAAACCCGTCGAGCGTCAGGGTTACTCCCTGGGTGACGCCTTCGATGATGATGTCGGAGCCGCGAGCGCCCTCCGAGGTGGGCGCCACGCCGAACGGCAGCCGCTGATTGGGCAGCCTGGTGCTGAAGGCGCGCAAGACGGCGTCCCGCTTGGCGTCCGGAACGGATTGGTTGGCGGTGTCGGGCCCGGTGAGGACGCCGGTGGGGGTGACCACCAGCGTCGCGGGGTCGTCGGGGGCGATGGACAGGTCGACCGAGACGCTGACCCGGTGATCGAAGTCGGCCGATTTGGGGGTGCCGCTGAACACCAGTCCGTGGCTGTCGGAGATGCCCGAGGCGGTGACGCCGCCGGTGGCGGTGTTGGTTTCGTTGGGCGGCGCCTCGACCATCAGGTCGGTGATGCCCATGTAGCGGCCCAGGTGGATCGAGTCGACGATGATGCGGCTCTCCAGCCTCCCCACCGGCAGCTTCGCCTCGGGCCTGATCAGCCAGGACGCATAGCTCAGGTCGACCGAATACATGGTGGCCTCGAGGGTGGCCTTGCCTACCATCGCGTGATCGATCGCGTTGGCCTTGATCTCCACCTGGCTGTAGTGCCGCCGCAGCGCCTGCGGGATGAAGGGAAAAGCCACGATGGCGACGAACGGGTCGGACCCCAGATTCGCCACCTTGCGCATACTGGTGGACAGCCGGTATTCGGCGTAGATGCTGGTTCCGTAGTCGACGCCGACGGCGCCGATCACGATCACCGCCACGGCGACGGCCGCCGCTCCGACGCCGATCAGCACCTTGCGCATGCGCACATTGTCGCGTAATACCATGGCCGCCGTGCCGCGGACCGTCCGGTGGCGGGCCTCACAGTGGCGCACACCCTGCACCGAAATGGCAGGTAGCAAGTTATCGTTAGATGACCTGGCAACCAACGCGTCGTGGCGTTATCGAAATTGGGAGACGCCTTTCCCACGATTTGGAGGGGCTTTTTGGAGCTTTTACTGCTGACCTCGGAGCTGCATCCCGATCCGGTGCTGCCGTCGTTGTCGTTGCTTCCCCACACCATTCGGACGGCGCCGCCAGAACCCTCGTCATTGCTGGAGGCCGGAACCGCGGACGCCGTGCTCGTCGACGCGCGCACCGACCTGTCGTCGGCGCGCGGCCTGTGCCGGCTGCTGAGCACGGCGGGCCGGTCGGTCCCCGTCCTGGCGGTGGTGAGTGAAGGCGGCCTGGTCGCCGTGAGCGCCGACTGGGGACTCGACGAGATCCTGCTGCCTAGCACCGGGCCCGCCGAGATCGACGCGCGGCTGCGGCTGGTGGTCGGCCGCCGCGGCGGGCTGGCCGACCAGGAGAGTGCCGGCAAGGTCAGCCTCGGCGAGCTCGTCATCGACGAGGGCACCTACACCGCGAGGCTGCGGGGCCGCCCCCTCGATCTGACCTACAAAGAGTTCGAGTTGCTCAAGTACCTGGCCCAGCACGCGGGCCGGGTGTTCACCCGGGCGCAACTGCTGCACGAAGTGTGGGGTTACGACTTCTTCGGTGGCACCCGCACGGTCGACGTCCATGTGCGTCGGCTTCGGGCCAAACTCGGCCCGGAGTACGAGGCCTTGATCGGCACGGTGCGCAACGTGGGTTACAAGGCCGTCCGCCCGGCGCGCGGTCGCGCGCCGTTGTCCGGACCCGATGATGTCGATGCCGTCGACGACGCCGAGCCCGACGCCGAGGAGCTGCAACACCCGCTGGGCGACCCGCTGCGCAGTCAGTGAACTCGCCGGAGTGGCGCTCCGCTCTGACCGCCGATGAGCAGCGGGAGGTGCGCGAACTCGTCTCGGCGGCAACCGATTTCGACGGCGTGGCGCCGGTCGGCGAACAGGTGCTGCGCGAGCTCGGGCACGACCGCACCGAGCACCTGCTGTTCACCGGCGGCCACCCGGGCCCGATCGACGGCTATCTGAATCTCAGCCCGCCCCGCGACGGCGGCGCGGGTATGGCCGAAATGGTGGTGCACCCACAGGCGCGCCGGCGCGGTATCGGTGCGGCGATGGGGCGCGCGGCGGTGGCCAAGACCGCCGGGCGCAACCAATTCTGGGCGCACGGCACCCTGGAGCCGGCCCGGGCGACCGCGTCGGCGCTCGGCCTCGTCGCGGTCCGCGAGCTGGTCCAGATGCGACGATCGCTGCGTGGCGCCGGCGACCCGGTGCCGCCCGTTCCCGGGGTGCAGATCCGTACCTACCGAGGCACGTCCGACGACGCCGAGTTGTTGCGCGTCAACAACGCCGCGTTCGCCTACCACCCCGAACAGGGCGGGTGGACCGAAGCCGACTTGGCAGAGCGGCGCAGCGAACCCTGGTTCGACCCGGGCGGTTTGTTTCTGGCGTTCGGCGCCCCCGATGGCGACGAGGCGGGCAGGCTGCTCGGCTTCCACTGGACCAAGGTCCACCTTGACCGGCCGGGCCTCGGGGAGGTCTACGTCGTCGGCGTCGACCCCGCGGCGCAGGGCCGGCGCCTGGGGCAGACGCTGACGGCCATCGGAATTCAGCACCTGGCAGGCCGGCTGTCCGGCTCGGCCGAGCCGACCGTGATGCTCTACGTGGAGTCCGACAACGTCGCCGCCGTGCGGACTTACCAGCGCCTGGGGTTCACCACCTACAGCGTCGACACCGCGTACGCGCCCGCGCCCGGCTGACGCTAGCCGTGTGGACGCGAAGTGTTCACATTGCATTCATCTCTACCGACTTCTGTGGGTCTCGTCGCCGCATATTTTCGCGGTGGCTTGGCAACCTCCTTGGGGAAGCGGCCGGCGGCGCCCGCACGCGTCCCGGAATGCGTCAGAAAGCGAGATCGGTGAGGCTCGACAGGCAGGGGAGGGCGCTGGCGAGGGTCGCGCTGGCGCTGGCCGTTTGTGGTGGAGCCCTGACCGCCTGCCACAGCGACGACAACCACAGCGGCGCTTCGCCGACCACCCTCTCGGGACCCACCGGTACCGCGGGGTGCGGCGGGAAGAACGGGTTGACGGCGGAGGGCTCGACCGCTCAGCAGAACGCCATGTCGCTGTTCAACCAGGTCTGGGGACAGTACTGCCCGGGCAAGGGCCTGTCGTACAACCCGACCGGGTCGGGCGCCGGCCGCGAGCAGTTCATCGCGGGCCACGTCGACTTCGCGGGAACGGATTCCCCGCTGGTCGCCGACCAGATCGGCCCGGCCGCCAAGCGCTGCGACGGAAACCCGGCGTGGGACCTGCCGCTCGTCTTCGGCCCGGTCGCGCTGGTGTACAACCTGCCGGGCGTTTCGAACCTGGTTCTCAGCAGTGACGCCCTGGCCAAGGTCTTCAGCGGCCGGATCACGGTCTGGAACGACCCGATACTCGCGGCGCTCAATCCCGGCGTGGCGCTACCCGCTACCAAAGTGGTGCCGATCTACCGGTCGGACTCGTCGGGAACGACCGACAACGTCCAGAAGTATTTGACGGCCGCCGCGCCGCAGAGCTGGACCCGCGGCGTGGGCACCGAGTTCCAGGGCGGCGTCGGTGAAGGGGCCGCGAAGTCGGCCGGCGTGATCCAGGCCGTGCGGTCCACACCCGGTGCCATCGGGTACGTCGAGAAGGGGTTTGCCGACCAGGCCGGTTTGCCGTATGCCCTGATCGACACCGGCAACGGCGTGGTTCCGCTCACCGGCGACACCGCCAACAAGGCCATTCAGGCGGCCAGCTTCGTGGCCGATGGCAACGATCTGGTGCTCGATCTGAACCCGATGTACGCCGCCCAGCAGCCGGGCGCCTACCCGCTGGTGCTGGCGACTTACGAAATCGTTTGCTCGAAGGGCTACGACCCGGCCACCTCCGCGGCGATCAAATCGTTCCTCGGCGTGGCGGCGACCAACGGGCAGCAGGGCCTCGCGTCCGCCGGTTATGTCCCGCTGACCGATAAGGTCAAGGGGCGATTGGTTACCGCGATCAACGCCATGCAGTGACCGGTGGGCGCAATGAGCGACAGCACGACTGTGACGGGATCACAGTGACAGAGTCTTCGATCCCGAACCCTTCCGCAGCGGGTGCGGGCGCGGTCGTCGCTGCGCCCTTTCCGGAATCGCCCGTCGTGCCGATCAGCCCGTGGGGACGCGCCCAGCCGCGCATGGCGGACCGGATATTCCGTTGGCTCGCCAGGGGTTCGGGCGTTCTCATCGTGGTGCTGATCGCCGCCATCGGCGGGTTCTTGTTGTTGCGTGCGATCCCGGCGCTGAAGCGCAACCACGAGAACTTCTTCACCTACGGCGGTAGCTGGGTCACCACCGACACGTCGGCCATGCATTTCGGAATCCCCGAGCTGCTGCAGGTGACCCTGTTCGTCTCGGTGTTCGCCTTGGTCCTGGCGATGCCGGTCGCCTTGGGCGTCGCCCTGTTCATCACGCAGTACGCGCCGCGGCGGGTCGCCGGTCCGCTGTCCTACGCGGTCGATCTGCTCGCCGCGGTTCCCTCGATCGTCTACGGCGTGTGGGGCCTGTACGTCCTGGCGCCGCAGCTGCGACCGGTCGCCAACTGGCTGAATCACAGCCTCGGTTGGTGTTTCCTGTTCGCCACCGGCAACGCGTCGGTGGCGGGCGGCGGCACCATTTTCACGGGCGGGATCGTGTTGGCGGTGATGATTTTGCCGATCATCACCGCGGTCACCCGGGAAGTGTTCGTCCAGACACCGCACGAGGAGATCGAGGCGGCACTGGCCCTTGGCGCCACCCGGTGGGAAGTGGTCAAGACGACCGTGCTGCCCTTCGGGCGATCCGGATACGTCAGTGGCGCGATGCTGGGCCTAGGCCGCGCTTTGGGCGAGACGGTCGCGCTGCTGATCATCTTGCGGGGCACCCAGGCGGCATTCGGGTGGTCGCTGTTCGACGGCGGTTCGACCTTCGCGACCAAGATCGCCGGTGCGGCAGCGGAATTCGACGACCGGTACGAGGCCGGCGCCTACATCGCGGCGGGGCTGGTCCTGTTCGTGCTCACCTTCCTGGTCGACACCCTGGCCCGCGGTGCCGCGGCCGGGGCCCGCAGCCGCAGGGGCCGCCGATGACCTCGATGCTCGATCGTCCGCTCAAGGCGCGGGCGTTGTCCGACCTCGGCCGGCGCCGCCGGGTCGCAGACAACACCGCGACGGTGTTGGTGACGCTGGCGATGGTGATCGCCGTGATCCCGTTGCTGTTGGTGCTGTGCTCCGTAATCGCCAAGGGGCTCAAGGTGATCGCCTCCACCGCGTGGTGGACGCATTCCCAGGCCGGCATGACGGCGTTCGTCGCCGGCGGTGGCGCCTACCACGCGATCGTGGGAACGCTGCTGCAGGGATTGGTGTGCGCCCTCATCTCGGTGCCGATCGGCATCATGGTGGCGATCTATCTGGTCGAATACGGGGGCAGCACACCACTGGGCAGGCTGGCCTCGTTCATGGTCGACATCCTGTCCGGCGTGCCCTCGATCGTGGCGGCGTTGTTCATCTACGCGCTGTGGGTGTCGACGCTGGGGCTGCCCCGCTCCCAATTCGCGGTGTCGCTGGCGTTGGTCCTGATGATGCTGCCGGTGATCGTGCGGGCCACCGAGGAGATGCTGCGGATCGTGCCGGTGGATCTGCGGGAGGCCAGCTACGCGCTGGGCATCCCGAAGTGGAAAACCATTGCCAGCGTCGTGATTCCCACCGGGCTGTCCGGCATCATCACCGGAATAATGCTGGCGGTGGCCAGGGTGCTCGGTGAGACGGCGCCCCTGCTGATCCTCGTCGGTTATTCGCAGTCGATGAACTTCGACATCTTCCACGGATTCATGGGATCGTTGCCCGGCATGATGTACGACCAGACCGTGGCAGGCGCGGGCGTCAACCCGGTACCCACGGATCGGTTGTGGGGTGCGGCGCTAACCCTCATTCTGGTCATCGCGGTCATCAATGTCGGGGCCAGGGTGATCGCGAAATTCTATGCCCCCAGGAAGTCGTAGGCAGGAGCACTAGTGGCCAAGCGGTTGGACCTTAAGTCCATCAACATCTACTACGGGTCGTTCAAGGCGGTCGCCGATGTGACGATGTCGATCCTGCCCCGCAGCGTGACCGCGTTCATCGGTTCGTCGGGCTGCGGCAAGACGACCGTGCTGCGCACGCTGAACCGGATGCATGAGGTGATCCCCGGCGCGCGTGTCGAGGGCAGCGTGCTGCTCGACGATCAAGACATCTACGCCCCGGGCGTCGACCCGGTCGGGGTGCGCCGGGCGATCGGGATGGTGTTCCAGCGGCCGAATCCGTTCCCCGCCATGTCCATTCGGGACAACGTCGTCGCCGGCCTGAAGCTGCAAGGCGTACGCAATCGCAAGCTGCTCGACGAGACCGCCGAACACTCGCTGCGCGGGGCGAACCTGTGGGAAGAGGTTAAGGATCGGTTGGACCGGCCCGGCGGTGGGCTATCCGGCGGCCAGCAGCAGCGCCTGTGCATCGCACGCGCCATCGCCGTGCAACCCGATGTTTTGCTCATGGACGAGCCGTGCTCCGCGCTGGACCCGATCTCGACGCTGGCCATCGAAGAACTGATCAGCGAGTTGAAGCAGGACTACACCATCGTCATCGTGACGCACAACATGCAGCAGGCCGCCCGGGTAAGCGATCAGACCGCGTTCTTCAACCTGGAAGCCACCGGAAAGCCCGGCAAGCTCATCGAGGTCGACGACACCGAGAAGATTTTCTCCAACCCGACGCAGAAGGCGACGGAGGACTACATCTCCGGCCGCTTCGGCTAGCGCGAAGTCGGTTTGGTCTCGTCCTCGGGAAGATGCCCGGTCGCCTGGAAAATGACCCGCCGCGCCACTTCCACGGCGTGGTCGGCGAAGCGCTCGTAGAAGCGGCCCAGCAACGTCACGTCCACGGCGGCGGCGACGCCGTACTTCCATTCACGGTCCATCAGCACCGAGAACAAATGCCGGTGCAGATCATCCATGGCGTCGTCTTCCTCACGGATCCGGGCGGCCTTCTCCGGGTCGCGTGACAACACCACTTCTTGGGCGTTGTTGCCCAATTCGACTGCGACCCTACCCATTTCGGCGAAGTATCCGTTGACCTCTTCGGGCAGCGCGTGCTGAGGATGGCGCCGGCGCGCGATTTTGGCCACGTGCAGGGCCAGCGCGCCCATCCGGTCGATGTCCGCCACCATCTGGATGGCACTGACGATGGACCGCAGATCGCCGGCGACCGGTGCCTGCAACGCCAGCAGCACGAACGCGCTTTCCTCGGCCTGGGCGCTCAGCGTCGCGATCTTCTCGTGGTCGGAAATCACCTGTTCGGCCAGCACCAGATCCGCCTGCAGCAGCGCCTGGGTGGCCTGCTCCATGGCGATACCCGCAAGCCCGCACATCTCGCCCAGGCGCTCGGATAACTCAGTGAGCTGCTCATGGTAGGCCGTCCGCATGCTGCCAAGCCTACGTTCTCGATGCCGGAAACGGGTGACGCGGTAGCGCCAAAATTCTTTACTCGCAGGTGGTGTCGGCCGCGTTGGTCACCGTCAGGTCGTCGGGCAGCTTGGTCGGGGTGTTGCCGGACCCGCGTTCGATCTGCATGCTGATCGACGAGCCGCTGGGCGCGGGAGTGGCGACGGAGTTGAAGTCCGGCCCCAGCACCACCTGGATGACTTGCCCGTAGCCCGACACCCGCTGGACCTTCGCGTTGGCGAACGACGAGGCGACCGTGGCCGCGGCCTGCTCGTTGCCGGGCGAGAACAACACGGTCGTCGTGTTCACCGAACTGGGATAGTCATCCGGCGTCATCACGTTGAACCCGTTCCGCTTCAGCTGGCTGGTCGCGGTGGCGGCCAACCCGCTCTGCGTGGTGGCGTTCGATACCCGGACCGTGACGTCTTGCGGTGAGGTCGTCGTCACCTGCTGGTGTTGGGCCTCCGGGGCCGCGGTGGGGCTGGGCGCCTTTTTGGTGGTCGGGGCCTTGGTTGAGCCCGAGCCGGACCCCTGCGCGGACGACTTCCCCAAATTCAGTGCGTTCTGGTCGTTTTCCTCGGGGAGCGGGTCGTCGTTGATGATCGCGTCGAAAAGCGCACGCATGTCGGCCATCCGCGGCGGCTCGTCGCCGTTCTGGTCCGTCACGCCGGTGGGCACGGTGACAAACGTCATGTGCCCGGCCGCCATGCCTTGCAACGACTGGCCGAGCTGGACCAGGTCCTTGGTCTTGACGTTGTCCACGTAGGTGTCGTTGATGACCATGTTGACGACGTTGTTGAGCTTGTTGAGGTCGAGCAACGTGTCCTCGGAGATCAGCGAGCGCAACAACGATGACAGGAACAGCTGTTGGCGCTTGATGCGGCCGTAGTCACCGTTGGTCTCGGTGGTGACCTGGCGGGCCCGCACGTAGTTCAGCGCCGTCGACCCGTCGAGCACTTGGCGTCCCCCGTGCTCGAGGACGGTGCCCAGTTCGTAGTCGTGAATCGGTGTGCTGCTGCATACTTCGATTCCGCCGAGGGCGTCGACCATCTTGGCGAAGCCGGCGAAGTCGACGCCGATGAAGTGGTTGATGCTCAGGCCGGACAGCTTCTGAATCTCCTTGACCAGACACTTCGGGCCGCCGAAGGCGAAGGTCGAGTTCAGCTTGGTCTCCGTGTAAACCATCTTCGGACCCCAGGTCTTGGTCTTCTGGTCGTACAGGGGTCCGTACTTGCCGGTGTCTGGGTTCCACGCCTCGCATTGCATCGGAGTGATCGCGAGGTCGCGGGGGAACGACACCGCCACCACGCGTTTGCGGTTGGCGGGAATGTTGACCAGCATCACGGTGTCCGACCGCGCCCCGCCGGCGTCCTCGGTGTCCCCGGCGCCCATGTTGGCGTTCTCCCCAGAGCGGGAGTCCATCCCGACGATCAAGAAGTCCTCGTCGCCGTACTGGCCGCCGGGGTCGCGGATGTCGCTCGAATTCGGGTCCAGTGCGTTGATGATGTTGAGGCGGTTATTCTTCGACGCGCTCCACTGCCACGCCCCGCCGGTCAGGACCAGCGCCAGCACGGCCGAGAACGCCGCCATCGAGCGCGCGGCCAGCAATATCGGGCGCCGCCGTCGCTTGGCCTTCGGCTCGCGGTTCGCAGACCCCACCTCGGGTGCCGGGCCGCCCTCGGGCTCGTCGGGCTCGAACTCGTCGTAATCCGCGTAGTCGGCTGTCCCGAGGTCGGGCAGCTCCGACGGCGGGTCGAGCAGATAGGCCGGGGCGTCGATCACCTGCGTTTCCTGCAGGTCGATCGGCGGGTCGGGCTCGGGCTCGGGAGGCTCGGGGTCGGGCACGACGCGGTGGCGACTGCGCCGGCTGGTGCTCGGGGCCCCGACCTTGGCGATCAGCTCGGCGACGGTGAGCCCGCCGTCGGTGTGGCACCCGCCCTTTTCGGTCTCGACGGGCGGCTCGACGGGCTCGACGGCCTCGACGGGCTCGTCCGCGGCCGGCTCGGTCAGCCAGCGGTGGACGCTGTGATCGGACGGTGGTTGCGCGAACCGCTCCCACGGGGCGGCTCCCGGCGTCGGCTGCGGGGTGCGCCGATGGCCACGAGTGGCGTCAGTGCCGCCATCACCCATGTCCTATCGGCCTCCAAAACTCTGATGCAACTCCGATGCGACGCCGGGACTAGTCATCAGCGCCGCGACCCGCGCCACCCGTGGTCACGCGGTGTTCTCACGCTCCCGCGGCGGCACGCAACCGACCCCCACCGAAGCGCAATGCAGCAAGGTCCACATCGTACTGAGTTATCGGCGCGGACGCGATTTCGAGCGTGTTAACGCTTAGCCACCCGAGTGCATCACATCCGCCCCCGCGGGCACCGTGCAGTCGTCGGGGTCGGTCAGCCAGTCCTCGGGAAGGGCCACCCGGGCCGGTGAACCCTGCCGGCCACGAGGGCCGCACGCGGCGTCCGGAAACGGGACGGTGCGGTCCAACCGGTCGAGCAGAGCGTCGAGCTCATCCAACGTCGTGACCATCGCCAGTGCCCGCCGCAACTCCGATCCGGCGGGAAAGCCATGCAGGTACCAGGCGACGTGCTTGCGGATGTCGCGCATGCCCTTGTCCTCGCCGAAATGCGTGGCCAGCAGCCGGCCGTGCCGGCGCACGATGTCGGCGACCTCGCCCAGGGTGGGCGGCGTCGGGGCCGGGGTGCCGGTGAACGCGGCCGACAACTCGGCGAAGAGCCAGGGCCGGCCCAGGCAACCGCGACCGATGACCACGCCGTCGCATCCCGTGCTGGCCATCATCGCCAGCGCGTCGCTGGCGTCGTAGATGTCGCCGTTGCCGAGCACCGGGATGGTCCGTACCTGCTGCTTGAGAAGGGCGATCTGGTCCCAGTCGGCCGTCCCCGAGTAGCGCTGCGCCGCCGTGCGGGCGTGCAACGCGACCGCGGCCGCGCCCTCGGCCTCGGCGATGCGGCCGGCGTCCAGGTGGGTGTGGTGCTCATCGTCGATGCCGATGCGGAACTTCACGGTCACCGGAATGCGGGTGCCCTCGGTGGCCCGCACGGCCGCGGCCACGATCTGGCCGAACAGCCGCCGCTTGAACGGCAGCGCGGCCCCGCCGCCCCGCTTGGTGACCTTGGGCACCGGGCAGCCGAAGTTCATGTCGATGTGGTCGGCCAGACCTTCGTCCGCGATCATCCTTGCGGCCGCGTACGTGGTCGCGGGGTCGACGGTGTAGAGCTGCAGCGAGCGTGGCGACTCGTCGGGCGCGAACGTCGTCATGTGCATCGTGGCCGGATGCCGCTCCACCAGGGCGCGCGCGGTCACCATCTCGCAGACGTACAGCCCGCTGACCGTGCCGACCTTGGATAGCTCCAGCTCACGGCACAGAGTCCGGAACGCGACGTTTGTTACGCCCGCCATCGGGGCCAGCACCACCGGGCTGGCGAGCGTGATCGGACCGATACGCAAGGCGTCTACCGAATGGTCACCGACGACTCATGGCGAGCTTGCCGGCGGTCTTGTGCAGCTCGTAGGCGGTGGTCTTCTTGCCGGTACGGGCCTCGCGGTCGAGCTGGCGCTGCTTGGACACCTCGAACTTGTCGCAGGACGCCTCGAGTTCCTTGATCAGCACACCGAGGTCGTCACGCAATTCGGCCGCCTCGCCGGTGAAGTCCTCGCGCTCGAAGATGCGCCACTTCTTCAGAATCGGCATGACGACGTCGTCGAGGTGGATACGCGGGTCGTAAACGCCGCCCATCGCGATGATCACGGCCTTGCGCCGGAACTCGGGCACCTGGAAGCCGGGCATCTGGAAGTTCCGCAGGATCAGGTGCAGCGCCTTCATCGCCGTGTTGGGGGCGAGCTCGAACGCGGCCTCGCTGACGTCGCGGTAGAAGATCATGTGCAGGTTCTCGTCGGCCGAGATCTTGGCCATCAGCTGCTCGGCGACGGGATCGTTGCAGGCCTTGCCGGTGTTGCGGTGCGAAATCCGGGTGGCCAGTTCCTGGAAACTGACGTACAAGACGGAGTGGGTGAGGGTCTCGGCGAAGTACTCGCCCTGGTGGTTCTGGCCCGGGCTGAAGCCCCGGTTGACCACCTCGAGGCGCAGCAGCTCCAGCTCGACGGGGTCCACCGCGCGGGTCACCACGAGATAGTCGCGCAGCGCGATGCCGTGGCGGTTCTCCTCGGCGGTCCACCGGTTGACCCACTGGCCCCAGGCGCCGTCCATGCCCATGTTCATCGCGATCTCGCGGTGGTACGACGGCAGGTTGTCCTCGGTGACCAGGTTCTGCACCATCGCAACCTGCGCGACGTCGGACAGCTTGCTCTCCTCGGGGTGCCAGTCCTGTCCGCCCAGCGCGTAGTAGTTCTTGCCGTCCGACCACGGGATGTAGTCGTGCGGGTTCCAGGGCTTGTGCACGCTCAGATGCCGGTTGAGGTACTTCTCCACGACCGGTTCGAGTTCATGCAAAAGCTGTAAGTCAGTCAGCTCCGCTGACATGGCCCCTCCAGTTATCTGTGTCTGCGGGTAGCAGTCAATATATCTGTGTCCCCCGGTAGCATCAAGTTCCTCCGCGGCGCGGCATACGACAGTTTTCGAGGGGCTAACCGCTGCGGGGTGTGGGCGAAACCGCTACTCGGATTTGCCCTGCTCGGCGGGGGGTACGTAGGGCGCCGCCGCGTTGAAGAGCATGTTGACGCAATAGTCGATGAACTGCTTGCGGGTGGCCCCGAGCTGGCCGTTGAGGTAGGCGGTGAATAGGCTCGTCAGCCCGCCCACCAGGCTGGTGGCGATCATCTTCTGCAGCACCGGATCGCCGATGCGCGACAGCTTGCGTTGCAGCAGGTCGATGAAGTTGGGCATCCACTCCGCACCCGACCGGGTCAATACCGGCTCCACCGCGGGGGCCAGCAACAGCACCCTTCCCCGGACGGGATCGTCGACCATGAGCTCGACGAATTGTTCGACGGCCTCGCGCGGCGTCTTCGCGGAAACCAGCGTGTCCATCGCCCGCGCGCAGACGTCGTCATAGACGGCGCGCACGAATTCGTCGCGATCGGAGAAGCTTTCGTAGAAGTAGCGTTCGGTGAGCGCGGCTTTCCGGCACACCGCACGGACCGTCAGCGCGGGGCCGCTGTCGCTGCCGAGCAGCTGCACGCCGGCGGTGATGAGATTGTCGCGGCGCAGCGCGAGGCGGCTCTCTAGGGGAACGCCGGTCCAACGACCCCGTCGTTGACCCGTCTGCACATCGCTCCTAAGCTCTAAAGTGACAACGCTTGTAGTCAGAATTGCCGATACTTACAGGGATCTAATAGTGACCCAACATACGTCCGCAGCGCGGCCGCTGAACAGCGACGCCCCCGACGGCGTGGCCGGCGGGTGCCCGGTGTCGCCGCTGGGCTACGCCTCGCCACCCGCCCCGCTCGGCCCCGATTCATTGACCTGGCGGTACTTCGGCGACTGGCGCGGCATGTTGCAGGGCCCCTGGGCGGGATCCATGCAGAACATGCATCCGCAACTCGGCGCGGCGGTCATCGACCACTCGACGTTCTTCCGGGAGCGTTGGCCACGCCTGCTGCGCTCGCTGTACCCGATTGGCGGTGTCGTCTTCGACGGCGAGCGCGCCCCGGGCACCGGTGCCGAGGTGCGCGACTATCACACCGACATCAAGGGTGTCGACGAACAGGGCCGCCGCTACCACGCGCTGAACCCGGACGTCTTCTATTGGGCGCACGCCACCTTCTTCGTCGGCACAATCCATGTGGCAGAGCGGTTTTGCGGGGGGCTGACCGACGCGCAGCGGCGCCAGCTCTTCGACGAACATGTCGAGTGGTATCGCATGTACGGCATGAGCATGCGGCCGGTTCCGGCGTCCTGGGAAGAGTTCCAGGAGTACTGGGATCACATGTGCCGCAACGTGTTAGAGGATAACTACGCGGCCCGCGCCGTCCTCGATCTGACGGAGCTGGCCAAACCGCCTTTCGCCCAATGGCTTCCGGATTGGCTATGGGTCGCGCAGCGCAAACTGATGGCCCCGTTCTTCGTCTGGCTCACTGTCGGCCTCTACGATCCGCCGGTGCGCGCGCTGATGGGGTATCGGTGGTCGCGTCGCGACGAATGGCTGCACCGCCGATTCGGCGACCTCGTTCGCCTCGTCTTTGCCTGCGTGCCAACGCGATACCGCAAACACCCGCGGGCGCGCGCCGGCTGGGATCGCGCGATCGGCCGAATCCCTTGCGACACACCGCTGGTGCAGACGCCGGCGCGCAACCTGCCGCCGTTGGACGAGCGCGACAATCCGAAGCATTACTGCCCGAACGTCTCCTAGCTTCCGCTAGTCGTGAGCGTGGCTGTGCGACCCTTCGAGGTCGGACTGGTGCACGTGCTGATGAGTGTGTTCGGTTCCGTCGTCGTGGGTGTGGGCATGTTCGTGTGTGACATGGTCATGCTCGTGGGTGGTGTGCGCGTGTGAGTGAGTGCCGTCGGCGTGGCGGTGCTCGTGCGCGTGCGGCGCGTCATGGGTGTGCTGTTCGGTCATCGTTTACCTTCCGAGTGTGAAACGGTTTGTCGTTCAGGGCCGTTCGCCGAGGACACGGCCTTCAGCGCGCTCTCGCCCCGGTGATGGGGCGGCACGCCCGGACCGGCGTGCTCCGCGTTGCGGACCGCATCAATGACGAGTTGGCGGACGTGGTCGTTCTCCAGGCTGTAGAAGATGGTGGTTCCCTCGCGACGCGTCTGGACCAACCGCGCCATCCGCAGCTTGGCCAGGTGCTGGGAAACCGATGGCGCTGGCTTTCCCACGTGTTCGGCCAGTTCGTTGACCGACATCTCGCGGTTGGTCAGCGACCAAAGCACCTGCACGCGGGTGGCGTCGGCAAGCATCCGAAAAACCTCGACGACCAGGCTGGCTTGGTCATCGGGCAAGCGGCCTTCGCTACTATCTGCATGCATACGCAGATAGTAGCCGCTTCACCCCGGCGGGACGACCGTCGACTGGCGTTGCCCGCCGTTGCGCTCGTTCCAGAACCGGTAAACATCCACCGCGGCTTCTTCGGGTTGGTAGCGCATCGGCAGCCGACGGTGGTCCCAGGCCTTGGCGAATTCGTCGTAGAAGGTGGCGACTTCGAAGTACTTCCGGTCGTCGAGGTAGTACTGCTCGTAGGCCTCGCGCGTGGTGAGGAAGACGACTTCGCGGGGCGAGCAGTAATACAGCGAGCCCAGGCACATCGGGCACGGGTGGGCCAGCACATAGATGGTGCTGTCGACCAGGTGCTCGGTGCCGAGTCGCATGCACGCCTCCCGGATCGCCAAGATTTCCGCGTGCGCGGTCGGATCATGCGTTTGGGCCACCTTGTTGGCGCTCTCGGCGAGGACCTGGCCGTCGTTGACGATCACCGTGGCGAACGGGCGACCGCCCTCGGCGACGTTCTGGCGGGCAAGCTCGATCGTCCGTTGCGCGAAGTCCGTCACAGGTACGCAGGGTAGTCCCGAGCGGGTAGGCGATCAGCGCTGTGATACTAACTAGATTGTCTATATTTTTCGGCTTGGGGACGAGGGAATTCCATGGCGCGCACCGATCGTGATCGTTGGGACTTGGCGACGAGCGTCGGGGCGACGGCGACGATGGTCGCCGCCCAGCGGGCGCTGTCGACCGATGAGAAGTTGATCGACGACCCGTACGCGGCGCCGCTGGTGCGTGCCGTCGGCATCGACGTCTACGTGCGGCTGGTGAACGGCGAGATCCCGGTCGGCACGGACTCCGAGTTCGACCCGCAGCGCATGGCCCGCGCGATGGCCTGCCGCACCAGGTTCTACGACCGGTTCTTCCTCGACGCCGCGCAAAGCGGCGTCAACCAGGTCGTCATCCTCGCGTCGGGACTTGACGCGCGCGCATACCGCCTGCCCTGGCCGGCGGGCACCGTCGTCTACGAGGTCGACATGCCGGAGGTGATCGAGTTCAAGACGTCGACGCTGCACGACCTCGGCGCCGAGCCGACCGCCGAGCGGCGCACCGTCGCCATCGACCTGCGCCACGACTGGGCCGCCGCGCTGCGGGCGGCCGGCTTCGATCCGCAGGCTCCCGCGGCGTGGAGCGCCGAGGGCCTATTGGTATATCTGCCCGACGAGGCACAGGACGCGCTGTTCGACAACATCACCGCGTTGAGCGCCCCCGGCAGCCGTCTGGCTTTCGAATTCGTGCCCGACACAACCATTTTCGCCGACGAGCGGTGGCGCGCGCACCACGACCGGATGAGCGAACTCGGCTTTGAGATCGATTTCAACGAACTCGTCTACCACGGCCACCGCAGCCACATCCTGGACCACCTGAACCAGCGCGGCTGGCGGACGTCATCGCAAACCACGAAGGAGTTGCATGCGGCCAATGGCTTCGTCTATCCCGACGACGAACTCGCCGAGGCCTTCGGCGACGTGACTTACAGCAGCGCGACGCTCAGCGGCTGAGCAGGTCGTCCTTCAGGCGGTTGGTGAGCATCTCCTGGAACACCGTGCGAGCCGGGTCGTACAGGTCCTGGAAGGTGACCAGCACCGTGTTCCGGTCGTATTCGGGGATAGATCCCAGCGGAGTCCAGAAGCTGTCGATGTCCATCAGGAAGAACGGTCCCTGCTGGGCCGGCATGGTCCGGCGCAGGTGATAGCTCGCGTCCAGCGCCTGACCCACGCCCGGGCCGTAGCGCACGATCATCGACTTGCCCGGCTGCGCTTCGCGGTAGACCGCCGCGCCCTGCCATTCGGTCAGGGTCAGGCCGGCGGGCGCGATGCGCTGCGGCCCGAGCAGCGGCTCGGCGATCCAGTTGCTCCATTCGATGCGGCCATCCACACCCTGCGGGACCCGGATCTCGAGAACGTAGCGCAGGCCGAGACGTTCCACCCCGACGATCGGCGAGAACTGCGCGCGGGCGTCGATGACGCGCATCACCAGGTCAAGCAGCGCCTCGAAGTTGCTGTACGCGGTGGTCTCGATCACCACCGCCTGGGCCTTCATCGAGGCGGCGAGGGTGTTGTCGCGGTTGACGTAACGGACGAACCGCTCGGCGGCCGGTTGCGGTTGTCCGCCGGCGCCCATCGCCCAGGCCACGTCCTGCGCCTGGCGTTCGATGGGAAGCAGATCCGCGAGCAGACGCCTGAGTTCCCCGCTCGATGACTCCGTGAGGGAATCCGTTGCCGGGTGACGGATTTCCATGGTTACCAGCGCTACTGGCGCGTTTGGGTAGGCCGCATCGACACTCATATCGCCGAGCATAGTCATGCCGTCCGGCGGTTAAACCGGGGCATACCGCGTGTCGGCCGGGGCGGTGAGCCCCGCAGATCGGCCGCGGCGCCGCCGGGCGTCTCGCGGGTAATAAGCGCTGGTCAGTGCCCCTGTTCAGAGTCGGTTGATGCTTGACGTTTCTATGTCGGTTGATCCTTGACACTCATGTTGTGGTTAGGCCTGTGCGCTGGTGCGTAGGGCCCGTTTATTTCGTACCGTGCCGCGGCTGGTGCGGGCGGCGGTTTTGACCAGATCGTCGCCGATCCAAAACCGCAGTAGTTCACCGTCGACGTGGACATCGCAGCGGGCTCCGGCGTAGTGGCGTCCGACGCTGACCTGCTGCCAGGACACGCACACGATGCCGTTGGCGCAGACCCGGCGGCTGACCCAGTTATCACCGGCACGCTCGGCGCCGGGCGGCGCGCTGGTGGGCAGTGCCGGTGTTGCGGTGGCGGGGGTGAACCGTTGGGCGGGTGTGGCCATGTCCAGGGACTGATGCGGGCGGGTGCTGTTGTAGTAGTCCACCCATTCGTCGAGGGCTTGCTGGGCCGTCTTCAGATTAGTGAAAGCTGGTTTGTTGCTGAGGAATTCGGCGCGCATGCTGCGGTGGAACCGCTCGATCTTGCCCGTCGTCGTCGGGCTTCTGGGTTGGGTCAACAAGTGCTCGATGCCGTTTTGCCGGCAGATCGCGTCGAAGAGCACCTCCACCGGCGGATGGTTAAACCGGCCGGTGAACACCCGGCCGTTATCGGTCAGGATCTGCTGGGGCGCCCCATAGCTCGCCAACGCCGCCCGCAGCCCGTCGCAGACCGCGCGGGTGCGCTCGCGAGCCATCAGCCGGGCACAGACACACATCCGGGAATGGTCATCGATTCCGGTCAGAGCCTTGGCGCTGGTGCCATCCGCCAGTGGGAATCCACCGACGATGTCCATCTGCCACAGCTCCATCGGGGTGCCGCGTTCCCAGCGTTTCCACTTGCGCGAGCGCCGATCCCGCGTGCTCGGATCGATCATGCACGCGCGCACCAAGGCACGATAGGCGGCGGATTCCGAGGGCAGCGGCCTCACCTTACGCTTGGCCAGCTCGAACACCAACCGCCGCGGCCCCCAATACGGCCGCGACCGGCGCAACTCCAACAAGGCGGCTTCCACCGCGACCGGCATCTGATGCGGACAGCACACCGGCCGATGCGACCGGTCCACCAGCCCCTCAAGGCCCGACGCCTCATAGCGGGCCAACCAGGTATGCAGCGTCTGCCGCGATACCCCAACTTTCTCGGCGACCTGCGAAATCGACAACCCGTCGCTGATCACCGCCAACACGGCCAGATACCGCTGCTCGGCCACGCTCAACTCCCTCATCCAGGGAGTGTCAAGGATCAGCCGAAGTAACTGTCAAGCATCAGCCGAAACACTGTCAGGCATCACCCGAAGACAAAATATCAACCATCAGCCGAGGTAATACAGCTGGTCAGTGCCCCCACTAGGACTCGAACCTAGGACCTGCGGATTAAAAGTCCGTAGCTCTACCAACTGAGCTATAGGGGCGCGAACGTTCAGGATACTGGGTTGCCGACGTCGCGCGAACGCCGCTCGTTTGAGGATTGGGCCCGTGGTGACCTAAGCTTGCTTGGCTCCCAACGGTAACTGCGTTGCGAGTGCCCCCGAAGTGATTCGGTTCTGGCCCCCATCGTCTAGTGGCCTAGGACGCCGCCCTTTCACGGCGGTAGCACGGGTTCGAATCCCGTTGGGGGTACGCGACGCGGAGACGCGGAGCAAGAGCGAGGCCCTGTGGCGCAGTTGGTTAGCGCGCCGCCCTGTCACGGCGGAGGTCGCGGGTTCGAGTCCCGTCAGGGTCGCCAACACGGCGAGGCACTCAATGCCTTCCGGCCAGGTAGCTCAGTCGGTACGAGCGTCCGCCTGAAAAGCGGAAGGTCGGCGGTTCGATCCCGCCCCTGGCCACCAGTCTTGAGCTGCACGGACGCGGTGATGGCACTCTATGGATGGTTCGGTGTGTCCGGTTCCTGTCCGTTCGCCCGGTTTTTGGCGACGTCCTGAAGCCGGTCGAGATTCGTGGCTACGTGGTCGAGTTCGTCTGAATAGAGGTCGCTGTAGATGTTCGCGGTGACGGTCGGCGTCGAGTGCCCCATCGTCTTCTGGACGTAGCGGAGGTCGGCGCCGGAGGCCCGGGCCAGGCTGGCGTAGGTGTGGCGCAGGTCGTGAATCGTCAGCGGCACCAGTCCGGTTTTCTTTAGGGCTTCGTTCCAGTCGGTATGCCGGCGCCAGTTGTTTGATCTGAGGAACCCGCCATTTGGCGAGGTGATTGCATGTTCTGTGGGCGCGCGATTATCGATCCTTGGTTTGAGCGCGTCGATGACGATTTGGGGGAGTGGGACGGTTCGGGCGGCGGCGCGAGTTTTTGGCGGCCCGACGATGATCCGGCCTTCCACTTCTGGCGCGGCCTGGCGGACATAGAGCCGACGCGCAGTTAGGTCGATGTCGCCGACCCGCAGGCCGACGAGTTCGGACCAGCGCAGGCCGGTGAAGGCGAGGATGATCACCACGTCGCCGTGGTCGCCGCATGCGGCTGCCAGGGCGGCGACTTCGGTGGCGGTCAGATAGCGGTGGCGTTCTCGGGTGGGTATCCGCCCGGATGACACCCCGTCAGCCGGGTTGCTGTGGATTCGACCGTCCTCGCGCGCCATGTCGAGAATCGACCGCAGCAGCCGCAGCGTGGCGAGTTTGGCCCAGGGACCGACGGTCATGGAATCGATGAATTGCTGTATATCCTTTCGGCTGATTTCATCAACCGGGACGTGGCCGAAACGCGGACTGATGCGTAGTTCCCAATGCTGGGTGTAGCCGCTCCAGGTCTTGGGCGACACTGCGGGGCGTTTCAACGCGCTGTATTGCGTCCAGACAGCGGCGAGTTTGGCCCGGCCAAGTCGGGGGTCGAAGCGTCTGGCGCCGATCGCCGCTTCGCCATCCCGGTCGGCCTTGAATGCCCGCGCTTCTCGCAAGGTGGCGAACGTCGACGACGTCTCAGCCCATCCCGACGGGGAGTCTGAATCACGCACCAGGTAGCGCACTTGATAGCGCGGCAGACCGGCCGAATTGATCCGCTTTCGGATACCGCGCGGGACCGATCCGGCCACTTAGCGACGCACCTTACGAAGCCATGCGCGGACTTCAGCTGCGTCCCAACGTCTTACGCGATCAGATAGCGTGTAGCAGGGCGGTCCCACGTCTGCGCCGTGTTCGCGCAATGCGCCCCATCGACTCACCGTCGCAGCGGACACGCCAAGCAGCTCGGCCACCTGCTCCGCTGTTAGAAGCTCTGGAAAGGTCGCTGTCGCGGTGGCGCTGGTTTTGATGCCGAGGGTTGTCATGCCGATGTCCTCAGTTCTCTGCTGAACCAGCGCGACTTGAGCTTGTAGGCCCGTATTCTTGTGCGACAGAACGGATTAGCGAATCGGGCCAGAAGTCGGCGCGTACTCGCATCGTTGACCCGTCTTCGGCGATGACGTATCCGGTACCAGGCTCATTTGGGTTGATCCGATGCGCGGGGGCGGCGTCGGCGAGGCCGTCACCCAAGACCATGGCGACTTCGTCGCGTGAGCGCAGCCGCAGTGCGACGGTTTGGGTGAACAACCCGCGCATGGGCAGAATCTCCTTGCGAGGGTCCTGCATGAATGCGGCGACCACGATGCCTACAGCCCTACCCTTTGTCAGGATGCGTGAGAGTGAGCCCGCAACTTGCTTCCTCAGTGCCGCGTCCGTCATGTATGCGGTCAAGCCCGCGAATTCATCGATGAGCAGCACGACGAGCGGTTCGGCGGTGCTCGGTGTGTGCGAACGCGCTCGGCCGGCCATCCTGCGACCGCGGCTGTCTAGTAGCTCCTCCAAGTTGGTCAGCAGTCTCGCGGCGTTGGCCTCGGTCGTCGCAATGCCGCTGAATAGTGCAGACCCGACTGACACTTCGATCCCGTACTTGAGATCCACGGCGAACAGCCGCACGGTTCCCGCCTTGATGGCTGGGCCTAATCCGCCTGCAATGCCCCAAAAAACGGAGCCCTTGCCCGCACCCGAGCACCCAACAGTGAGGGTGTGCAGGCCGGCGACGCGCAGAGTCCATGCCGACCCATTCTCACGCCGGCCGACCTCGACGCCCGTCGGCTCGACGCTGGTTGGGAATGCAGCGGTCTCTGCCTCTGAAAGGCATTGTTTCATAACGAATTCCACGCGAACCGTGCCGGGGCCGATCAGTGTCGAGCGGGCGGAATGCGCCCCGACAGCGTCACGAATTGCGGGGACCGCGTTTTCGAGGTCGTCCACCGTCTGGCCGGTCCGTGTTCGGACTGTCATCCGTAGGCAGTCGCCGAACATGCTCACCCCGAGAAGGCGAGGATGAGTCCAAACTGTCCTCGTCCTGCTCTTGCCCTGTGCGTCCGTGCGTGTGACGTGCTCGGGAGTCGACAACCCGCAGGCCTTGGCAACCCGTGGCCAGGAGATCGATGCCCAGATCAGCCATCGGGCCCGACATGCTGGTGTTGCAACATAACGCCCAAATGTGGCGGGGGAACGCACTCTCCAAACGACGAGCGAAACGGCGACCACGCCGATCACCGCAATGAGCCACATGGCGCCGACCGCCAGCAGGTGCGTGAGGTCAAAGAAGTCGATGCCGGCGTCGGGATCTGGAATCGAATACGGATCGCTAGGTACTACGGGGTCGTACGGACTCATGCTGACACCCGGTCTCCCGCTGAGGACCCCGCCTTGCCGGTGTCCGCAGTCATACCCGAGGCCCGAAACGACCACGCGATGCGGCCGGATTCGCTCGAACGGTCTACGTACGGCAATATGTATAGTTCCTCGAAAATCACTGGTGTGAAGGGCATTCCGGCAGTGTTCGGTGGGCACACAGGCTGCTTGGGCGTTGCGAACTTGACGGTGAGAGTGCGCGCTCGCTTACTAGCTGTCGGGTCGCCGTCGAGGACTTCGACCTGCCACAACGGAGCGCCTGATTCTCGATCAGTCGCCTGGACCTTGTTGTCCTTCGTCGACCGCTCGTAATCGATCACCGCCGTCACGTCGGACACCACAAACGCTTTGCGTGGGAAAACCTGCTGGTGTGACACCTTGAGCCATTTCGGCACAGACATTTGTCGACCTTTCATGAGAACTGCTCTAGACAAGTTGAGGTTACATAGTCGTCTAGAGGAGTGCAACGGTCGACGCCCAGTTGATCGAAGACTTTGGGCTCAGCGGGCCGGGAACTCGTATTCGAGCAGGTAGGCGGAAGCAACTTTCACCGTGTCGCAGACCTCAACCGCCACGTCATTCGCGTCATATGCGGTTCGCAGCACTGTCAATACGGGAACGCCTGGTTCGAGTTCCAGTTGCCGCCGTTCTTCGGGAGTGGGCATTCGGGCTGCGACCTCCTCGGTGAAGTGACCGAGTACGTGGCCATTCTCTTCCAGTCGGGCGTAGATGCCCCCGGGCCCAGTGTCCACCTGCTCGATCCTCGTGCCTTCGGCGAAAGCAGCCGGGATGAAGGAGACCGCCGTTTCAACCGGTCGGCCATTCGCCAGGTAGCGGCGCGATCGCACGACGATGTCATCGTCCGGTGATAATCGAAGTCGTTCCGCTACAAACGAATTCGGCTTCTCGCGGCTCACCGCAATATTGTCGACTTGCGGCGAGTAACCCGATTTCTCGGCCTCGACGGTAAACGCCGCCTTGCCTGCCGCGCGATGCTGTCGCGCGAATCGATCCGACGCGAGCCGGCGGATGGGGGGCGTCGGGCGAATAAACACCCCGCGGCCATGCTGCGAGACGACCAGTCCCTCGGAACGAAGCTCCTGCACAGCTTGTCTTACCGTCATGCGTGCCACACCGAAATGCTCGATAAGTTCCGTCTCAGACGGCAGTCGTTCCCCGGGAGCTAGCCGGTTGGAACGGATCGCTTCTCGCAACATGCCCGCGATCTGCCGATATGGCGGCTTGTCATCGGCTCTGTCGATTTGTCCAAGTTGCAGCACCCGCTGGCCTTCCATCACATGTCTAGACGACTAGTCTAGGAAGCCAGTCAACCCGTGTCTCTTCTGCCGGCATCGAACAAGGAGGACCCCAGAAATGGCAACCTCGCCTAAGCACTCGGTCAGTGTCGCCGGCATCGTAGTGCGTGACGATGATCGCGTTCTCGTGATCAGGCGGGACGACAACGGCCACTGGGAAGCCCCTGGTGGTGTACTCGAACTAGGCGAATCTTTTGAGGACGGTGTTCGGCGCGAAGTCCTTGAGGAAACCGGATTGACGGTGAAGGTAGAACGTCTCACCGGCGTTTACAAGAACCTGACCCATGGGATTGTCGCTCTGGTCTACCGCTGCCATCCGGCCGATGGGGACACTCACCCCACTGCGGAAGCCCGCGAGGTTCGTTGGATGACAAGGGAGGAAGTTCAGTCAGCGATGAATCCTGCATTCGCGGTGCGTGTACTGGACGCGTTCGACGAAGAAACTCATTCGCGGGTCCATGACGGCGTCAACCTCGTGTCGGGCTGCTAGGGGTCCACTACACGCTGTCCGGATGTAATCCGAACAGTGCTTGATAGAACACTGCTCGCTTTGGGGGCGCTGGCTCGACCTCGCCCGGACGAGCCTGCACGCATCCCAGGAACGCACTAGACGACGGCGCATTCGCCGGTTTGTTCCGGACGATAAGTTTCGTGAACGCTTCGATGTACTCGAGCGCCGCTCGGATGAGGGTGAAACCGGTTGTCGCAAGGTCGGCCACCATTGACGAACCGGTAAAGGGCGAAACAGGTTCGGTCTGCCACACTCCCAGCGCGTCGTAGTGGTGCTGAGTCATCTCATTGTCGGCACCGAGGGCTAACTCGGGAATCACACTGAGATTCAGCGCCACGTTCATCGTGTTGCCGTAGCTGCGGCCAGGGTGGGTGTCGACGGCAAGAACGCCATCGTGGATGTGATTCCTCAACTGCTTGCAGAGCCACGCATACACCCGCAGGCGCGTCACGTCACCCAAAAGTGACTGGTCGTACTGCGTTCGCACTTCCTTGTCGATGAAGGTCCGCGAGTCGAGTGATCCCCGAGCCTTTTTCCGATCAACTGACGGGTCGACCATCGCTTGGTAAGCACGCCCGAAAATATCGAAAACTGCTGCAAGATAGAGTAATTCACGGTCAAAAGCTTCAGCGGTAGCCTCGGCAACATCTTCGTTCCGCTTCCCGTCCAGCGGGTTCGACAGCGCGGCCAGCAGATCGTCGAACGCGCGCGCTGCACGTCTCAGGCGGATGCGAACCGACGTGAATGCCTCTGCGGCCTCAGGTCCACCTTTAGCGGCAGCCGCAAACATTGAAGCGGCATCGAAGTATGGCAATCCGCTGACCGTGCCCCAGTCGTAAAGATTGACGATGGTCGCAGTCGACTCCGTCGTCTCCCAGCTTCCGCCACCCACCAACATGCCGCGCTCGACCGTCACAACCGGATTGCTAGTCACCCGCAAGTAGTGACCGATGAGTGGTACAGCCGCGTCGGGTGTCACGCTGACGACCACATCGTTGTCGGCGACATCTGTTCGTCCCGCAGTGGGGGCGGTGGTGACGATGGCATCGATGCCAACAGCCCCGGCGGCGGCAGCATAGGCAGCTGCACGATGTCGCTGATCGAGCGTCAACGGGGGGAGGCCGTCCGGCGCATCGTGCTCATCGAGCTGCTGGTACGCGGCGAAGAACCGAGCCTTGGACCAGGCACGGTAGCTCTCGCCACGAGCGGTGCTGACGGAGAACTCGGCCGCGTCGCAGAACTTGCCTGCGTCAGCTACGTTCGTGAAATTGACGGTGTGGCAAGGCGGTTCATCGAGCAACTCGGTCCACCCGCTCGGAGCTTCCGTTGCCGCCGGGATCAATAGGTGCACCTCGATCTCGTCGCGCGTCAGGAACCCGGTGATGTAGCCCTCCTCCGGCGGCTCCGCGATGGTCCCGACATCAATGCCCAGCCGCACCGGGCGCGTTGCCGGCCTCAATGGGTACAGAGGCTCCAACTTCGAGTCTCTCGTCGGCGGCCGAACGTAGCGCATGAAGCGCCAGTTGGGCCGGCCGGATGGGATGGTGATCGCCATATTGGGATGGTCGCACTTGGGGATGACAACTCAGATCGGTCCGTAGTGTTCGCATTCCGACGACTGCATGCATACGGCAGGTCAACCGACCGCAGCCACACCAGAGCCGCACGGCAGGGGAGGCGCGCGAGCGCATTGATCGAGGTTTGCAGCGCATTCTTGATGCATGGAACGCCCGCGATAGCGCATAGGAATACTAATAGTATCGTTGCGCTACTATCGGTAGCATAGATGGGACTCACCGACGCGTCGAAGGGGGCGGTTATGCACACGCAATGGATTGAGCAATGCACCGTTCAGCGAGTCTCGCTGCACGAAGGGCTCATACTCGACCTCGACGGTTACAACGAATTGGTGATTTCCCGACCGCTGCGACTGACCCTCCCGCCGGCAGGAGCCTGGCCGTCGGATGAAGTGTTGATCGACCCCATCAACCTTTCGCCCGAGGAGCGGCCACTGTTGGACCTTGCCGGAGCGATCTGCACGCGCGCCTGGTGCGACGACGACGGGGCCTTACATCTCTGTTTCTCCCCCGGCCACCGCATCGACGTCGACCCGGATGTAGCGGCGACCTCGTGGGAACTCTATGGCAAGTGTCACGGATACGTGGCGTGTCTGCCGCGAGGTCGCGTCCGAGCGATTCGGCACGACCTTCCTGTCGACGAGAATGACTCAGACGCAACACAACCCAAAGCCATGGCACATCAGTAGCCCGGGTGGCTGAAGACTCGCTGGATGCTTATGTCAGGGTCCTCATGGCGCGGTCGAGGAAGTCGGTAACCGCGGCGGTGAACGCGTCGTTGTTGTCGCCGGCAACCATGTGACCGGTGCCGGTGACGTCCGTCGTTTCGGCGTGCCTGACGAGCTGGCGGAATTCGCTGACGGTTTCCTGGGAGACTACGTCTGAAAGTGCCCCGCGTACCAACAGCGTTGGGGCCGTGATTCGACGTGCTCCTTCGGCGAGGAATCCGCTGATGGCGTCGAACTCCTCGCTGCCCGTCATGAGATTGCCTTGGAGGACATCGAAGTTGGAGCTGATGAAGGCCGGGTCCCAGCGCCAGATCCATCGGCCATCGCTACGTTGGCGCAGAACCTTGTGCAGGCCGTCGAGATTTTCGGGTCGCGCGCGGCGTGGGTTGTATTCGGCGATGACATCGGCGGCATCATTGAGCGTGCCGAATCCGTCGGGGTGTCCGGCCATGAATGACAGGATGCGACGGGCCCCATGAAATTCCATTCGCGGGGTGATGTCGACCAGGACAACGGCTGCCCAGAGGTCGGGTGGGGCCAGCAGATGGGTAGCGAGGATGATCAGCCCACCCAGCGACGCGCCGACGACGGCGGGGGGACTGTCGGCGCTGACGTGTCCTCGTACCGAGATCAGATCGGACACAAACCGTTCGATGTCATATTGTCCGCTCGGGTCCCAGTCGCTGTCGCCGTGACCTCGTGTGTCGTAGGCGACGACGGTGTAGCCGTGGGAATAGAGTCGACGGGCGGTGGTGGCCCACGCGTGACGGTTCTGGCCGCCGCCATGGAGCAGCAACACGACGGGGTGAGTCGCGGCGTGCCGGTAGCAATCGGCCACGAGAGTGATCCCGTCGCTGGTGCGGATGCGCTCTCGGCCAATTGTCATGTGGTCCGGTGTGGTCGGCCGTTGTGAGTCGAGGATTTCCGTTGCGGCCACCAGCTGGCCTCGCGCAGGAGCGTAGCGATCGCGGGCACCGTGAGGGTGCGAACGACGAAGGTGTCGAGTAGTAGGCCGCAGCCGACGATGAATCCGACTTGGATCATGATTCCGACAGAGCCGACCATCAGGCCGAACATACTCGCGGCGAAGATGAGCCCGGCTGAGGTGATGACTGAACCGGTGTTTGCGACCGTGCGTAGCACGCCGACGCGAATGTTGTGAGCGGATTCTTCGCGTAACCGCGAGATCAGCAGCATGTTGTAGTCGGCGCCGACGGCGACCAGGATGATGAACGCCACAAGCGGTACGGGCCAGGCGATTTCCTTACCCAGGCCGTATTGGAAGACGAGCGTCCCAATGCCCAGTGCCGCGCCATAGTTGAGTACGACCGTACCGAGGAGGTAGAGCGGGGCCAGCAAGGCACGCAGGAGAAGGACAAGGATCACTCCGACGATGACGAGCGTGGCGATCGCCAGCAGATGAAAGTCGGCCGACAGCAGGCGCTGAATATCGGAGTTGACGGCGGGGAAACCGGCCATCGATATCGTGGCGTTGGCCAGGGAGGTGTTCGGGCGTGCGGCCCCGGCAACTTCGGTGATTTTCTGAGCGAGATCCATCGCTTGGCTGCTGTAGGGGTTGTAGCTCGATTCGATCGCGAAGCGGGCGGTCTTGCCATCGGCCGACATAAAATGTTTTGCCACATCGGCGAACTGGCGATTCTCGAAGGTGTTGGCGGGCAGGTAAAAGCCGCTGGCGTTGTCCGAACCGGCGCTGGACCGCGCGGAATTTTGTAATTGGGTGGCGACCTGACTCATGCCGGACAACATTTCGATGTTGCTGTCGGCAAGGGTGTGCACGCCGGTGGCCAGGGCTTGTGCACCCGACGCGAGCTGGCTGATGCCGTTTTGGAGGCGGCGGATATTGCCGGCCATGTCGGCGGGATCGCCGAGTGCTCCGAAAGCCTTGTTCAGCGAGGTGACCGTGCTCTGCAGATCTGCTACGGTGCCCGCCGCATTGTCGCTGCCCGGCTGGTACATGTCGCCCAGGTTGGCGAGCTGGCTGAAAAAGCCGCCATCGCGCAAGGTCACCAGAATCTGCACCTGATCGCGGATCTGGGCACACTCGGGTGTGGTGGCACACCACGGGGAGGTGTTGAGCGCACCAACCAGCGGATCGATCGTGGCGATCGCGTTTTGGGCTTGTTGAGCTTCTTGACGCAGTCCCGGCCCGGTTCGGATCGCTTGATCGATGGTTGGTGTGGTAGCCGAAAGTTGCTGCAGCAGAGGGCGAAAGTGTTGAAATTGCGATCCGCTGGACTGGGCTTGGGTAAGGACCGCGGTCAGCGGTGTCAATGCCGTGCGCAGGGTGGTGTCAAGTTGCGCCAGGCCGCCGGCGAGTTGGTCGGCGCCACTGGTGAGTTTGGCCAGGTCGTCCTTATGGGCGTCTCCCTTGGCGACCGCGCCGGCCATCTTGTTGCCGATCTGGCCGTTTTGCCACGAGAGCTGTGCCTGATCGAGGCGTGCACCGGTGGGCCGAGTGACACCGGAAACCTTGGTGACGCCCGGCAATTGCGACACTCGAGACGCCATTTCATCTAGGTCGGCTAGGCCTTTACTGGTGCGCATATCTGTGGGTGATTCGACGACCATGAACTGTGTGATGACGATATCTTTGCGGAAATGCCTATCCAGCAAGCGATAGCCCTCATTGCTGGTGGTCGTCGCCGGCTGTCCTTGCCGATCGTCGTAGCTGATGTGCATAGTCAGCGCGACAGCCGCGAGGCCTAATACAAGTGCCAGGCTGGCGGCCAGCAGTGGGGCGGGTCGGCGGACCACGGCCACGGCGATCCAGTTCCAGTATCGGCGCGTGCGGTCAGCTTTGGGTTCGCCAATGCCATGTTTCGCGGCAAGCGCCAATACCGGAGGAAACAACGTTACTGTAGCTGCGACTCCGACAAAGACAGCGATCGCGCACGCCGGGCCTAATGCGCTAAATACGCTCAGCTTCGCAAAGACCAAGGATAGAAACGCAAACGCCACAGTCGCGGCGGAAGCCATGATCACCCGCCCGATGGTGGCGGTTGCGTTAATCACAGCCAGGTCAGCCGAAATCATCTGGCGGCGCTGCTCGTGATACCGGCTGATCAGAAACACGGAATAATCGGTGCCGGCACCCAACAAGATGGCAGTCATGAACGCAATCGTGAATTGCGACACCGGCATTCCTGATTCGCCCAGCGCCGAGAGCACCCCGCGCCCGACCGCCAGGCTCACACCGATCACGAGCAATGGCAGCAACGCGGTAACTAGTGACCGATAGATGACCAGCAAAATCACCGCGATCAGACCGGCTGTCACGATGGAGATGCCAATCAAATCCTGCTCAGCCGAATCGATTAGATCGCTGAATGTCGCGGGAGGTCCGGTTACACGAACGATCGTGGACGTACCGCTAAACGACTCGGCGACAATAGCGCGCACCGCCCGAACGGATTCCGCCGCTCTAGGATCGCCGAGCGTGCCAGCTACCCCGACCGGCACATACCACGCCTTGCCATCCTGGCTCATCGCCTGACCCGCAGTAACGGGGTCGGCTAACAGATCCTGAACCAGTCGCACGTGCTGGGAGTCGGCACGCAACCGCGAAACCATCGTTTTGTAGCGCTGACGCACCGGCGCAGTCAGGCCCGTCGGGTCCTCGAATGCAACAAAGACGGTGGTCTTGGACCCCTGCTCGCCGAATGCCGTGCCCATCCGGTCAACCGTCTGCAGCGATGGAGCATCAGGGGGGACCAGATTCACCGACTGCTGTTTCACAACGGTTTCCAGCTGGGGGAACAGCATCGCCAGGACGCCGGCGGTCACCACCCACGCCCCGATGACCAGCACCTTATGTCGGATGCTGAACCCCGCCAGGCGAGCTAGTCGATCACTGTATGCGCCCTCGCCCGCCGCGACCTTGCGAAGTTGCTCCCGAACTGGGCGACTCAGCGTCGCCACCCCCGAGGAAACCCACCCGTTGTCCGCCATCCCCCACCTCCGTTATCCCAAAAGAAACTAACGGTGTCGGAACAGTACCGCTAGTACCCTTTCGCTTCGTCGCCGAAACCGCGACAGGCGTGCACCCGTCGACCGCTACCGCACTACTCACCTGGATTGGCCCGAGAGCACCCCGCAGGCGACGGACCAGCATTTCGCGCCTGGCGCGACGTGCCCCTCGGCGCGCAGGTTGATTGACCGTGACGACGCACCGTCGCCGAAATTCTGAAAGGTTCATGAACGCCGCAGACGAAAAGCCAGCCGGGAAGTTAGCCTGGTGGGATCGTCGTGCACGTGGTTGTACATTTCCCGGTTCATCAAATTGTCGTCCAGGTATGAGCAGTAGCGAGGCGGGTAATGCCGAGGACGAACGCGGTCTTGGTCCGGCGGCGTTCGGTGGATGTCACTGGTAATGGTGCGGCCGCTGAGCCTGAAACCGCGAGCCGCACTCATCCACACTTGGGTCCTGGTTAGCGCAAGCAGCGCATTCATCGCAGAACGCCATCCTCGGCGTGTGCGAGTCCCTGCCGCACAAGTTGGGAGGGTTCGTGGGATGGCCTCATGAACCGACATGCCAGCCGTGCATTGGTGGCCTTTTGGACCACGGGTTGTTCGAGCCGTTGCCTGATCACGAATCCCCCTACTACGCACAAACCCCTACGAATAACTGTACTATTGGTAGCGCTATGCTACCAACAGTAGCGTTAGTTGGGTAGTGGCTGGATCAATCGCCAATGCAGATGCGATTCGGTGCGGGCCAGGTATGCGTAGGGTTTACGGTGACCATATGGAGCGCGACGGTTTTGACATGCCGGTCGACGACGATGTCGATCCGCGCCTGGTGCGCTCCCGGACCCGGCTATTAGATGCAGCCACCAAACTCCTCAGCGCCGGCGGGATTGAAGCCGTCACCATAGACGCGGTCACCAAGGCCTCTAAAGTTGCGCGCACGACCCTCTATCGCCACTTCAGCAGCTCCACTCAACTACTGGCCGCCACATTTGAACGGCTGCTGCCGCAGGTTCACCTTCCGCCGGCGACGGGATCGTTGCGCGACCAACTCATCGAACTGTTGAGCCGACAGGCCACGCTGTTCCAGGAGGCGCCGCTGCACGTCACCACACTGGCTTGGGTCGCGCTTGGCCCAACATCAAACAGCACTCAGGAGACCTACGATCGGCACGCGCTGCGGACCCGGATCATCGAGCAGTATCGCCAGCCGTTCGATCTACTTTTGCAAAGCCCCGAAGCCTGCGCCGACCTCGATGAATTCGACCCCGAGCTGATCCTGTGCCAACTCGTGGGGCCGGTCGCCTTCGCGCGCCTCACCGGGCTGCGTGCCATCGATCGTCAAGACTGTGAGCGCATCGTCGATGACTTCCTCGCCGCGCACCGCCGCAAGGTCGACGAGCCCGCATCGTAGTGATCCCGCTCCGCGGGAATGGCGCCGCCCCAGCCGCTCTGCCTGACGCGCAGTTCGGCTAATTTGCCGACCACGAGATAGGCAAAGACATATAGCCCCGGATGAGGCCCGACCGCAGGCGCTGCGCGTTCTCTAGGTCGACTTCCCAGTTGGGCACTCGGGCCAGCAGGGCGCGCAACGCTATCCGGGCCTCCATCCGCGCTAATGACGCACCGAGACAGAAGTGGATACCTCGGCCGAACGCCACTTGATGTTCGGGTTTGCGCCCGATATCGAACACGTCGGGATCAGCAAACACTCGTTCGTCACGGTTAGCCGAGCCGAACAACAGCAGCACTGAATCACCGACGGACATCGTGACGCCATGCAGCGTGACGTCGCGGGTCAGAGTTCGTGAAAGTCCTTGCACCGGTGAGTCATACCGGAGGAGCTCCTCAACTGCGGGACCAAGCAAGTTGTCATCGGCGACTAGTCGTCGGCGAATGTCGGGATCGCTCGCAAGCACTACTGCGGCGTTGCTGAGCAGGTTCGAGGTGGTCTCATGGCCTGCGATGAGCAGCAACAGGCAAAAGCCAAGGAGGTCCTCGTCAGTAAGACGCTTTCCGTCGATCTCGGCGGACACCAAGGCCGACATCAAGTCGCCGCGCGGTTCGCGTCGACGCTCGGCGAGGAAGTCGGTGAAGTAGGCATAGACGGCCGCAGCCGCGGCCAGCCCCTCGCCCATCTCACCGCGCGCCGGATTGGACTGGACCATCGTGGTTGACCACTGCCGAAACTGTGCGCGGTCCTCGCGAGGAATGCCGAGCAAATCAGCGATCACCATGGCCGGCAGGACGGCGGCAAAGTCGGCGGCAAAGTCAACCGACCCTGCGCCCCGGTCAAGGCAATCTGATAAATCCTCCGCCAGGTCCTCAATCCCACTACTTAACGCCGCGATGCGCCGCGGGGTGAACGCCTTGCTTACCAACGCGCGCAGCTGATCGTGTCGCGGGGGATCCATCAAAATCATCATGGGCAAGAACGATGCGTGGAAATCTGAGCCCGGTGGAGTTGGAAATATGCCGTCCACGGATGAGTAGGTGTGATGGTCAAGCAGCGCGCTGACGACATCTTCGTGGCGACTGAAAACCCACGTGTTGGAATCGGCTGCGCGATACAGCGGGGCTTTGTCGCGCAGCTGCCGGTAGATGGGGTAGAGATCGTCCTGAATCGTCGCATCGAACGGGTCGTAGCGAAGTTGCACCGTCGTCATCTGAGCTCCTACCGCTGTGAATCTAATTATACGGCTGTCTAATCCAGTAGTTTAGACTGTAAGTCCAACCGAGAGGAGCGTCAATGCGCGAGGTTCCGCGAAAAATTGCCGACCGCCTGCCGCCGGCGGCGGCACTTTTCGCAGACCGCGGGCTCAACGACACCAAGATCGAAGACGTCGCCGCCACCACCGGCATCGCCAAGGCCACCCTTTACTACTACTTCGCCGGCAAAGAGGAAATACTCGCCTTCCTCCTCGAAGACGTCCTACAGCAAGTCGCGCACGAGGTCGCCGCAGTCGTGGAGGCAGAAGGCTCCGCCGCTCAGCGCCTGCACGCAGTCATCAGTGCCCAGCTGCGCGTGATGGCACAGAGACCCGCCGTCTGCCGCGCTCTCATCGGGGAACTGGGCCGCGCCGCCCGCATGCCCGTCATCGCCGACATGATCAGCGCCGCATACTTCGCACCCGTCGAGACGTTACTTCGCGCTGGCGCCGGCGACGGCTCACTCGTGACCCTCGACAACCCAGCAGTTGCCGCGATCGCGCTATTCGGTGCCGTCACGACCAGCGCACTGACCTACCTAGTGCTTGACGATGCGCTCGACGAAGATCGAATTGCCAGAACAATTCACGACCTCGTTTTTGTCGGTTTACGACCGCGCTAGCCGTCCCCCGCACCGCGTGGACGGTAGTGCGCAGCTGAGCATGGCCCGCGACTCGGACTATCCGGAGCATCCAGGCGACGCGGGGTCGTCGGAGTGAGCTACAGACAGCGCGTGACGCAGCGGATGAAGTACGGCTGGCCCACCCGTATGCACCGCCAGCCGCAGCTGCTCAATGACTGTGTGCACCTGACGTCGCTCTTCAGTGTCGGAAAGTCCGAATTCATAAAGCTCCCAACGATATTTATGATCCTCCAGCCGCAGGAGTAGCTCGTTGATCACGTTGTCCAGGTCCATCTGCTCAGCGGCCAATTCCTGATGATTCCTCGGCCGCTCACCATCCGGCAGGCGCGGCGACAGTTCGATGGTCACGTGCTAAGCGTATGTAGCCGGTTGCTGCAATGCGACGGTCAGAGGTGAATTGCGTTAGATCACTTACGGCCCGCGAGTTGTTCGTCGCGCACCGCCTTCGCCCGATCCGCCGATAACGCTGCCGCGAGCTGGGATGCGAACGCTGGTCCGTCGTTCACAAGGGCGTAGCCACCCGCGAAGCCGCCTTGGCGGCAGAGAAGTCGCCTCCGACAGACGTTGCGGTGGCGTACTTTGCCAGTCTTGGAGTTTGTTCGTTGAACTGCGACGCGGGTCATTCGCGGAACGAGTGCGGTGGGGAAGCAGTGGGTGCAATCGCTATGAATGGCCTGTGAGCGAGACCACCGACGGATGATCCTTCGGGCCGTCAGGTATGCGTCCTGGGCGATCTCAACGACTGCGGTTGCTCGTTCCAACCCGTGGACCCCCCAAAAGCGACCCGGTCCGCGGCCCGGCCGCCGCCAGGCCTCCGGAACGATGTGCTGGTATTCCTTGTCGCCCAATCTATTCGGTGATGAGTGCTTCGTGAAGTAGATCGCCAAGCGTTTGGGGTCGCAAGCACGCAATCCGTTGAGGCTGTCGATAGCCGTACCGGCGCGCAAGTGGCGTGTGCGTTGTTCAGGGTCGGGATGGGCGACGACTTCCGCCCATTCCTGCGACAACCATTCGCTGAACCTACGGCCTGATCGACCGACGGTATACGGGGGAGCCATCCATAGGTGAATGTGTGGTGCGCCGCGGCGTTGAAATTCCATCTTCCAGATGTAGCGCGCTGGTTCACCCCATTCGCGCTGAAATCGTTTGCGCCACAGCATCATATGTCGCTTTACGCTGGCTCCATCGGGTGCGACCGATTCCCAGTCGCCGGGGTAGGTCAGCGTGACCATCGCGGGTACCCGTCCGCTTTCCACCATCGGCGTGTAGTCCAGCTCGGCGAAGGTGCGGCACATCGCCGCACGCGACTTGCGGGACCATTCGGTGATCGCACGGCCCGACGGGTCAGGCACATCACGACCGGCCTTTATGCGGTCTACCTCGCCCGCTACGTCCTGCATGTGCTGGCCCACGGTCCGCTCAGATGCCTTCTCCGCGCGAACGGGATTGGTCCAGCCGAGACGGACGACGCCCGGGCCGATCGTGATCCGGAATCGCCCGCACTCAGGTTCGACATCCAGCCGGTCCCGTCCATGCGCCCATGGTTCGGCCGGTTCGAACAGCGCCGCTGCCGAGGCCACCATGTTGGGCCTCGGGAACCGCAGCCCCAAGGCATCCGAGGCCGACAGTTCCGCATCAACAATGCCGTCGACGGTGTCGCGGACACTTTTGGCGCATATAACAAGCCCGTTGGTCCCAGCCGGAACACGGTCTACGCCGCTCCCGCCGTCCGACCGACCGCTACCGCTCTCGCGCCCTGCGGCCTTGCCGGCCTCGGGCACTCGCGGTCTACCGGCGTCCGCCGCTCCGTCCGTGTTCCGGCTGGCCGTTCGGGTTGTGTCCGGCCGAAGGGTGAGTCGCTCCGCAATCGAGCTCGTTGAATGCGCGCTCGACCTCGTGATGCCGGGCATCGGGTACCTGCTCCCCGGGAGCCCCCAGCGCGCATCACTGAGTGACGGGCGATGAAGGGTCCCTTGTCGGGAGTGCTGTCACCGTGTCCGGTCTGTGTCCGATCGCCGGACGAGCAGCCTGCGTCAGACGCGCTCAGCGCGGCGTATTTGACGTATGGGAGTCATTAAACCGCAGGCCAGCGGCCGTTCCATCCACCTGAAAAGCGGAAGGTCGGCGGTTCGATCCCGCCCCTGGCCACCAACGTCAGAAGGTGCCGGACGGCGCCCCGGTGACGATCGAATAGGCGGCCTCCCCTAGGACCGCCAGCTCCAAACCGCCTGCGAGCGGGAGCAATCCGACGTCGGCGGCGATCGGATAGCCGATCGCGTTGACCAGACCGGCCAGGGGCTGACCGTTGACCATCTGGCTCACCCCGTCGAGGAACAGGTTCAGGTCGTAGGACGGCAACGAGACCAGGACCGCGGTGGTGATGTCCGCCGTCGGAAGCAGCGTCGAGTAGGCCGTCGACAACGCGGTCGTCGCCGTGCCGACGATTTGGGTGTTCGCCGACTCCAGGCTCGAGATCAGGTCGGTTGGCGTGGGCGGCCCGGTGGGCAGGGCCAGGGTGCCGGGCGATGACGAGAACGATGTCAGCGCCTGCGAGATGTCCTGCAGCGACGGGAGCCGCGGGGGTCCCTCGGCGTAGAGGTCGCCGATCGCGGCGCCGATTCCCTGGTGGATCCCACTGACCAGCGCGGGCCCCAGGGCGGCGGTGTCGCTGAGCGGCGGCAAGAATCCGAACGGCGTCGTCACGTTGGCCGGCCCGGTGGACCAGCCATAATTCGGATCGCCGTAGCCCCAGTTGACCAGGGGTCTCAGGACCGGCTGCACCAGATCGGCGATCGGGTTGCCGACATAGGCGATGTGCCGCACCGGATCCAGCAGCGGCAGGTTCTGGGTCGGAATCATGTAGAAGGTGGTCGTCGTCGGTCCCTGCGTCGGCTGGACGACCGCCGAATTGATCTGCGTCGGCGTGAGATTTTCGTAGCCCCCGTGCACGGTCACCATCCCGACAACGGCGTTCAAGTCGGCGAAGATGTCGATCGGGTATTGCGGAAAATCGGCCCAGCCGTCGTATTCGAGGGTGTAGACCTTGGTCACGAAGTCATTGGTCGGCATCGGCCCGAGTGTCGAAAAACCCAACGTCGGCAAACTCAAACCCGGGAAGCGCGCGTCCCAGCCCCCGTTGGGATTCATCGAATTACCAAGCAGCACAAAGTTTATCGGTAAATTGCTCGGCGTGCCGGCCGGGTCCAGCAGCTGCATTTCCAGCGCGGCGATGTTGGCGCCCTGCGAATAACCGAGAACGTTGACGGTGTTTCCGGCGGCGAGCTGTTGTTGGATCGCATTGTTCAGGGCCGTGACGCCCCGTGCGATCGATATGTTTTGCATCAAGTCCTTGATGCCACTATCCGGATATTCGCCCGCGGGCATGAACAGGGCTTGGACGAGGCCGACGGGGAAATTGGGGGCCACGTACTTGCTGACGACGTTATTCACGAAGGTTGCGGGAGGGAAGGGCATTCCGCTGCCGCCCAGGACGAAAGTGACGGGCGGGTCGGCCAGCGGCGCCGCGCTGACGGCCTCGGCGTTGGCGTAGGCGTTGCCGGCCGCGGTCAGCGTCCCGGCGAACGCACCGTGGAACACCGCCGCCCGGCCGAGCAGCGCCTGCCACTCCTGGCCGTACGCGTTGAACAGGCCCGCAACCGCCTCGGACACCTCGTCGGCGCCGGCCGCCGCCACTCCGGTCGTCCTGCCCGCGACGGCCGCCGCGGCGCCGTCAAGCGTTGTCCGGATCGCCGCAACGTCGGCGGCCGCTGTCGCCAAGACCTGCCGCTGCGCCAGCACGTACGCCATCGGTCCCTCCCTCGCAGGCCAGCATAGGGCGGTCCGGCGGGCTGGGCGGGCGTTCAGGCCAGGCGATCGTCGGGCAAGTCCTCGGCCACAAGGCCTTTCACCTGCTGGTAGTAGATGACCTTGCCGCCGCCGGCCCAATTGCCCTCGGGGATCTCGTGAATCAGCGTCCAAACGTGAAACGCCCGCGATCCCTGCGGCTCGATTCCCGCCGCGGCGCACACCGCGCCGTGCACGTCGGCGGCGAGCTGTTCCTTGCGTTGCCGATCCAGCGCCCCTTCGAACACGGTGAGGTCGACCCGGAATCGGGGCGCTCCCGGGCCGCGGCCGCCGACCGAGAGCTGGTCGGCCTCCATCGCGTGTAGGTACACCAACGTGTTGTCCCGCAGAAACGGTGTGTCCGGGGCGCGTTCGGCGCGCAGCAGTGCGGTCACCAGCGCGTCGGCCAGCCGCCCCAACGCGTCGTCGTCCACCGACCCGCGCACGAAAGTCAGATCGATCATCGGCATCGGTAAACCGCCTCACAGCTTTCGCAGGCCGCGCACGACCTTGACGTAGGGCGCGGTCGCGGATGCGCTCTTGCGCAGACTCGGTTGGATGGCACCGGCGTTGCCGACGACGAGGTATCGCAATCCGTTGTCGCGGAAGTCCGCGATCTGCTCGATGACCTCGTCGGGGGTGCCCACCGCGAACAACTCCCGCACCAGCGATCGCGGCGCCTTGGCCGCGTAGGCAAGTGCGGTTTGCTCGTCGATGGTTTGCGGGATGAGGTCCTGCACTCCGGTGAAGTCGGTCCCCATCGGATGTTCCGCGCCGTGGCGGGCCCAGTCTTTGGCCGGACAGTTCAGCGTGAACACCCGCGCGATGTCGCTGTCCACGACCTCGTCGACCTCGTCGCGGGACCGGCCGGTGACGATGAACCGGATCAGTGCGGGGGTGATGGCCATCGGGTCGCGGCCGGCATCCGAGGCCGCCGTGCGCACGATGTCGAGCTGCTCGCCGTATTCGCTCGCGCGGGTCGTTCCGGGGAACCACCCGTCGGCGTATCGCCCGGTGGCCCGCATCATGCGCGGCCCGTGCGCCGCGATCCAGATCTGCGGCCATTTGCCCTTGTACGGGGGCAGCGCGAAAGTGGCCTTGTGCAAAGGGAAGAACGGCGAGTCGCGGGTGACCAACTCGCCGTTGGAGTTCCACAGCGCGCGGATGGTGGCCACCGCCTCCTCGAAGCGCGCCACCGGCTTGGACCAGTCGACGCCGTAGGGCGCGTTGCTTTCCCGCTCGCCGGTACCGATGCCGAGCACCGACCGGCCGCGGGTGAGCAGGTGTAGCGACGCGGCGGCTTGCGCGGTGACGGCCGGGTTGCGCCTGCCGGTGTCGGTCACGGCCACTCCCAGGCGCATCCGGCCGAGCCGATTGCGGCCGGCCAGGTAGCCGAGCATCGTCCATGGCTCGAGGTGGGCGTCCATCTTGGGAATGATCTTTGCCGCGCCAACGTGCTTGGGGGTCCACATCGACGGCGGCAGCACCGAATTGAGATGGTCGGCCACCCAGAAGGAGTCGGCGCCGCAGGCGAGTCCGGTCAGGTAGTCGGCGTGGATCAATGGCTTCGGCCCGAAGCGCGAATTGATCGTGTTGTGCATGACGCCCACGCCGAGACCGGCCATCGTGTTCTCTCCTTCGGGCCGCCAGCCACAGACTAGCCGATCGGCTACCCGGCACGATAGATCACGGATCGCCGTTCATCAATGGTCAGTCGACCACGGGGATCAGCAGGCGCGACGACGAGCGAACCGTGTTCACGCTGCTGGTCCCGACGCCGGCGTGGCGAAAGTTCATGATCACGGGCGCCGACGGGTCCTGGTCATCGCTGGTGAGAATCAGGCGGATGCGGTGGCCGGCCTTGAACCGTCGGGCGTTGGGGACCAACGGGATTCGATACTCGACGTCCTCGCCCAGCGGTACGCCCCGCGCGGTGCGGCAGGGCAACGCGGGCGCGCCGGGGCGGCTGGCCGCCTCGTCGACCTCGCGCATGCTGGCGCGTAGCCAGCCGGCCGTCACGTCGGTGGCCTCGCCGTCGGGCGCGACGTCCTGCAGCGTCGCCATCCACGCGGTATCGATCGCGGTCGCCGAGGCGACCAGCCGCAACTCGATGTCGCCGACCACGTCTAGGTCCTCGGCGAGCGGTCCGCTCGTCCAGTTCAGCGCCGACGGCGGATCGATTTCGCTGGGCTTGACGCGGCCCAGGCCGGGGCCCAAGACCATGAATTCGCGACCGCCCGGCTCGCCCTCGTCCTCGTCCAAGCCGCCGTCGGCACGCAGGGCGAGTTCGCGATGCGGTGCCTGCGACGGCGGCCACGAGTCCGCGGTGCGCCACTCGTCGGCGCCGGGCAAAAAGTACCGGATCGGTGGCCCGTCGGTGATCCCGGTGTCGAGCCCCTTCAGCCAATGGTCGTACCAGGCCAGCGCCTCAATGTGCATGCTCTCCCACGGCCAGGTCAGCCCGAACTTGCCCAGCATGCCCATCCGCACACATGCGTTGTCCGACAACCCTTTCCACGTGGTGAAGGTTGAGGGAAGGTGCAGCGGCACGTTCTCCCAGTCGCACCCGAGATACACCGGGATATCGATTTCCTTCAACAGCGGCAACAGGTTTCGCTCTTCCCACCACTCGTCGCGGGTCGGGTGCTTGAGGACGGCCTCTTGCCACAGCTCGTCCCACGGGTGCGGGTTGTGCGGCAGGCGGAGAACCCGGCGCAGCATGGTCACCGCCGCCTCGCCGTTGGCGGTCTCGAATTTCTTGTGCACGCGTGGGCTTTTCAGCACGCGCCGGGCCAGGCCGACCGGCTTGCTGCGCCAGAACTCGTCGCTGCGTTCGGCGGTCAGGCCCGTCATGGCGAGGAACGGTGTGACAAACGACGAACTGAGCAGGCCGTGGTGGTTCGCGCCGTCGTACAGGTCCGCCGTCACGGCCAGCGGGAAGATCGCCTTGAGGTGCGGCGGCCGCTCGACGGCCGCCTCGAGCTGGGTCATCGCGAAGTAGCTGATGCCGATCATGCCGACGTTCCCGTCGCACCATGGTTGGGCTGCGACCCACTCGACGAGATCGTGCACGTCCCGGCGCTCCTGAGCGTCGAACAAGCCGAAGGTGCCCTCCGAACCGCAGGTGCCGCGCAAGTTGGCGATGACGTGCGCGTAGCCGCGTGGCACCCAGAAGTCCGTCACGCCGGCCTCGATGAAACCGGCCGGGGCGCCGAGGTCCTGCAGCTGCCGCGGATAGGGCGAGGCCGCGAGCAGCGCCGGGAACCGGCCGTCGGACGCGGGCCGATGAACATCGGCCAACAGCCTGGTGCCGTCGCGCATGGCGATGGCGGTGTTGATGTCGCTGCGCTTCGCGTGCCGCGGCTCGCTGAGGTTGCGGTATTGCCGGCCGGTGGTCTGGGGGCCGTTCAGCGTGGTGATCATAGTTTCACGATACGTTGAAACTAGTCTCAACGCAAGATGAAATTTCACGGTATGGTGAGACCGTGGCAAAACGGTCGATCACCCCGGGCCCGCGCGACGAGCGTGGCGTGCTGGCCGCGCGCATCGTCGGCGCGGCCCGCGACGAATTCGCCGAACACGGCTGGGCCGGCACGGCGATTCGGGCCGTCGCCCGCGCGGCGGACGTCGATCCCGCGCTGATCTACCACTACTTCGGTTCCAAGGAGGGGCTGCTCGACGCCGCCACCACGCCGCCGCAGAAGTGGCTCGATTCGGTCACCGCGACGTGGGCCACGCCCAAGTCCGAGCTGGGCGAGCGACTGATCCGCAACGTGCTCGACATCTGGGCCGACGAGGACGTCGGCGCCGCTCTGCGCGCGGTGGTGCTGACCGCCGCCCATGAGGCCAAGACCCGCGAAAAGCTGCGGCTGATCGTGGAGGGCGGCCTGATCGGCGGATCCACCCTCGGGGACGACGAGGACGAGCGGCTGCGCCGCAGCGGACTGATCGCCAGCCAGCTGATCGGGTTCGCGTTGTTGCGCTACGTCTGGAAAATCGAGCCGATCGCCTCGATGCCCGAGGACGAGGTGGTGGCCGCGATAGCGCCCAACCTGCAGCGCTACGTCGACGGCGACATCGCCGCGAATTGAGCGTGATGCGAGCGGGTGAACCGCGAGAATGAGCAAATGCGTCTGACGGTTGTGCTCGGGGTAGTCCTTGCTTTGGTCGCCGGTGCCGCGCCCGCGCAGGCCAATCCCGATGTGCCCCCGGTCAGCGACGCTGCGCGCGCGGCCGGGTTCGTCGACGTCCGCAGCGTGGTCCCCGACGCCATCATCGACCTGCGCTACGCGACCACGAACAATTTCACCCACACGCAGTTGTATCCGTCCGACGCCCGGTGCCTGGTGCACCAGTCCATGGCCCCGGGGCTGGCGACGGCCGCGACGGCGCTGCGCCCGCAAGGCCATGTGTTGGTGTTCTGGGACTGCTACCGGCCGCACGACGTTCAGGTCAAGCTGTTCAACGCCGTGCCCAACCCGGCGTGGGTGGCTCGCCCGGGGGCGTATGCGCACAGCCACGAGTCCGGGCTTTCGGTTGACGTGACGTTCACCAGCGTGCAGCAGCAGTGCCCGGCCGAGCGGCAGGTCGACGGTTTGTGTCTGGCCGACATGGGCACCGATTTCGACGACTTCTCCTCGCGCGCAACGGCTTACGCGACCCAGGGCGTCACCGCCGACGAGCAGGCGAACCGGGCGCGGTTGCGGGACGCCATGCAGTACGGCGGGCTGGCCCCTTACTCGGGGGAGTGGTGGCACTTCGACGGTCCGGGCGCAGCGGTCGACCGACCGATCCTCAACGTCCCCGTCGACTAGCTGTCTCGCATACTGAGACAGGAAAATCATATTGTGAGTCACGCCGCTAGGCTCGGACCATGGACGACGACCACCGGACCCGCTACACACACGGACATCACGAGTCGGTGCTACGCAGCCATCGGCGACGCACCGCGGAAGACTCCGCCGCCTACCTCCTGCCCCACCTGAGGCCGGGGTTGACCGTGCTGGACATCGGATGCGGCCCCGGGACCATCACCGCCGACCTCGCCGAACGGGTCGCCCCCGCGGCGGTGACGGCCGTCGATCAGGTCGCCGACGTCCTGGAGGTGGCCCGCGCCGAAATCGAAGGACGCGGCCTGTCGAACGTCACGTTCGCGACCGCCGACGTGCACTGCCTCGACTTTCCCGACGACGCGTTCGACGTCGTCCATGCCCATCAGGTGCTGCAGCATGTCGCCGACCCGGTGCGGGCGCTGCGGGAGATGCGGCGGGTGTGCCGGCAGGGCGGCATCGTCGCGGCGCGCGACGCCGACTACGCCGGCTTCATCTGGTTCCCGCAGCTTCCCGAGCTGGATCTGTGGCTCGATCTCTATCGCAAGGCGCACCGCGCCAACGGCAGCGAACCCGATGCCGGCCGGCGGCTGCTGTCGTGGGCGCTTCAGGCGGGCTTCGACGACGTCACCCCGACGGGCAGCGTCTGGTGCTACGCGACCCCCGACACCCGCGACTGGTGGGGCGGGATGTGGGCCGACCGAATCCTGCACTCCGACGTGGGTCGAGACCTGCTGGCGTCGGGGCTGGCCACCGCGGCCCAGCTGGAGGAGATCTCCGCGGCGTGGCGGGCCTGGGCCGCGGCCCCGGATGGCTGGCTGTCGATGCCGCACGGCGAGATTCTCTGCCGCGCATAGTCTCGCGGCACCGCCGTTTTACCTGGTCAACCCTGTGGTATTGGCATTCTCTTTTTTTGCAAGTACGTTATTCACCGATGGATAATACGGCCCACACTCCGTCTGGTATCCCGCTGCAGCCCGTCTATGGGCCGGCGGACGTAACCGCGGCGCCTTCGCAGCCGGGGGAGTTCCCCTTCACCCGCGGCAACTTCGCGTCCGGCTACCGCGGCAAGCTCTGGACCTTCCGCCAGTACTCAGGATTCGGCACCGCCGAGGAATCCAACCGCCGTTACCGCTACCTCCTCGAGCAGGGCGGGACCGGCCTGTCGGTGGCGCTGGACCTGCCCACCCAGTGTGGGTACGACTCCGACGACCCAGAGTTCGGAGAGGAGGTCGGCCGCGTCGGCGTCGCGGTCGACACGCTGGCCGACTTCGAGATCCTGTTCGACGGCATCCCACTGGACAAGCTCAGCACCAGCATGACGATCAACGGGACGGCCGCCATCCTGCTGGCGTTCTACGTCGCCGCCGCCGAGAAAAAGGGGATACCGCGGGCGAAGCTCACCGGGACCATCCAGAACGACATCCTCAAGGAGTACGCCTCGCGCGGAACCTGGATCTGGCCGCCGGAGCCGTCGCTGCGGTTGATCGCGGACACCATCGAGTTCTGCGCGGCCGAGGTTCCGAGGTTCAACGCGATCTCGGTGGCCGGCGCGCATTTCCGCGATGCCGGGGCCAACGCGGTGCAGGAGATGGCGTTCACCCTGGCCGACGGGGTGACCTACTGCGACACCGTGGTGGAGCGCGGCCGCATGACGATCGACCAGTTCGCCCCCCAGATCTCGTTCTTCTTCTACACCCACGGCGACTTCTTCGAGGAGATCGCCAAATACCGTGCGGGGCGGCGCCGTTGGGCGACCATCGTGCGGGAGCGCTACGGCGCGACGACGGACAAGGCGGCGATGTTCCGGTTCGGCTGCGTCTGCGGTGGCGCGTCGCTGTACGCTCCGCAGGCGCACAACAACATCGTCCGGGTGGCCTACGAGGCGATGGCCGCGGTGCTGGGCGGCGTGCAGTCGATGTTCACGGCGGCCTGGGACGAGCCGTTCGCCCTGCCCACCGAGGAAACCACGACACTGGCGCTGCGCACCCAGCAGATCCTCGCCCACGAAACCGGGGTGGCCAGCGTCGCCGACCCGCTGGGTGGGTCCTACTTCGTGGAGGCCCTGACCGATGCGACCGAGGCCCGCATCATCGAGATCATGTCCGACCTCGAGCGGCACGGCGGCATGGTCCAGGCGATCGAGGACGGTTACCTGCAGGGCCTGATCGCCGACGAGGCGTTCAAGATGCATCAGGAAGTCGAAGCCGGCACCCGACCGGTCGTGGGGGTGAACCGGTTCGTGACCGAAGAGCCGGAACACGACGTCGTCACCTACGAGCTCGACGCCGAAGGGCGCGATCTGCAGCTCAAACGGTTATCCAAGGTCAAGGCCGAAAGGGATTCGGCCGCAGTCGAATCCAGCCTCGCAGCGCTGTCCCGTGCCGCCGAAGGAAACGACAACCTGATGCACAAGTTGATCGACTGCGCCAACGCCTATTGCACGGTCGGGGAAATGGTCTCGGCGCTCAAAGCGGTGTGGGGCGAGTTCCAGCAGCCGGTGGTGTTCTAGGTGGCGGTACGAATTCTAGTGGCCAAACCCGGCCTGGACGGACACGACCGCGGCGCGAAGATCGTCGCGCGCACGCTGCGCGACGCGGGCTTCGAGGTCATCTACACCGGCATCCGGCAGCGCATCGAAGACATCGCGTCGATCGCCGTCCAGGAAGACGTCGCGGTCGTGGGCCTGAGCATCCTGTCGGGCGCGCATCTGGCGCTCACCGCGCGGACCGTCGAGGCGTTGCGCGCCGCCGACGCCGCGGACATCGCCGTCGTCGTCGGGGGAACCATCCCGCACGCCGACGTCCCCAAGCTGCTCTCCGCCGGCGCCGCGGCGGTATTCCCCACCGGGACACCGCTCGACGTTTTGGTGCGCGACATCCGCGCGCTGACCGGCACCCCGGACCCCGAAGCAAAGGAAACACAGTGCGCGTCGGAGTGATGATCGGCGCCGAGCGTGGCGACATGGCCCGCAAGGTGGACAAGCTCGTCTCCGATATCGAATGGGCCGAATCCGCGGGGCTGGACACCGCGTGGATGCCGCAGGTGCCCAACGACTTCGACTGCCTGACCATGGTGTCGCTGATGGCCGCGCACAGCTCGCGCATCGAGCTCGGCACCGCGGTGGTGCCGCTGCAGGCTCAGCATCCCATCGCCCTTGCCCGCCAGGCGCTCTCGACGCACGCGGTCGCCGGCGGCCGGCTGGCGTTGGGCGTCGGACCGTCGCACCACTGGATCATCCGCGACATGCTGGGCTTGCCGTACGAGAAGCCCGCCGCCTACACGCGCGACTACCTGCAGGTGCTCAACGCCGCCACCGCCGGGCCCGGACCGGTCGACGTCGAGAACGATTCGTTCACAGTGCACAACCCGCTGGCGATCGGGGCCGACACCCCGATGCCGGTGCTGGTCGCGGCGCTGGGGCCGGTGATGCTGCAGATCGCCGGCGAACTCGCCGACGGCACCGTGTTGTGGATGGCCGACGAGCGCGCGATCGGCGACCACATCGCCCCGAAGATCAGCAAGGCCGCCGCGGACGCCGGCCGGCCCGCGCCGCGGATCGTCGCGGGCATCCCGGTATGCCTTTGCGCGCCTGCACAAGTCGACGAGGCCAAGGAGCGGGCCAACCGCATCCTGGGTGAGGCCGAGGTGTCGCCGAACTACCAGCGGCTGCTCGACCGCGGCGACGCCCGCGATGTCGGTGACCTGTGCGCGGCCGGCGACGAGCATGCCATCCTGGCCCGGATGCGCCAATTCGCCGACGCCGGCGTGACCGACCTGTCGGTGCGGCTGCTGCCGATCGGCGACAACCGGGACGAGCTCGTCGCCTCCAAGCGCCGCACCCGCGACATGATCGCCTCGCTCGCAGCGGAGTTGCGTTGACGGCCGACGCGGGCCCTCTGGCGGGAATACGCATCCTCGAGGTCGGCACCATGCTGGCCGGTCCGTACGCGACCATGCTGCTGGCCGACCTCGGCGCCGAGGTCACCAAGATCGAGCCGCGCGGCGGGGAGATCTCCCGCGGGGTCGGCGCCAGCTACTTCGCCAGCCTCAACCGCAACAAGTCCAGCGTCACGCTGGATCTGAATTCCGAAGCGGGACAGCGAAAGCTGGGTGAGCTGGTCGCCGAATCGCACGCGCTGCTGGTGAACCTCAAGCCGTCGGCCATCCGGCGGCTGGGCCTCACCTACGACGAGCTACGACGGCACAACGAGCGCATCGTCTGCGTCGCGATCACCGGATTCGGCCTATACGGCGGCGACGATCCGGCTTTCGACTATGTGGTTCAGGCGGGCGTCGGCACCGCCGCCCTGACCGGCGACCCGGACGGCCCGCCGACGCTGCCCGGCTACTCGTCGGCCGACAACTCCACCGGAATGTGTGCCGCACTGGGGCTTTTGGCCAAAATCATCTCCGGAACCGGCGGCCAGGTCGACGTATCACTGCGCGACGTGATGCTCTCGCAGCTCAACTACCACGCCTCGGCCTACCTCAACAACGGCGTCGAGCCGCAGCGGCGCCCCCATGGCGCCCACTCGTACTACGTTCCGGCTCAGCTCTTTCCAACCGCGGACGGATATTTGGCGCTGTTCATCACACACGACGGCTTTTGGAAGTCGTTCGCCGCCGAGGCGGGCATCGGGGGATTCGAAACCATGGCCGAGCGCGTCGCCCGCCGCGACGAGGTGCTCGCCGTCGTCACGGCGATGCTGGCGACCGACACCGCCGCCGGGTGGGAACGGCGGTTGCGTCCCCTCGGCGTCCCGGCCGCGGCCGTCAGGACGCTGCCCGAGGCGCTCAAGGCGACGCCGGAAGTCGTTGTGACGGCGGGTGATTTCCGCCTCGTCGGCAGCCCCATCCACGTGTCGGGCTACGAGCCCGACTACCGGCCCCCGCCGGAACTAGCCGACGGCTGACGCGGGCGGCCCGGTGAGGTGGGCCTCGGCGAGTTTACGAAAGGCCGAAACGAGACGGCCGCGGTCGCCGGCGCGCGTCGCCAGAACGACGTGACAGGGCTCGACGCCCTTCAATGGGACCGTGGTGATGTCGGGCCGCAGCGCGCTGCCGCGGAAGCCGGCCGTGATGGCTACCGCCTGCCCGGAGGCGATGACTTCGAACTTGTCCTCGAGCGCGTCGATGAACGGTCCATCGGGCGCTCGGCGCCCGTCCGGGCGGGGATCGATGCGCCAGAAGGCACTCCACGCAGGGTCGGAGTCCCGGATCCGCGGCATCGGTTCGTCGGCGATGTCGTCGAGGGTCACGAAATCCCGACCGGCCAGGCGGTGGTCGACGGACACGGCCAGCATCCGGGGCTCGTCGTAGAGGATGGTGACGTGCAGGCCGTCGGTCGGAAACGGTAGCCGGGTCACCACCGCGTCCACCCGGTGTCCGAGCAGAGCGTCGAGGGCCTGGCCCCAATCCAGGTGTGACACTTGCACTTCGGCGTCCGGATGCTCACGCCGCAGCTCGCGCACCGCGGGGGTGACGATCATCCCCGTCGTGTAGCCGATCGCGATGCGGCTGGGCTGCCCGGCGGCCCGGGCCTGGGCGGCGGCCTGCGCGGCGGAACGCAGCAGCGCCCTGGCGCGGGGCAGAAACACCTCTCCGGCCTCGGTGAGGCGGGTGCCTTGCGGGGTTCGATCCAGCAGCCGAACCCCCAGCTGTTGCTCGAGTCGGCGGATCTGGCGGCTCAACGACGGCTGGGCGACGCGCAGCGCGCTCGCGGCCCGACCGAAGTGGCGGTGTTCGGCGACCGCGACGAAATACCCGACAAGTCGCAGGTCGAGGTCGATAACCGGCGATGCCGATTCGGTCATGCGTGCAGTGTATCGCGATTGGTCGGACTCGGGCCTGGCCAAAAGGGCATTCAAATGCGGCGATGCCAATTCGGTATCGCGCCATATGAAACAGGTCTTGGACATCCGGGGCGGGACGCCCATTGACTGGAAGTCGCGAATACGGTGCAACGAAAGGATCATCCATGCGGGTCTTTGTGACGGGCGCGAGCGGACACATCGGTTCGGCCGTCGTCGACGAACTCATCCAGGCGGGACACCAGGTCACCGGGCTTGCCCGCTCCGACGAGTCCGCCGCGGCGCTCGAGGCCAAAGGTGTGCGGGTGCACCGGGGCGACCTCGACGACCTCGACGGTCTACAGTCCGCCGCCGCGGCGGCGGACGGTGTCATCCACCTGGCCTTCAAACACGACTTCGACGATTTCGCGGGCGCCGCCGACACCGACCTGCGCGCCGTGCAGGCGATTGGCGAGGTGCTCGTCGGGTCCGACCGCCCCTTCGTCAGTACCTCGGGCACCCTGCTCCTATCGCTGCTGGGGCAGGGCGGTCCGGCCACGGAACAGGACACGCTCCCCGGTGGACCGCGCGTCGACTCCGAGAACGCGGTGATCGCGCTGGCCGACCGCGGGGTGCGCTCCTCCGTGATCCGGCTCTCGCCGTTGGTGCACAGCGATCTCGACCACCACGGCTTCGCACACCACCTCATCGGCACCGCCCGCGAGACCGGAAAGTCCGCGTACATCGGTGACGGCGCTAACCGCTGGCCCGGGGTCCACACCCTGGACGCCGCGCACCTGTACCGGCTAGCGCTCGAAAAGTCCCCTGCCGGAACGCGTTTGCACGGCGTGGCCGACGAGGGCGTGCCATTCCGCGATATCGCCGCCGTGATCGGCCGCCACCTCGAGGTGCCGACGGTCAGCATCCCAGCTGAACAAGCCGGTCATTTCGGCTTCCTTGCGCTCTTCGCCGCACTGGACAATCCGACGTCGAATGCCCTGACCCGCAAGGTGCTGGACTGGAAGCCCGAGGGGCCAGGTCTGCTGGAGGATCTCGATGCCGGCCACTACTTCGGCGAGTGAGCGACACCGTGGCTGACGCGGTCGTCGACGCGACGCGAAAGGCGCTGGGGCCGGTGGGCGTATGCCTGCCGGTCTCGTTCACCGACACACCGTCCGCCCACGCGCTGCGCGAGACCGCGCACAGGCTGGAGCGGGCCGGATACCGCGCAGTCTGGACCAACGAGGTGATCGGCAAGGACGCCCTGGTGCAACTCGGCATGCTCCTGGCCGACACCGAGCGCATGGTGTTCGGCACCTGCATCGCCAACATCTGGGCGCGGCCCGCGCAGACCATGCACGCCGCGGCCGCCCAACTGGCGCAGGCGTATCCGGGTCGGCTCATGCTGGGCATCGGGATCGGATATCCGGAGCAGGCGACGAGCGTCGGCCGGGAATTCGGGCGCCCACTCAGCACGATGCGCGACTACCTGGAAGGGATGAACGCCCCGACGTGGCCGCCCGCGCCGGACGCGCCCTACGCCCGCATCGTCGCCGCCAACGGGCCGAAGATGCTGGCGCTGGCAAGGGATCTCGCCGACGGGGCGCTGCCGGCCGGGCTGCCGCACGAGTTCACCGCCCAGGCGCGCAGCGCGCTCGGACCGGACAAGCTCTTGGTGGTCGGCTTGTCGGTGGTTCGCGACATCCAGGCCGCCCGCGAGTCGGTGTCGGCGAGCCTCGCCGTGCCGTCCTATGCGTCCCGGCTGGCGGGGCTGGGCTACTCGTCGCGCGACATCGACGAAGTCAGCGACCGCCTGGTCAATTCCGCTGTCGCCCATGGCCATCCGGCCAACGTCGCGCGCAGCATCCGCGCACACCTGGCAGCCGGAGCAGACCACGTCACGCTGCTGCCACCGGTCGGCGCCGAATTCAATGCCGCCGTCGATCAACTCGAGGAGCTGGGCCCGGCGGTGGCCGGGCTGGGGGAGCCGGCCGTACCCTGACCCTCGAAGCTACCGAGTAGCTACCTGAACGTGCGGCTGGCCGCACGTTCAGGTTCGAGTGTGCGGCCAGCCGCACATTGGCGGTCGGCTACCGCGACGTGAGTTGCTTCTCCGCATAAAGCCGCGCCCACTCGGCACGCGACCGGATGGACACATCGACGTCGGAAGCCTTGGCGCGCAAAGCTTTAACCGTCGCCTGATCGCGGGGGGTTCGGGCGAACGGATCCCAGGTGAAGAACCGGCAGGCGTTGCCCCAGGTGATCTTGTCGATGTCGGAGTCGTCGGCGCCGGCGGCGTTCAGCTCGGCCAGCACCTGCTCGGGCGCGTCGGGCCAAAAGCAGTCCGAGTGCGGGTAGTCACACTCCCACGCGATGATGTCGATGCCGATCTCGTGGCGCAGTTTCAGTGACGTCTTATCGGTGACGTTGCAGGCCAGCGAGTGTTCGCGGAACACGTCACTGGGCAGCTTGTCGCCGAAGTCGCGGCGCAGCCACTTCTGGTTGGTGTAGTGGCGGTCGCTGCGGTCCAAATAGAAGGGAATCCAACCGATGCCACCTTCGGAGAACGCGAACTTCAGCTCGGGGTAGTTGCGCATCGCGGGACCCCACAACAGATCCTGCGCGCACATTGCCGATACCTGGGTGGCCAGGATGATCATGTTGTCGATCGGCGCGTCGGGGGCCATGCTGATCGCGCCGAACCCGGTGCCGATGTGCAGGCACATCACCACGTTTTCTTCGGACAGCGTCCGGAAGACGGGCCCCCAGTAGTTGTCGTCGTGGTAGCTCGGAAGCCCTTCCAGGTGCGGCAGTTCCGGCATCGTGACGGCCCGGCAGCCCTTGGCGGCGACGCGGCGGATCTCGGCGCACATGCCGTCGGGGGTCCAGGTCGGCAGGATTGCGATCGGGATGAACCGGTCGGGGTAGGAGCCGGCCCACTCGTCGATGTGCCAGTCGTTGTAGGCCGACACCATCACCAGGGTGACGTCTTCGCGCGTCATGTTGAGGTGACGCGCGGAGAAGCCGGTGAAGGTGGGGAAACACATTGACGCGAGGATGCCGTTGCGGTTCATGTCCCGAACCCGTTCATGGACGTCGTAGACGCCCGGTCGCATTTCGGCGAAACCGGCCGGGTCGCGGCCCCATTCGTCGGCCGGCCACGACACCACGGCGTTCAGCCCGCTCACGCCCTGCGGCCTGCCCTGGTACATCCACTGGTCGACGCCCTTGTCGTCGACCATGACGATCGGGGCCTCGTCCTTGTATTTGGCGGGCACATGGCGCAAAAACATGTCCGGCGGCTCGACGACGTGGTCGTCGATGCTCACCAGGGTCAGGTCGTCGACCTTCACGGGATCGGTCCTTCTAGCCGTTGCATTCGGCGGTCGTCTCCAGCAGTCGTGGCACGGGCGCGGGATCCAAATGCAGGGCATCGGACATGTGCAGCTGGCCGGCGTTGGCGATCATGTTGTCCAACACGGCTTGAAGATCGTCGCCTTCGATTTCATAGATCGCGACGTATGGGCCGTTCCCGTCGACCGGACGAAACCGGCGTGCCGAGACGATACCGTCGAGCGTCAGGAGTTCGGGCAGATGCACTTCGTCGTACCAGGTGTTGTACTCCTGCTCGCGGTCTGGCGAGCTCGGCCGGCTTTCGACGTACATGATTCCCTTGGCCATTGCCGCCGCCTCTCTGTGGCTACTCGTAGCGCACCGTGACGGAATCCGTGTCGGGTACGCCCTGGCAGGTCAGAATGTAGCCCTCGGCCACTTCGTCGTCGTCGAGAGCGTCGTTGACCCGCATGGTCGCGTGGCCCTCCTCGAGCCTGGCCATGCAGGTGCCGCAATTGCCCGCCTCGCAACTGAACGGCGGTTCCAGGCCGGCTCGCCGGGCGCTTTCCAGCAGCGTCTCGCCGGGGACCAGCGGGACGGTCGCCTTCTTGCGGTCGAGGTGAATGGTCACCGTGCCGACCTTGGCGCCGGTATCGGATGCGGGATCTGTCACCCGTGGAGTCTCCTCGATGATCGTGGTGACCGTCGCCATGACCGCCCCTCTATATTTGCATTCTTCAGTATAGAGAATACTATTCTCACAGAGCGATAGGGTCTTCTCAAGGCGTTCGGACTGCTGGAAGGAACGGGACGTGACCGAGCCGGCAGCGCTCGTGTTCGAGGAACGGCGGTTGAGCCCGCCGCAACTCGACGCGTTGGCCGACGGGCTGGCTACGACCTTGACGAAACGGGGTGTCGTCGCAGGTCAGCGCGTGGCGGTCATGGCGTCGAACCGGCCCGAGTTTGTGGCCGCCCTGCTCGCGATCTGGCGGCTGGGCGCGACCGCGGTCCTGATCAGCTCCGCATGGAAGCGCGACGAGGTGGACCATGCGCTGGCGATCACCGGCCCCGCCCACGCCGTCGGGGACCATCCGGTGCTGGGCGGCCTGATGCCGATGTTGCACCTGGACGAACCGATCACCCCCGGGGAGCCGATAGCTGGGTCGCCATTGCCGCGCGCCGACGCGGTGCTGGCGTTCAGTTCCGGCACCACCGGTCTGCCGAAGGCCGTGCGCCACACGCACGCGGCGTTACAGGAGGCGGTGGGGCACTGGCGCGCGGCGCTGCAGCTGACGGGACGCGACCGGATTCAGGTCGCCACGCCGCCGTCCCACATCCTCGGCCTGCTCAACATCCTCACCGCGCTGCGGACCGGCGCCCGGCTGCGGCTGCATCCGCGATTCGACATCGACCGGATGCTGCAGACGATCGAGGAAGACCGCATCACGGTCGAAATGGCGGTGGCGCCCATCGCGTTGGCGATCGCCTCGCACCCCGGGCTCGAAACCTACGACCTGTCCTCGCTTCGCTTCATCATGTGGGGGGCAACGCCCGTCAGCCCCAGCGTCGCCGAGACGGTGACCCGGCGGACCGGCATCGGTTGGGTGCCCGCCTACGGCACCACGGAATTGCCCGTCATTGCGTGTAATCCGCTGCAGGGGGCGAGACTTGACTCGGTTGGCCGTCCGGTGCCGGGGGTGGACGTGCGCGTGGTCTCGTTGGAGACCGGCCGGCCCGTCGGCCGGGGAGAGGTCGGCGAGATCCAGGCGCGATCGCTGTCGTTGATGGCCGGCTATCTGCCCGCCGAGGCGACCGCCGAGGCGATCCGCGACGGCTGGTATCGCACCGGGGACGTCGGCTGGCTCGACGGCGCCGGTTGGCTGCGGATCACCGACCGCCTCAAGGAGATGATCAAAGTTCGCGGGTTCCAGGTCGCGCCCGCCGAGATCGAGACGGTGCTACACGGCCACCCGGCCGTCAAGGATTGCGCGGTGTTCGGCGTTCCCGACGGCATCAACGGTGAGGCGATCGTCGCCGCCGTCGCGCCGTGCGCGCCCGTCGACCCGTCCGACCTCACCGCCCGGGTGGACGAGAAGCTAGCGTCCTACAAACACCTGAGCCGCATCGTGTTCGTGGACGACATTCCGCGGCTGCCCTCGGGCAAGGTGCTGCGCCGAGTGCTGAAGGAGTCTTATGGATGTACGTCTGACGGCTGAACAGCAGCAGCTTCGCGACGCCGCCGCCAAGCTGGCCGACGATCTCGGACCCGGAGCCGTTCAGGATCTCGACGACCCGAGCCGAATCGCGCGGCTGGACAAGCAGATCGAAACGACCGGGTGGAGGTCGCTGCGCTCCGACGGTGCCTCTGGTGTCGAAGTGGCCGTCGTCGCAGAGGAATTCGGGCGCCGATTGGTCGACGCACCATTCCTGGGGCCGGTACTGGCCGACGATCTGGCGCGCCACGTCGGTGCCGAAACTGGGGATTCGACCGTAGCGGTGGACGGCCGGGTGATCGACGCCCGCGGCGCCCGGCGGGCCCTGTCGCTCTCCGGCACCACGGTCCTGGCCACCGACGTGGCCGCCGGTCGCGCCGGCGCCGACCTGACCCGCGCCGAGGCCGACGCGGTGGGGTCGCCGATAACTCTGGGCGAGGTGTCGTCCGACGTGGCCGGGCGGTGGCTGGCGCTGGCGCTGGTCACCACGACCGCGGACCTGGTCGGCATCGCGCGCGGCGCGCACGCGGTCGCCTGCGACTACGCGAAAATTCGCGAACAGTACGGCAAGGCGATTGGCTCCTATCAGGCGATCGCACACTTGTTGGCCGAAAGCCTGGCGCTGATCGAAGGTTCGGTGAGCGTGCTGCGCCACGCCGCATGGGCGGTGGACGAGCTCCCGCCGCCCGAGGCGATCAGAGCCGCCCAGATCGCCAAGGTCTACTGCGCGCGTGCGACGCGCACCGTCTGCGAGACGGCGGTTCAGGTGCACGGCGGCATCGGCAACACCTGGGAATGCATCGCCCACGTCTACCTGCGCCGCGCGCTGACATCGACCGAACTGTGGCCCGTCACGTGTAAGGAGATCGACTTTGGACTTTCGTGATTCTCCCGACGAGGCCGCCTTCCGGGAGCGCCTGCGGTCGTGGCTTGCGTTGCACGCCAAGGAGTATTCCGGCTCCGGGGATGAGTACTGGGAACGCATGGCCGACTGGCACCGGGCCCTCTACGACAACGGCTTTTTCGGGCTGTCCTGGCCCCGCGACTACGGCGGCCAGGATCTGGCGCCCGTGTACGACGTCATCGTCGACGAGGAGCTGGTGCGCGCCGGCGCTCCGCCCCGTCCCAGCGTGGGCTATCTGGTTTTCGGCATCGGGCGGCACGGCAGTGACGAGCTGCGGAAGCGCTTCCTGCCCGGCATCATCAACGGCACCGAGCGCTGGTGCCAGGGCTTCAGCGAGCCCGGCGCCGGTTCGGATCTGGCGTCGCTGACTACTACCGCCACCCTCGAGGGCGACACCTATGTGGTGCACGGGCACAAGATTTGGACCAGCTACTCCGATGTCGCGGACTGGTGTCTGCTGTTGGCCCGCACGGATCCCGATGCCAAACGCCACCGCGGTCTATCGGCTTTCGTGCTCAATATGAAACAGCCTGGCGTGCAACAGCGTCCGCTGCGGATGATGAACGGCGTCACCAACGAATTCGGCCAGGTGTTCTTCGACGGCGCCACGGTGCCCGCGGACCGGATGGTCGGCGCCCCCGGCGAGGGCTGGGCCGTTGCCATGACCGTCGTCGGGCACGAGCGTGAGCCCTCGACGCTCGGCTACGCGGCCCGATACGGCAAGCTGGTCCGAAACCTGTTCGCGCGCAACTCGAACGATCAACGACCGGTTCCCGAAGAGCTCGCGTGGGCGGCGGTCGAGTCGGAAATGCTGACCCATCACGTCCGGCGGCGCCTGTCCGAGCAGCTGGACGGCGTCTCGCACGGCCCGGAGGGATCGCTCGACAAGCTGCTGATGACCTGGGTCGAGCAATCGGTGGGGCACGCCGCGCTGGCGGTCGCCGGGACCCGCGATCCGGACCTGCTCAGCGCCTATCTGTACAGTCGCGCGCAGAGCGTGATGGGCGGAACGTCACAGATACAGAAGAACATCATCGCCTCGCGGATCCTGGGATTGGGAGTCTGAATGTACGACATGCCAAGCGAAATCGACGTCCGCGCCGACGGGGCGTTACGGATCATCACGCTGAACCGCCCGGACGACCTCAACGCGGTCAACGACAACCTGCACGTCGGCCTCGCGCGGCTGTGGCAGCGGCTGACCGACGATCCCGGGGCGCGCGCGGCGGTGCTGACCGGCAGCGGCAAGGCGTTTTCGGCCGGCGGAGATTTCGCCTACCTCCAAGAGCTGTCCCAGGACGCCGCCCTGCGCGCCAAGACCATCCGGGACGGACGCGAGATCGTGCTCGGCATGGCGCGATGCCGAATTCCCGTGGTGGCCGCCGTCAATGGGCCGGCCGTCGGCCTGGGCTGCAGCCTTGTCGCGCTGAGCGACATCGTCTACATCGCCGAGAACGCCTTCCTCGCCGACCCGCACGTGCAGGTGGGCCTGGTGGCAGCCGACGGCGGTCCGCTGACCTGGCCGCTGCACATCAGCCTGCTGCTGGCCAAGGAGTACGCGCTGACCGGAACCCGCATCAGCGCGCAGCGCGCCGTCGAGCTGGGACTGGCCAACCACGTGGCGGCCGACCCCGTCGCCGAGGCAATCGCCTGCGCAAAAAAGATTTTGGAATTGCCCCAGCAGGCGGTCGAGAGCACCAAGCGGGTGCTCAACATTCACTTGGAGCGCGCGGTGCTGGCCAGCCTGGACTACGCGCTTTCGGCCGAGCACCAGTCGTTCACCACCGACGACTTCCGGTCCATCGTCGCCAAGCTGAACGCCGGCAAGAACTGATCGCGACGCCCGCGAGCCGAACCGCACCGCGAATTTCGGCCGGTTTTTTCGCAGTGCGGTTAGGCTCGCGGCGCTTCGATCGACCGCAGGAATTCGCGCATCACGCGGTCGAACTTCTCGGGCTCCTCGATGAACGGCATGTGAGCGCTGGACTCGAACAGCTCGAACCGCGAACCCGTTATGCGCCGGTGGATTTCCCATGCGTGTTCCGGCACGCATTCGTCGTACCTGCCCGCGACGACCAGGGTCGGCAACGAGATCTCGGGTAGCCGGTCGAACACATCCCAGCTCCGGATGGTCCCGACGATGTGAAAGTCGCTCGGGCCGAACATCGTCTCGAAGATCTGGGTTCCCATGGTCCGGAACGCGTCCTCGAGGTCCCTGGGCCAGGGCCGCACGCGGCACAGATAGGTTTCATTCCAGGTGCGGATGGCGGCCTGGTATTCGGCGGCATGGGTGGTGCCGGCCGCTTCATGACGGTCGATGGCCGACTGGGTTGCCGGGTCCAGCTCGGATTTCAAGCGCGCCACCATGTTCGAGAACTCGGGTATCGACGCGATGCTGTTGGAGATAGTCAGGCTGCTGGCTCCCGAGGGCACATCGAGCGCAAATTGTTGCGCCAGCATTCCACCCCACGAGTTGCCGAAGATATGGAAGTGGCTCAGCCCCAAGCCCCTTACCACGGCGTCCATCTCGGCAACCGAACGCTCCATCGTCCAAAGTCCCGGGTCGGACGGACAGTCGGAATTCCCGCAGCCGAGCTGGTCCCAGAAGATCACCTCTCGCTCGTCGGCCAACCGTTGCAGCGAGCTCAAGTATTGGTGCGGTAGCCCGGGGCCCCCGTGGACCACGAGCAGTGGGTGACCAGTGCCACCACCGACCCGTTTGAACCACACGTTGCCGCCGGGGACCGCGATCGTCCCTTCAAGCAATGTCGCGTCACCGGTCATGCTCAGCCAAAGCCCCCTGGATCGGGTGTCGAGCCGCTATCTCACCAGCAGTGTAGGCAAGTCATGGCCCGTTGGCTTCGTGCAGCTACATCAGCCGGCGCCAGAATTCGTCGTGGTCCGTTTCGTCTCGGGAAATGCGCGGTGCCACCGCGCCTTTGGGCTGAGCTCCGATGCCTGCCGGATCATTGCGCTGACCGATCGCAAAGCCGATCGCAAGGGCGACACCGGCGAGGGCGACGGCCCACAATGTCGCCATCCACGGCAGGTGCGCGAATGTGTCGCACCAACCCCAAGCGCTTCCGCCGTCCCACATCGTCATTTCGTCGCCTCCCAACGTTCAATGCGTCCGTCCGGATAATACCCATAGGGGGTATATGCGTCAAGCGCTCTGGCAGGATCGCCAACGAGACAGCTTTATCGCTCAGCCCACCGCGCAAGAGGAACGACAATGACCAGCGTCGCCAACCCGGTTCCGCCGCAAGAACTTTCGGGAATCGTCGGACACCGCTTCATCTACACCTACGCCAACGGCTGGCAGTACGAGATGTATGTCAAGAACGCCACCACCATCGACTACCGTATTCATTCCGGACATGTGGGTGGCCGCTGGGTCAAAGGGCAGCAGGTGAACCTGGTCCAACTGGACGACGACAACTACAAAGTCTCCTGGACGGAACCCACCGGCACCTGCGTGGCCGTCAACGTGCTGCCCGCCAAGCGCCGAATCCACGGCGTGATCTTCTTTCCGCAATGGGTACGCATGCACGGCGAGCGAACCGTCTGCTTCCAGAACGAACATCTCGACGAGATGCGCGACTATCGGGACCAAGGTCCGACCTACCCGATCTACGAAGTCCCCGAATTCGCCTACATCACCCTGTTCGAGTACGTCGGGACTGACGACGAGACGGTGATCGACACCGCGCCCGAAGACCTGCCGCCGGGCTGGTCCGACCGCACCGGCTGACGGAGCATTGTTGCAACTCGTACTCTCAGAATGAGAGAATAGGGTTCTCATGAAATGTGCGGGTGGCTTCCGTCCGCATTGCGCTCGCCGAACTGGAGAAACCCGTGCCCGAAGCCGTCATCGTGTCCGCCCTGCGCACCCCCATCGGCACCGCCCGCAAGGGGACGTTGCGCGACACCAGCGCGTTCGACCTCGCCCACCACGTGGTCAGCGAGCCGGCCAGGGATCTCGACCCCGCGCGGGTCGACGACGTGATCCTGGGCGAGGGCCTCTACGGCGGCGGAGTCGTCGCCCGCCATGCGGCCATCACGGCGGGCCTGCCGCATGTGCCGGGCCTGGCCAACAACCGGCACTGCGCGGCCGGCCAGGCGGCGGTGCAGAGCGCGGCGGCAAGCGTGCGGGCCGGGATGGATCAGCTCGTCATCGCAGGCGGCGTGAACTCTGCGTCGACCTCCCCGCGGTCGCGGATACAGGTCGACGGGGAATGGGTCGACTGGTTCCCGCCGACCCACCCGGACCGGCCCGACGCACCGAACATGGACATGTCGATCACCGTGGGCTGGAACGCGGCGGTCAAGGCGGGCGTGAGTCGCGAGGAGATGGACGCGTGGGCGCTGCGGTCGCACCGCAATGCCATCGCCGCGATCGACGAGGGGCGCTTCAAGGAAGAGGTCGTCCCGATCGAGACGCCACACGGGCTGTTCTCGGTCGACGAGCACCCGCGCCGCGACACCACCATGGAGAAGCTGGCCGCGCTCAAGCCGCTGCATCCGGAGATCGAGGGCTTCTCGATCACCGCGGGCAACGCCTGCGGCGCCAACGATGGCGCGGCCGTGCTGACCATCGCGAGCGACGCCCTCGGCCTGCCCGCGCTGGCCACCGTGCGCTCCTGGGCGTCCGTCGGCGTCGATCCGGCCATCACCGGTTTGGCACCCGTCGAAGCCATACCGAAAGCGCTTGCACGGGCGGGGCTTTCGATCTCGGATGTGGACCTGTTCGAAATCAACGAGGCGTTCGCGGCGATGTGCGTGGCCACCATCAAGCTGCTCGACCTGGACCCCGAGAAGGTCAACGTCAACGGTAGCGGCTGCTCGCTGGGACACCCGGTTGCGGCAACCGGGGCCCGAATGCTGGTCACACTGGTGCACGAATTGCGCCGCCGCGGTGGGGGAGTAGCGGTGGCGGCCATGTGCGCGGGCGGTGGAATGGGTTCCGCGACGGTCATCGAGGTCGCTGCGCCATAATGCGCACATGACGATCGCCGACCTGATTGCGGGAGCGCGCAACGGATCTCCGCGCGCGGCGGGTCGGCTGCTCAGCCTCGTCGAAGGCGACCAGCGGGACGAGGTGCTGGCCGGCATCGGGCCGGCAACCGCGGTCGACCTCCGGGTCATCGGCATCACCGGGCCGCCGGGCGCGGGCAAGTCGACGACGGTCGGCGCCCTGGTCGGCGCCTACCGCGAACGCGGGAGCCGGGTCGCCGTGCTGGCCGTGGACCCGTCGTCGCCGTTCAGCGGCGGGGCGCTGCTGGGCGACCGGATCCGAATGACCGCGCATATCAACGACTCCGACGTCCTGATCCGTTCGGTGGCGACCCGCGGTCACATCGGGGGGCTGGCCGCCGCGGTTCCCGCGGCCATCCGGCTGCTGGGCGCCATCGGGTATGACGTGGTGCTGCTGGAGACGGTGGGAGTGGGCCAGTCGGAGATCGAAATCGCCGCCGTCGCCGACCCGACCGTCGTCATCCTCAATCCGGGCGCGGGGGACGCGGTGCAGGCGGCCAAGGCGGGCGTGCTCGAGGTCGCCGACATCGTCGCGGTGAACAAGGCCGACCGGGAGGGCGCCGAACAGACCGTGCGGGATCTGCGCGCCGAGACCAAAGCCCCGATCGTCAGCCTCATCGCCGCCCGCGGCGAGGGCGTCGCCGATCTGGTTTCCGCCATCGAAGACCATCACCGAACCGACAGCCGGCAGCGCCGGTTGGCGCGGGCCCGTGCGCAGATCCTGTCGATGGCGCAGACCCGGCTGCGGACCCAGCCGGGTCTCGACCGGCTCGCGGAGGCGGTGGTCGACGGTCACGACGATCCGTACACGGCGGCCGAGAAGCTGCTTTCTTCCCCGGCGGAACAAGGGGATTAATCACCACGCCCCTTGCCTTGCCGCATCTCGGTGTGTTGCATGAAAACATGACACGTTCCGCCGATGAGTTGGTAACCGAATTCTGCAAGCGCTGGGCATCGCCCGATCCGGACGAGTTGTCGGGCTACTTCACCGAAGACGCCGTCTACCACAACATCCCGATGGATCCGGTGCGGGGCCGCGAGGCGATAAGGGAATTCATCGCGGGGTTCCTCGCCGCGTTCGACGGCATCGACTTCAACGTCCATCGGCAGGTCAGCGACGGCACCCTGGTGATGAACGAACGAACCGACGTGATGCGCCGCAAGGACGGTGGGACGTTCCCGTTGCCGGTGATGGGTGTGTTCGAGGTGCAGGACGACCGGATCGTCGCGTGGCGCGACTACTTCGACATGGCGACCATCACCAGCGCGTTCGGCTAGGGGTCCGAGGACTGGATCACGGCGCGCGCCAGACCTGCTGGGCAACGCGATAGAAGTTCCCGCCAAGGACGGCGTCGATGTCGGGAATGCGCCATCCGCTCCCACGAAGGTGGTCGCCGAGCTCAAGAAAGACCTCGGGCGGCATCCACCGGATCGGTCCCCAGCGGGTGTAGCTGTCATCGAACAGGTGCGGATTGCGCACGACCTCGTCGACGAAATCTGCGAAATCGAAAGAGAAGTCGGTGCTGACGCCGACATGCTCGATGCCGACGAGCTCGACCGCGTACTCGAGGTGCCGCGTCATCGCCTCGAGCGTGGGGGTGTTGGGGCCCAGGAAAATGCCGACGCCGGTGATCCCGATGACGCCGCCGGTGGAAGCGCAGGCCCGGGCCTGGTCGTCGGTGATGTTGCGCTGGTGATCCCAGACCGCGCGCATGCAGGAGTGGCTGTAAATGACTGGGCCGCTGGATACCTCGCACATGTCCAGGCCGGTGCGGGCACTGCAGTGGGATCCGTCCGGAACGACGCCTACGGTGTTCATCTCGGCGACGAGCGAACGGCCCCACGCGGTCAGGCCGCCATCCGTGCCGTCCAGGCAGCCGCTGCCGGCGCGGTTGGCGTGGTTGTAGGTCGGCAGCAGCGTTCGCACACCGAGATTCGTCAACGTCGCCAGGTTGGCGAGCTGACCATCGAGGGGCGCGGAATCCTCCAGGTCGAACGCGACGGCGATCCGACCGGCGCGGCTGATCGCTTCGACCTCAGCAAGATTGGCCGCCAGCTCCAGGTCCGGATGGGCATCGACCGCGGCGCGGTAGTGCCGCAGCAACGCCTTCGCGTCGTCGAAGGTGTGCGGCGCATACCCCGCGTTGACCGACAGGAAGGCGCCGCCGCCGCGCCGGTATCGCGTCAGCGGCTCGACCTCGGCGTCGGTCTGTAAAGGCAGGCAGGTGTGCTGGTCCCACAGGAGTGACATGGCTAGTCGAGCAGCCCCTGCCGCATCGCCTCGGCGACGGCCGCGGCTCGGTCGTTGACCCCGAGCTTCTCGTAGAGACGCTGCACATGGGTTTTGACCGTCGACGGCGCCACGTACAACTCGCTCGCGATCGCGGGGATGCTTTGGCCACGAGCGATCCGACTGAGCACCTCGCGTTCACGCGCGCTGAGGACCGGTCCTGTTGCGGTCGCGCGCTGGCGGATCTCGCCGGCCAGGCCGCCGACGAGCGAGGGTGCCACCACATCGCGACCCTTGGCGCAATCCAGCACGGCCCGGACGATTTCGGTGCGGGTGGAGTCCTTCAGCACGAATCCGGAGGCGCCCTGCTGCAGCGCCTGATACACGATCGCGGGCTCATCGTGGGCGGAAATCAGCAATACGCGCGTCGGCAAGTCGTTGCTACGGACCGCCGCCGCCACCTGCGCGCCGTCCATGCCGGGCATCTTGTAGTCCAGCAACGCGACGTCGGGACGGTGCGCCTTGATCAATTCCAGCGCTGTGGCACCGTCGTCCGCCTCGCCCACGACGTTTACCGAACCGCTCGACGACAGCGCACGCACCACACCCTCACGAAAGAGCGGGTGGTCATCGCCCACGACCACACGCACTTTCTCGGCCGTCGCAGCGCCGACCATGGCGATGAGTTTAAACCGTTCGCGCGAATGAGTGGCTCGCAATAAGGCACCGGTCGTACGGTCTTTTGGTGGCGGTGACTCGCGACGTCGAACTGTATCGGGTGCGCAGGGCCCACCAGTTGCGGTCGTATCGGTTCGCATCGGTGCTTCGGATCGGTGTGGTGGGGCTCATGGTGTTCGCCATGCTCATCGGCACCTACCGGTTCGAATGGGCCGACCAGACGACGCTGATTTTCCTGTATGCGGCGGCGGCGCTGTGCGCTCTGGTGCTGGCGTTTGCCCCCTTCCGCCGCGGGGCCGGGATAGGACGGTTCTCCGAAATAGGCCGGTTTGAGCCGTTTGCGTTCACGGTCATCGACGTCGTGACATTGACGGTCTTTCAATTGCTCTCCACCAACGGGATTTATCCGTTGCTGATCATGACCATGTTGCCAATTCTGGTCGGTCTCGACGTGTCGTCCCGCCGCGCCGGGGTGGTGCTCGCCTTTTCCATGGGTGGGTTCGCCCTCGCGGTGCTCGAAGACCCGGAGATGGTGCACGACATCGGGTGGGCTCAGGCGGCTTTCCGGTTCGTGTTGTTTGGACTCCTCTGTGCCACAGCGTTCGTGGTGGTGCGCATCGAAGAGCGGCACACGCGCTCGGTGGCGGGCCTGAGCGCCTTGCGCGAGGAGCTGCTGGCCCAAACGATGACCGCCTCGGACCTGCTGCACCGCCGGATCGCGGGATCCATTCACGACGGGCCGCTGCAGGACATCCTGGCCGTGCGCCAGGAGATCGTCGAGTTGGATGCGGCCTTCCCCGGCGACGCGCGCGTCGGGCGCGCGCTGACCGGCCTGCAGGATGCCTCGAAGCAACTGCGGCAGGCGACCTTCCAGCTGCACCCCGCCGTTCTCGAACAGGTCGGATTGGCCGCGGCGGTGCAGCAGTTGGCCTCCGACACCGCTCAGCGTTCCGGTATCGACGTCTCCACCGACATCGATTATCCGATCCGCAACGACATCGACCCGATGGTGTTCGGCGCTGTGCGCGAATTGCTTTCCAATGTGGTGCGACACTCGCGGGCGAGCCACGCGTCGGTCACCATCCGAATCACCGACGGCACATGTGTTCTGCAGGTGGAGGATAACGGGGTGGGGCTCAGCAACGAGGCCGTGGCGCGCCGCCTGGCCCAGGGGCACATCGGTTTGGCGTCGCATCGGGCCCGGGTGGAGGCCGCAGGCGGGACGTTCGTCTTCCTCGACTCACCCGCGGGCACCCATGTCCGGGTGCAGCTACCGCTGCGGTAGCCAACCCGCTACTGAAGGTCGACGGATTTCCCGGTCGCGGCCGCATGACCCGCTCGATAGCCGAAAACCATTGCCGGGCCGATGGTTCCACCCGCCCCGCCATAGGCCCGTCCGGTCACGCCGCCCATGGCGTTGCCCGCGGCGAACAGGCCCGGTATCGGGTCGCCGCCGACGTGCAGCACCCGGGCGTCGGCGTCGGTGCGCGGGCCGCCCTTGGTCCCCATGGCGCCGATGGACACCGGCACGGCGTAGTACGGTGCGGTGTCGATCGGGCCGAGCGTCTTGCCGGCGAGCGTGGGGGCGCTGTCGTCTCCCCAGTAGCCGTCGTACGCGCTGGAGCCGCGGCCGAAGTCGGGGTCGGCGCCGGCGGCCACATTCCGGTTCCAATTCTCGATGGTGCGGGCGAGGCCGTCGGCGTCGATGCCGGTCTTGGCGGCCAGCTCGGCGAGATCCGCGGATTCGCAGAACCAGTCCGGAACCGCCTGCCCCGGCTCGACACCCAGGAAGCCATAGCGTTGCAGGTGGACCGAGTCGAACACCATCCATCCGCGGTCGTTGACATACCCGCCGCGCGGGTCAAGGTACTGGAACGCGCCGGCCATCGAGTTGTAGTCGGATGCTTCGTTGACGAACCGACGCCCGGCCGAGTTGACGATGATGCTCCGCGGTCGGGTGCGTTCCAGCCGGACGCTGCGGCTTCGCGGCTTTCCTTCGATGGTGTCGCCCGGGATCTGGACGATCGGTACCCACCAGGCTTCGCCCATGTTGGCCAGATCCGCCCCCTGAGACATCGCCATCCGAAGCCCGTCCCCGGTGTTGTACGGCGGGGAGACGGCGCCGTGCATGGGACCGCGCAGAAATGCTTGGGTGAGAACGGGATCCCATTCGAAGCCGCCGGTTCCCAGGATGACGCCGCGGCGCGCGCGCACCCGGATGGTCTGTCCCGGCAAGGCGATCTGGACTCCGATGATCTCCCCGGCATCGGCGATGAGCTGCTCGGCGCGGGCCCCTACGTGGACCGTCGCGCCGGCCTCCAGCACGCCGTTGAGGAGGCCCGCGATCAGGGCGGCGCCGGCGACGCACAGCTGGCCGGGCTGTTCGTCGGCCGCCGCGTCCAAGCGCGACGCGTGCAACCGCGCCAGCGTCTCGGCGTCAAAACCCACGTTGGAGAAATCGATCGGAAACGCCGTGATCCGGGTTGCCCACTCGCCCAATCGATTCAGGTCGAATGGAGCAGGGATGTGCGATCGTCCGCCGCCCGGCCGTCCGCCGGGCAACTCGGGCCGGTAGTCGGGGAATCCGGTGGCGATCTCGAAGCGCAGCCTGCTGTTGGTCTCGACGAAGTCGAGCATCGCCGGGCCGGTCCGCACGAACGTCTCGACCAGCGCATCGTCCATCGCCCCGAGAGCCTGCGCGCGCAGGTATCGCAACGCGTCCGCGACCGTCAATTCCCCTTCGGGAGAACGGTTATGGGCGGGAATCCACACCACGCCGCCGGACACGGCGGTGGTGCCGCCGACGGTGGCGGCCTTCTCGAAGACCTCCACCGACGCACCGGCCACCGCTGCCGTCAGCGCGGCGGTGAGGCCGGCGCCTCCGCTGCCGAGCACGACGACATCGACTTCACGGTCCCACGACATGGACGGTTATCCCTTCAGCTCAGTGGCTAGCTCAACAGCTCCGACAACTGCTTTGCGGCGGTGATGACCGCGTCCTTGCCGCGCATCACGACGTCCTCACGGTGCGAGATGAGGTTGATGCAGGTCGGCGGGGACGGCGCGGGACGGTTGACCGGGACGGCCAAACCGTAGGTGTTCGGCTCGATCTCGCCGTAGGTGATCACCCAGCCGCACTCGCGAGTTTTCGCCACCAGTTCTCGCTCGCCCGGGCGCGGCGGCATGTTCGCAAGCAAGGCGATTCCCGCGGCGCCGCGGTCCAAGGGATAGCGACTGCCCTCGTGAAAGGACAGTTGATAGGCGACATGACTGGGCACGATCACCGCGACCGCCACCTGCTGATCGCCCTCGGCGATGAGCAGCGACACGGTGGTGCTCAGGTCGTCCGCCAGTGCGCGCAGGATCGGCAGGCTGACCTGTCTTACGTTGCGATCGAACGACGCGCCGAGCACCGCCAGGCCGGCCGCGGGCCGGTAACGCCCGTCGTCTCCCTTGGCCACCAACCGAAAGTCGGTGAGCGTGCCAAGCAGTCGATAGGCGATGGTGCGATGCACCCCGAGCTGGTCGGCCAGTTGCTGCATGGTGAGCCCGTTCGGGGAATCGGCGACCAGCTGCAGCGCCGTGAGCCCCCTGGCCAGCGTCTGGGAGCCCGTCATGACCTTGACAGACCTTCGTGGGAGAGCGAAGCTCTATAGATAGCGCACATCAGTGTGCGATATTAGCACACGGCATAGGCCAAAGACGAGAACGAAATTTCCGACTACCAGCAGGCGTGAGAGGAACCGTGGCGGAATTCGAGAGCATATGGAGCGATCTCCAGGGTGTTGCGTTTTCGCAGGGCTACCTCCATGCCGGGGGAGTGCGCACCCGCTACCTGCGCGCCGGGGATTCGGGCAAGCCGGTGCTGGTGTTCTTGCACGGATCGGGTGGCCACGCGGAGGCATACGTTCGGAACCTGGCCGCGCACGCCGAGCATTTCTGGACGTGGTCCATCGACATGCTGGGCCACGGCTACACCGACAAACCGGGTCACCCGCTGGAGGTCGGTCACTACGTCGACCACTTGCTGGAGGTGCTGCGCGCCATCGGTGTCGATCGCGCCAGCCTGAGCGGTGAATCCCTCGGCGGCTGGGTGGCGGCGCGCGCCGCCATCGACCATCCCGACGCGGTCGACCGACTGGTCCTCAACACCGCCGGCGGCTCGCAGGCCGATCCGGTGGTGATGCAGCGGATCATCACGCTGTCGATGGCGGCCGCCGAGAACCCGACCTGGGAAACGGTGCAGGCGCGGATCAAATGGCTGATGGCCGACAAGTCCAAGGACTACGATGACCTGGTCGCCAGCCGCCAACGGGTATACCGCCAACCGGGATTCGTCGACGCCATGCGCGACATCATGGCATTGCAGGATCCCGAGATCCGGGCCCGCAACATCATCTCTCCGGACGAATACGGCTCGATCACCGCGCCGACGCTGGTGCTCTGGACCAGTGACGACCCGACCGCCGACGTGACCGAGGGCCGGCGCATCGCGTCGATGATTCCCAACGCGCGCTTCGAGCTGATGCCAGGCTGCGGCCACTGGCCGCAGTACGAGGACGCCAAGACCTTCAACCGCCTGCATCTCGACTTCCTGCTGGGTCGGTGATGGTCGCCGTGGAGCGGGACGCACCGGTCGACGTCGAGGTCCTCCTCGTCGGTGCCGGCCCGGTGGGGCTGACGCTCGCCAATATCCTTGGCCTGCAAGGCGTCCGCACGCTGGTGGTCGACGAACGGGACACGCTCATCGACTATCCACGCGGAGTCGGGCTGGACGACGAGGGGCTGCGCACCTTCCAGTCGATCGGCCTGGTCGACCGCATCCTGCCGCACACCGTCCCGAACCAGATCCTTCGCTTCGTCGACGCCAAGCGTCGCGTGCTCGCCGAAATGGCACCTCCCGATGCGCGGTTCGGCTGGCCGAAGCGCAACGGGTTCGTGCAGCCGCTCGTCGACGCCGAATTGCTGCGCGGTCTGGACAGGTTCCCCCACGTCGAGGTGCGGTGGCAACGCCCCATGACGGCCTGCCGGCAGGACGGCGACGCGGTCACCGTCGAGCTGGGCGGCGACGGCGGCGCATCCACGACGCGGGCCCGCTACGTCGTCGGCTGCGACGGCGGCCGCAGCATGACCCGGCGCATGATGGGCGTGTCGTTCGACGGGACGACCTCCTCGACGCGCTGGCTGGTGGTCGACGTCGCCAACGATCCGCTCGGCCACCCGAACAGTGAGGTGGGAGCCGACCCCGAACGCCCCTACGCCTCCATCTCGATCGCGCACGGAATTCGCCGCTTCGAGTTCATGATTCACGGCGACGAGTCCGACGAGCAGGCCGAGGATCCGGCGTTTCTGCGGCAGATGCTGTCGCGGATGGTGCCGCACCCCGACCAGGTCGACGTGATCCGGCGCCGCGTCTATACCCATCACTCGCGGATCGCCGGGGCGTTCCGTTCGGGCCGGCTGCTGTTGGCCGGGGACGCCGCGCACCTGATGCCGGTGTGGCAGGGGCAGGGCTACAACAGCGGGATTCGCGATGCGTTCAATCTGGGCTGGAAGCTCGCCGCGGTGGTGCGCGGCCTGGCCGACGACGCACTGCTGGATACCTACGACATCGAGCGCCGCAAGCACGCGCGGGCGATGATCGACCTGTCCACAATGGTCGGCCGCGCGATCTCCCCGACCAACCGCCGGGTGGCCGGTCTGCGGGATGTCCTGGTGCGCTCGGCGTCAATTGTGCCTTCGCTCAAGCGGTATGTGCTGGAGATGCGGTTCAAGCCGATGCCGCGTTACGACCAGGGGGCCGTCGCGCACACGGAGCCCGGCCGGGCCGACTCGCCGGTCGGCACGCTGTTCATCCAGCCCCGGGTCGACACCCGTACCAAGCAGGATGTGTTGCTGGACGACGTGCTGGGCAACTGGCTGGCCGTGGTGTGCTGGAACAACAACCCGCGCAAGATTCTCGGGGACGAGGCGTTCGAGAGTTGGAAAGCCTTGGGCGCGAAGTTCTTTGCGGCACGCCCGCTGACCCAGCTGCACTGGGATGGCCATGACGACCCTGACGTCGTGATCGTCGGGGACCGTAACGGGGGGCTGAAGGCGTGGTTCGACACCCATCAGGAATCGGTGTTATTCCTGCGGCCCGACCGGTGCATCGCCGGTGCATGCATCGCCCAGCGCGCGCCCGAGCTGAGCGCCCGCCTTTTCGACGCGCTCGCTCTCAAGCCGGGAGGGGGTGATTTGCCAAGTGACACTGGCTCTGTGCTGTATGTCGCACAGCCCACTGCTGAATCTTCCGGGGCCGTCGCGGGACCTGCTTGACGACATCGAAGGCGCGATCGCGAAGGCACGAGACTTCGTGCAGGAATACCGGCCCGATGTCGTCGTGACGTTCTCCCCGGACCACTACAACGGGTTCTTCTACAAGGTGATGCCGCCGTTCTGCATCGGCACCAGCGCCAACGGCGTCGGGGACTACGGCACCTACGCCGGGCCGCTGGACGTCCCGGAAGACCTTGCCAACGAATGCGCCAAAGCCGTTCTGGGCGCCGGGGTCGACGTGGCCGTGTCGGCCAGCATGGACGTCGATCATGGCACCGTGCAGCCGCTGGAAAAGCTTCTCGGCCACGCCACTGCGCGCCCGGTGATCCCGATCTTCCTCAACGCGGTCGCCGCGCCGCTGGGGCCGCTGCACCGGTGCCGGGCGCTGGGCACCGCGGTTGGTAACTACCTGGCCGCCTTGGACAAGCGGGTGCTGCTGTTGGGGTCCGGGGGACTCTCCCACAGCCCGCCGGTGCCGACGCTGGCGACCGCGGCCGCCCCAGTGCTGGAGCGGATCGTGCATGGCAGGCCGATGACGCCGGAGCAGCGGCAGGCCCGGCAGCTCGCCGTGATCGACGCAGCCAAGACTTTCGCGGCCGGCGAGAGTGCTCTCCAACCGCTCAACCCGGCGTGGGACCACCGATTCCTCGAGATCATCGACAGCGGAAGGCTTTCCGAGCTCGATCAATGGTCGAACTCGTTTATCGCCCACGAGGGCGGCAGCTCCGCCCAGGAGATCAGGACGTGGGTGGCGGCGTTTGCGGCCCTGGAGGCCGTCGGGGCGTACCGGACGACGCTGCAGTACTACAAACCGGCTCCCGAACTGATCGCCGGTTTCGCCATCCGGACGGCAGTGCCGCAATGACTTCTTCGTTGCCCGGCGCCCCGGACGTCTTCGACCACATCGTCGACGTGCTCGTCGTTGGCTCCGGCGGCGGCGGCATGACCGCGGCGCTGACCGCGCACGCGTCGGGGCTGGACGCCCTGGTGGTGGAGAAGTCCTCCCACTTCGGTGGCTCCACTGCCCTTTCGGGCGGGGGCATCTGGGTTCCCGGAGCACCGGCGCAGCGCAGGGAGGGCTACGCGCCGCCGCCCGAAGGGGTGGTCGAGTACCTCCGGCAGATCACCGACGGTCTGGTCGACGAGGCACGGATACGCCAGTACGTCGATTCGGCGCCGCGGATGCTGGAGTTCCTGGAGAATCTTTCCGGCTGGTTCGAGTTCGTCTGGAAGCCGGGGTATGCAGATTACTACCCGGAGCTGCCCGGCGGCTCTGAGCTTGGGAGCACGATCAATGTGCCGCCCATCGACCTGCGCAGGCTGGGCCCCGACGAGCAAAAGCTGCTGGCGCCGTTGGCGCTCGCGCCGAAGGGAATCTGGCTGGGTCCCAAGGAGCTTCGGACCTTCTACCGGATCAGACAGTCCTGGGCCGGCAAGGGCGTGCTGTTGAAGTTGATTGCGCGGATGGTCCGGGCCAGAGTGTTCGGTGAGCGGATGGCGGCGATCGGCCAGTCGTTGGCCGCCCGGCTCAGGCTGGCGATGCGGGAACGCGGTGTCCCGCTGTGGCTGGACTCGCCGATGGTCGAATTGCTCACCGACGCGGGCGGCGCGGTGACCGGGGTCGTGGTGGAGCGCGACGGCGCCACCCAGCGGGTCGGCGCGCGGCGGGGGGTCATCCTGGCCTCGGGCGGCTTCGACCACGACCTCGCCTGGCGCAAGGAACAGTTGCCGGTCATCGAGCAGGATTGGAGCTTCGGCAACCCCGCCGCCATGGGCGACGGCATCCGCGCGGGCGAGAAGGTGGGCGCCGCAACCGAACTACTTGACGAGGCGTGGTGGTTCCCGGCGATCCAATGGCCGGACGGCCGAATGCAATTCATGCTCAACGAGCGGATGATGCCCGCACAGTTCATCGTCAACGGCGACGGGAAACGCTTCATCAACGAGGCGGCGCCCTACATGGACTTCGGCCACGCCATGATCGACGGCCAGAGGTCGGGGGTGACCCACATCCCGTGCTGGCTCATCACCGATCGCCGGTCGTGGAATCGCTATGTCATCGGCGGCCATCTCCCGATCCCGAAGATCCCCGGCGCGCCGGTACCCACCGGCCGCAAGGTTCCCGCCGCCTGGCTGGAATCGGGCGTGGTCAAAGCGGCCATGACGTGGGACGAAATGGCCGCCAAGATAGGAGTGCCGGCACGTCAGCTTTCCGAAACCGCAAGCCGCTTCAACGAACTCGCGCGCAAAGGCCACGACGACGATTTCAACCGCGGCGACAGCGTCTACGACAATTACTACGGCGATCCGACCTTGCCCAACCCGAACCTGTATCCGTTGGGCAAGCCGCCGTACTACGCATTCCGAATCGTCCTGGGCGACCTGGGTACCTCGGGTGGCCTGCGTGTCGACGAACATGCCCGCGTGCTGCGGCCCGACGGCACCGTGGTGCCGGGGCTCTACGCGGTGGGCAACACGTCCGCCCCGGTCATGGGCCGCAGCTATGCCGGTGCCGGGGCGACCATCGGCCCGGCCATGACGTTCGGCTACGTCGCCGCCAAACACATTGCGGCCCAGCCTGACAAACAGACCCCTTAACTCATATGGGAGGTAATCAATGAAAATTTCGCTGTTCTACGAGTTCGCCCTGCCGCGTCCGTGGGCACCGGACGACGAACACGTCCTGTTGCAGGACTGCCTGGACGAGGTGGAGGCCGCCGACAAGGCGGGGTTCTCGACGGTCTGGCTCACCGAGCATCACTTCCTCGAGGAGTACTGCCATTCCACCGCGCCGGAGATCTTCCTGGCCGCGGCCAGCCAGCGGACCAAGAACATCCGGCTCGGGTTCGGGATCATGCACCTGCTGCCCGCGGTCAATCACCCCGCGCGGGTGGCCGAACGCATTGCGACCCTGGACCTGCTCTCCAACGGGCGCGTCGAGTTCGGCACCGGGGAGGGTTCCTCCGTCGGCGAACTCGGCGGATTCGATGTCGACCCCGCCGACAAGCGCGCCCAGTGGGAGGAGGCCCTCGAGGTTTCGATCCGATGCATGATCGAGGAGCCGTTCACCGGTTTCAAGGGCGAGCAAATCCAGATGCCGCCCCGCAACGTCATTCCCAAGCCGCTGCAAAAGCCGCATCCGCCGGTCTGGGTGGCCTGCACGCGGCCGGCGAGCGTACAGATGGCCGCCCAAAAGTGCATCGGGGCACTGAGCTTCGCGTACACGGGTCCCGGGCCGCTGACCGACCGGGTCAACGGCTACTACAAGGAATTCGAGGAGAGCGGCGTGCCGATCACGCCACAGATCAACCCGAACATCCTGGCCATCGGTGGCGACCTGTCGATGATGGTCGCCAAGACGGAAGAGGAGGCCCTGCAGCGACTGGGGCAGGGCGGTGGATTCTTCTCGTTCGGGATCATGCACTACTACCTGACCGGGATGCACGTCCCCGGCCGGACCGGGGTGTGGAAACGGTACCTCGAAGAGGTCGAGAAGGACCCGACGCTGGCCTACGGCCCCGGACGCGGCGCGATCGGCTCCCCGGACACCGTGCGCGAATTCCTGCGCGGTTACGAGCAGAGCGGCGTGGACGAGATCATCCTGCTGCTCAACCCGCGCAGCCACGAGGGCACCATGGAATCCATCGAGCTGATGGGCAAAGAAGTGCTGCCCGAGTTCATCGAGCGAGACGCAAAGGCGGTGGCCGACAAGGCCAAACGGCTCGAGCCCGTCATCGAGAAGGTGGAGGCGCGGCGGCCGAAGTCGACGGCACCGCTGTTCGACGAAACGTACGCGTTCGGCGGCCTGCCCACCGGCCGTGACAAGTTCACCGCCAGCGAGATCCCCGAGGCCATGGCGGAGATCAACGAAGGCCGCGTCCAGGCCGCGCGACGCGCCAAGGAGCAAGAGAAGGGCAAGTGACGCCGGAAGCGGATTGAGCCGTGGGACAGATCGACGATCTGTGGCGTTACGACGGCCGCCGTGCCGTGGTGACCGGATGTGCCTCGGGCATCGGCGAGCACGTGGTGCGGCAGCTTAATGAACTCGGGGCCGACGTCGTCGGGCTGGACAAGCGCCGCCCGGCGTTCGAGCTCAACGCTTTTCACGAGGTTGACCTTGCCGATCCGGCCTCGATCGACCGGGCGGTGGCGTCCGTCGAGGGGCCCGTCGACGCGCTGTTCAACGTCGCCGGTGTCTCGTCCGGGATCGGCGACCCCCCGCTGGTCGTCACCATCAACTTCCTCGGACTGCGAATGCTCACCGAGGCGCTGATCGAAAAGATGCCCCCGGGGTCGTCGATTGTCAGCGTGTCGTCCCTGGCCGCGGCGGCGTATCGCGACCACCTGGGGGCGGTGGCGCCGCTGCTTAACACCGCGACGATGGCCGAAGGCATCGACTGGTGTCATGCGCATCCGGATGCGTTGGCCGGCGGCGGCTACCAATTGTCCAAAGAGGCGATCATCCTTTACACCATGCGAAAAGCCGCACCCCTTGGCGCACGGGGCATCCGCATCAACTGCACCGGACCCGGCGTCACCGAAACCCCGATCCTCGACCAGCTGCGCACGGCGTACGGACAAGGCTTCCTCGACGACATCCCCAAGCCGCTGGGTCGCGTTTCGGAGCCGGCCGAACAGGCCTCGGTTTTGGTGTTTCTCAACAGCCGAGCGGCCAGCTACATTACCGGTCAGGTGGTGTGGGTCGACGGCGGAAACGTGGGCGCGTCGATTGCGCGCGAGCTCGAGAAAGGAGCGCCGTGGCCGACGTAACCGACTTTCGGCGAGTCGCTCGCGACGTCTGCAACTGGGGGCGGTGGGGAACCGACGACGAGCTGGGCACGCTGAACTTCATCACCGCCGACAAGGTCGCGCAAGCCGCGGGCCTGGTTCGGCACGGCAAGGTCTTTCCGCTCGGCGTGGACTTCGGCGCCTCGGGGCCGCAGGGCGCCTTCGAGTTTCGGCACAATCCCGTGCATGTCATGACGGTGGACGGTGGGGACGTCCACACGCTCACGAAATACGGTCCCGATTGGGCACGCAACCCGCTGGCCAAACAACTCAGCGACTATATGACGGCCGACAATCCGTTCCGCTTCAACGACGACATGATCATCATGCCGTTGCAGGCCGCCAGTCAGTGGGATGCGCTGTCGCACGTCTACTACGACGGTCAGCTCTACAACGGCTTCCCGGCGGATTCGGTGACGAGCATGGGCGCCTTCCACTGTGGCATCGACAAGGTCGACGGCAAGGGCATCACCTCGCGCGGTGTGCTGCTGGACCTGGTCCGCCATCGCGGTGCGCAGGTCTTCCTGGAGGCCGGAAACCCGATCACGCCCGAGGAACTCGATGACGTGGTTCGCGCGCAGGGCGTGACGATCGGCCGGGGCGACATCGTCTTGATCCGAACGGGTTGGTGGGCAAGGTTTCTGGAGACCGGCAACAAGCTGGAGGGCTACTCGGGATTGGATTGGCGGTGCGCTTCGTGGCTGCACGATCACGAGATCGCGGCGGTCGCGGCCGACAACCTCCAGGTGGAGGACCTGGTCTCCGGAGTGGAAGGGATCACCTTCCCCTTGCATCTGCTTTGCCTGCGTGACATGGGGATGATGTTCGGCGAGTACTGGGACCTCACCGCGCTGGCGGACGACTGCGCGGCCGACGGCGTGTACGAATTCCAGCTCGTCGCGCCGCCCCTGAGAGTCGTTGGCGCCGTGGGTTCCCCGGTGAACCCGATCGCGATCAAGTAGAGAAGGCGGGCGCTTGGAGATTCATCGCAAGACACTGCTGGTTGACGGCCTGCACACCAGCTATCTGGAGGCGGGCGACGGCGACCCGGTGGTACTGCTGCACGGAGGCGAATTCGGCGCCAGCGCGGAACTCGGCTGGGAGCGCAACATTGCCGCCCTGGCCGCGCATTACCGAGTCCTGGCACCGGACCAGTTGGGGTTCGGGCAGTCGGCGAAGGTCATCGACTTCGTGGAAGGGCGCCGGATGCGGATTCGGCACGTGGCGCGATTCTGCGAGGAGCTCGAAGTCCACTCCGCGCATTTCGTCGGCAACTCGATGGGCGCCATCAACCTGCTTACCGACGCCACCTCGGACACGCCGCTGCTGCCGGTCCGCAGCCTGGTGATCATCTGCGGGGGAGGCGAGATCAAGCAGAACCGGCATTTCGACGCGCTGCAGCAGTACGACGCGACGCTGCCGGCGATGCGCCGCATCGTCGAGGCGCTGTTCCACGATCCCGGGTACCCGGCGGACGAGGACTACGTGCGGCGCCGTTACGAATCGAGCACCGCGCCGGGCGCGTGGGAGGCGGTGGCGGCGGCCCGATTTCGGCGCCCCGACGCCGCGCCATCCGCGACCCCGTCGAGCGCGCGCGCCTACGAGCGCATCACCGTGCCGACGCTCGTCATCGAAGGCGGGGACGACAAACTCCTCCCGCCCGGCTGGGCCGCTCAGATCGCGAAACAGATCGACGGTGCCCGATCGGTGGTCGTGGAAAAGGCTGGCCACTGCCCGCAAATCGAACGGCCCGCCGCGGTCAACGAGTTGCTGCTGGAGTTCTTCGCAACCGCCTGAAGCCTAGAAGACGTACTCGAGCCGGGTCTGCATGCCGGCTTCCTGGTGATAGGTGTTGTGGCAGTGCAACTGCCACACGCCCGGGTTGTCGGCGACCAGCACGGCCTGCACCTTCTGCTTGGGCAACACGATGACGGTGTCCTTGCGGGGGCCGGGGCTGCCGTCGGCCTTGATCAGCTGGTAGGTGTGGCCGTGCAGGTGAATCGGGTGATACATCATCGTGGTGTTGTCGAACGTGATCGTGGGCCGTTCACCCTCGCGGACGTGCAGCGGATCCGTCTGGCTGTAGGGTTTGCCGTTGATCGTCCAGTTGTACTGCATCATGTTGCCGCCCAACACCACCGGAAGGTTGAGGTCGGGCTGCGGTCGACCCAGGTTGACGGGCGTTGTGGCCGTGAACATCTCGATGGTGCCGACCCGCTGCTTGAGTTCGGCCGGCTGAAACCCCGCGTCCGGTGGGCTGCCGGCCCCGGTGGACAGCAGCGCGCGCGCCAGGCCGTTTTTTCCTTCCGCGAGTGCGACCAGCGGGAAGACGCCGTCGGCGGCAGTCACGATGACGTCGTAGCGTTCGGCCATGCCGATGAGCAGGGCGTCGACCGGGGTGGGGACGACGGGGAAGCCGTCGGTGTGGGTGACCGTCATCGAATGGCCGGCCAGCGCGACCCGAAACGCGGTGTCCGATCCGGTGTTGATGAAACGGATCCTGATGCGCTGGCCGGGCTTCGCGGTGAATGTGGTGGGAGCCGCCGGGATTCGGCCGTTGATCAGATAGTAGGGGTAGTCGATGTCGCCGGCGTCGCCGCCGAGCAGGTCGCTTCTGCCGCCGCCGTTCCCGGACATCCCGGAGGTGGACGTCGTCGAGGCCGGCGAGCCGCTCGGCGTCGTCGAAGTGGTCGTGGTCGTGGTCGTGGTCGTGGTCATGTTCGACCTGCTGGGCTTGTTCGGGCCGGTTAGCTCGCTGTAGAGCTGCTGCGGACTCTTGCCGACGCCGTCGGTCCAATCGTCAAGGACGACAATCCATTCGGCGTCGTAGTCGCCCTCGCTTGGATCGTCGACGATGACCGGCAGATAAAGCCCTTTGTCGGCGTCCAGCCCAGTGTGCGGATGACCCCAGTAGGTGCCCGAATTCGGAACGGAGAACCGGTAGGCGAAATCCTGGCCGGCCGGGATGTTCGCGGTGGCCGGCGCGGCCCCGTCCATGTCGTTGCGCAGCGCGACGCCGTGCCAATGCACCGACGTCGCGACGTCCAACCGGTTGGAGACCGTGACGACGAGCTCGTCGCCGATCTTGGCCCGGATCAGCGGTCCGGGAATGCCGTTGCCATACGCCATCGTGCGGACGACCGGGCCGCCCAGATCGATATCTGTCAGCTGCGGCGTCAGGCCGGCGGTGACGGTGCGCCCGCTGTGTGGCCGGACCGCCTCGGCCGCGGCGATGGCGGCCGCCATTTGGGCGGACGTGCTCGACCCCTGGGACTTGGTTTGGCTGCAGGCCGCCAGCGCCAGCCCGCCGGCGATGCCGGCGGCCATGAAGCCACGGCGGGTGAGCCGCGTCGCGTCGAAGGGGACGGGCATGGAGCGCTCCTCGTCTCGGGTCGAATCACCCCGGCGACTTATACCGTGCTCGGCGGTTGGCCGGAACGCAAGTGCCGGCTGGTTATCGGGCGGCCCGGTAGATCTGGTCTGCCGGGATCGAGGCCACCCCGAGTTCGGCCGCGACGGCGTCGACCGCGCGCCGGGCGACGTCGAGGTCCACCCGGCCGTCGGCGGTGAAGTGGGGGCCGATGTAACGTTCGTAATGGCGTCGGGCCTCCTCGCGCGTCAGCCGGTTCAAAAACGATGCCAGGTAATCGATCGCAACATCGGGTCGCTCGGCCATCGTCTGCAGGGCGCGTCGGTTGGCCCGCACCACGGCCTGCACCGCCCGGCCGTCGATCGGGAGGCGTTCCGCATCCACCGCCACTCCGACGGTGGGGATCTGGAAGTGATCTCCCACCCACGCCAGCACGTGGAAGCCTTCCTCCTCGGCGACCTGCTCCGGGGCAAGAGTGCTGCCGACATAGGCGGCGTCGATCGACCTGTCCCGCAGCCGCCGCAGATCCATCTGATAGTCGCCCGGGGACCGCACCACACACTCAAGGTCGCGATCGGGATCAAGACCGTGCTGGCGCAACACGATTCGCGCGAAACAACCGGGTGCGGTGTGCGGCGCGTGTACGGCGAGCCGGCGCCCGCGAAGGTCCGCCATGGAAGGCACGTCGGCGCCGCCCAGAAACCAGAACAACGGGCGGTGCGTGTTCACGGTCAGCACCGTCCACTCGATGCCATTGGTCAACCGCGACAAGACGGCACGGCCGAGGCCGATCGTGGCGCACGAGCGCAGACGCTCCGTGTCCCAAGCGATTCCGTCCCGCACGGCGACGTGGACACCCTCGTCCGCAAAGTAACCCTCCTGGTCGGCGACGTAGGCGACAAGTTCCTCGTGGACGCCGCGCCCGACATAGGCCAGGTCGATCGTGTGCATGGCGGGTTCAGTCCATCGCAAGTCCGCCGTTGACCGGCAGGTAGTGTCCGGTGGTGAAACCCGAATCCGCGCTTGCCAAGAACGCAATCGTCTTGGCCACCTCGTCGGGAGTCACGAGTCGTCCCATCGGTGAAGCCTCTCCGAGCTGACCCACCCGCTCCGGCGAAAGCTGCCCGGTCACTTTCGTTCCGCTGACGGTGGCCGGCGCGACCAGGTTCGCGGTGATCCCGTGCGGCGCCAGCTCGAGCGCGAGGTAGCGGACGAACTGGTCCAAGGCGGCCTTGGCCGTGCCCAGCGCGATCATCCCGTCGCGCGGACGCCGGGACAGCCCGGTGCTGAGAAAGATCAGCCGGCCGTACTCGCGCGAAATCATGCCCGGCACAACGGCCTTCGTCAGCGAGTACGCGGCGTGCAGTTCGTTGTCCAGCTTGCCGCCGAGCTGTTCCCAGGTGAGGTCGGCGAACGAGGTGACGACGAACGGAATCAACGCGTTGTGCACCAGCACGTCGACCCCGCCCCAGCGTTGCGCGATTTCGTCGGCCATGGCGGAGACGTCACCGGGCGCGGTGACGTCGGCCCGAATGGCCACGGCCTCGCCGCCGGCCGATGTGATGCCGGCGACCACCTCGTCGGCCTGCTCGCCGCTGGCGCGGTGGTTGACCACCACCCGAAATCCGCGTTCGGCGAGAACTCGTGCCGTCGCCGCACCGATGCCGCGGCTGGCACCGGTGATCAATGCGACCCGAGGCATCAGCGTCGATCCCCCGCGTTGGCTTACTGCGCGCCGCTGGAGGTGTGGGAGGCCTTCCAGTCGCTGAACCGGGTGGGGTAGATCGTCGGGTCTTCCCCGTCGATCGGAACGATGCTCTGGTCGTCGAGCACTGCGCCGTAGTAGGGGGCCGTGGGATCGGTCACGACTTCGCGTGCGTCGCCGTCCGCGGCGAGGCTGGCGCGGGCGAAGTCGTCCATGCCCAGCTTTTCGGGACCGGCGATGTTGGTGATGCCGTTGGTCGGATCGCCGATCGCCGCTTGGGTGACGGCCGTGGCAACGTCCTTCGCGGCGATCGGCTGGAACGCCGTATGCGGCAGGCGAATGGTGTCGCCGTCGGCCGCCGAATCGGCGATCCCGCTGACGAATTCGAAGAACTGGGTCGCCCGCACGATCGAATACGGGACTCCCGATTCCTCGATCACCTTTTCCTGCGCGACCTTGGCCCGCATATAGCCGCTGTCCTGGGTACGGTCGGCACCCACGATCGTGAGCGCGACGTGGTGCTGCACACCGGCCTCGCGCTCGGCGTCGAGGAGGTTACGGCTCGAGGTGGTGAAGAAGTTCAGCACTGCATCGTCTTCCCAGGATGGCGAGTTGGCCACGTCCACCACGGTGTGCACGCCCGCCATGGCTTCCGCGACACCCTCGCCGGTGACGGCGTTGACGCCCGAGCTCGGTGAGGCCGAAATCGCCTCGTGTCCCATCTCGGTGAGGTTGGCGATGACCTGCGAGCCGATGAGTCCGGTGCCGCCGATAACCAAGACCTTCATGAAACGATCCCTCCCGAGGTGGCCGATGAAGTGGCGAACTCAGCATTCCACGTACGCGCGAACGCGGATAGGTGCCCAGACCCGGCACCGCTTAAATCAGTTGCTTGACTTAACGCCGCGCACGCCGATTAACTCGTCGTGTGGTCAACGATCTGGCGGGCAAGGTAGCCGTAGTCACCGGTGGCGCCTCGGGAATCGGTCGCGGCATCGTCGAGAAGTTTGTGGCCGAGGGTGCGCGGGTCGTCATCGCCGACGTCGAAACCGAAACGGGGGAGGCGCTGTCAACGAGCCTGGGACCCGACACCTTGTTCCGGCGAACGGACGTGTCCGATCCCGAGCAGGTCGGGTCGCTGGTAGCCGCGGCGGCCGAGAAGTTCGGCGGCCTGCACGTCATGGTGAACAACGCCGGAATCTCGACCACCATGCATCCCCGATTCTTCGACGACGATCTGGCCGACTTCCACCGCGTCATGGCCGTCAACGTTCTCGGCGTGATGGCGGGTACCCGAGACGCCGCCCGGCACATGGCCGCCCACGGCGGGGGTTCGATCATCAACATCAGCTCGATTGGCGGAATCCAGGCCGGTGGCGGCGTGATGACCTACCGGGCCTCCAAGGCGGCGGTCATCCATTTCACCAAGTGCGCGGCAATCGAGTTGGCGCACTATGAGGTTCGGGTCAACACCATCGCGCCCGGCAGTATCCCCACCCCATTGGTGGCGAAGTCGGCGGCGAACATGGATCCGGAGCAGCTCGAGCGCTTCGAGGCGAAGATCCGCCAGACGATGCGGGACGACCGTCCGCTGAAGCGCGATGGCACACCCGAGGACGTCGCCGAGGCGGCGCTGTACTTCGCCAGCGACAAGTCGCGCTATGTCACCGGAACCGTGCTGCCGGTGGACGGCGGGACGGTCGCGGGCAAGGTGATTCGGTCCAAGCGCAAGGAGTGAGCGCGCCGGTCGGCATATTAAATCAAGCGCTTGACTTAAACTGGGGGCCGAGGTTGACTAGCAGGATGACCACCACCGCAGGCAGGGCCGTCCGCACCGAGCGGGCCAGCTCCACCCAGGAGGCGATCCTGGCGGCGGCCGAGCGGCTATACGCCGAGCACGGCATGTTCGCCGTGTCGAACCGCCAGGTCAGCGAGGCTGCCGGCCAGGGCAACAACGCGGCGGTGGGCTACCACTTCGGTACCAAGGCGGACCTGGTCCGGGCCATCGAGCAGAAGCACCGCGGGCCCGTCGAGCAACTGCGCGAGCAGATGGTGGCCGAGCTGTTGGAGTCGGGCACCAAAGACGGGCGGGTCGCGCAGATGCGGGACTGGGTGGCCTGCCTGGTGCGCCCGCTCACCGACCACCTGGCGGAGCTGGGAAACCCCACCTGGTACGCGCGCTTCGCCGCGCAGGCGATGACCGACCCGGCCTACTACAACATCATCGTCAAGGGCGCGCTCAGCTCGCCGTCGCTGGTGCAGGTCGTCGACGGCATCAACGGTTGCCTGCCCGACCTGCCGGCCGAGGTGCGATTCGAACGCAACATCATGGCCCGCAACCTGTTGATGCACACCTGCGCTGACCGCGAACGCGCGCTGGCGGCGGGTTCGACCATGCACCAATCGTCGTGGCGCGCCGCCGCATCCGGCCTTATCGACGCGATCGTGGGCCTCTGGCTGGCGCCGGTCACGCCGGACGAGTAGGGGCGCGCGGATGAAAGTTACTGTCGACCAGAACATTTGCGCGTCCTCGGGCAACTGCGTCATGAACGCGCCCGAGGTGTTCGACCAGCGCGACGACGACGGGGTTGTCGTGTTGCTCAATCCGAATCCGTCGGCCGAGCAGGCCGAGGGCGCACGCCGTGCGGCCGCGGCGTGCCCCGCGCTGGCCATCCACATCGAGGAATGACATGTCGGACACCCTGACGAGCACCGAGACCAGAGCGGATCCGCAGATCCCCGACTACCCGATGGCGCGCGATGCCACGTGCCCGTTCGCGCCGCCGCCCGACGTCATGGCGCTCGCCGAGGCAAAGCCGCTGTCCAGGGTTCGGATTTGGGACGGCAGCACACCGTGGCTCATCACAGGCTACGACCAAGTGCGGGAACTGTTTTCCGACTCCCGGGTCAGCGTCGATGACCGGGCGCCCGGGTTTCCGCACTGGAACGCGGGCATGTTGGCCACGGTGCACAAGCGCCCGCGGTCGGTCTTCACGTCCGACGGCGAGGAGCACACCCGGTTCCGGCGCATGCTGTCAAAGCCCTTCACCTTCAAGCGGGTTGAGGGATTGCGGCCCAACATCCAGCAGATCACCGACGACCACATCGACGCGATGCTGGCCGGACCCAAGCCCGCCGACATCGTCAGCGCCATCGCGTTGCCGGTCCCGTCACTGGTGATCAGCCAGCTGCTCGGGGTGCCATACGAAGACGCGGAGATGTTTCAGCACCACGCCACCGTCGGCCTCGCGCGATATGCGACGGGGGAGGACACCGCCAAAGGCGCGATGAGCCTCAACAAGTACCTCGCCCAGTTGGTCGAGGCCCGGATGGCGAAGCCTCCGAAAGAATCAGAGGACGCGGTGTCCGACCTCGCCGAGCGGGTCAAGGCCGGCGAGCTGAGCGTGAAAGAGGCCGCCCAGCTGGGTACCGGGTTGCTGATCGCGGGGCACGAGACGACCGCCAACATGATCGGGCTCGGCGTGCTTGCGCTACTGGAAAATCCCGACCAGTTGGCCGTCATCCGCGACGCCGATGACCCCAAAATCGTCGCCAATGCGGTCGAGGAGCTGTTGCGTTACCTCAGCATCATCCAGAACGGCCAGCGCCGGGTGGCCCTGGAAGACATCAGCATTGCCGGAGAGGTCATCCGCGCCGGTGAAGGCATCATCATCGACCTGGCCCCGGCGAACTGGGATTCGCACGTCTTCACCGAGCCGGATCGACTGTACCTGCACCGGTCCGGGGCCGATCGCAATGTCGCGTTCGGTTATGGCAGGCACCAGTGCGTGGGACAACAGCTGGCCCGGGCGGAGCTGCAGATCGTCTACCGGACGTTGTTCCGCCGCATCCCCACGCTGGCGCTGGCGATCCCGTTCGAGGAAGTGCCGTTCAAGGAGGACCGGCTCGCCTACGGCGTGTACGAATTGCCGGTCACCTGGTGAAATCTTTTTCCAAGCAGCCCGAAGTGCCGATCCGAACGGAGAGTCAACGATGACGACACAGACCAGCGCCCCGTCGCTATACCCGCCCCAAGGCTTTGGCGCACCGAAGGATCGCCGCGGGCACGCCGGCGGGGTCAACGTCGGCCTGCCGGAGGGCACCGTGGTGTTCTCCGCGGACAACCACATCTCCCTGGCCGACGACATCTTCTATCAACGCTTCCCCGACGAGTTCAAGGAGAAGGCCCCGCGAATCTGGTACGAGGACGGCGCCTACCAGGTCGGGCGAAAGGGACAATCATTCCTCCCCGGCGACTTCAGCGCGGTGCTCATGCAGTACGACGACCTGCCCGGCGCCGCGAGCACCAATATCGAGGCCCGGATCCAGGAGCTGCACGACGACGGCGTCGACAAGGAACTGGCATTCCCCAACGCGGTGCTCGCGCTTTTCCACTACCCGGACAAGCAACTTCGCGAACTCACGTTCCGCATCTACAACGAGTACATCGCCGAACTCCAGGAACGCTCGAGCGGCCACTTCTACGGCGCCGGCCTGATCAACTGGTGGGACCCGAAGGGCACGCGCAAGACGCTGGACGAACTCAAGTCGTTGGGAATCAAGACGTTCCTGATGCCGCTGAACCCCGGCAAGGACGACGACGGCAACCCCATCGATTACTCGAGCACGTCCATGCGCGCCGTCTGGGACGAGATCGAGGTGTCGGGCCTGCCGATCACCCATCACATCGGCGAAACCCCGCCGAAGAGCCCGTGCGAGTTCAACAGCGTCGTCGTCGGGATGATGATCAACATCGACGGGTTCCGGGAGACGTTCTCCAAGTACATCTTCGGCGGCATCCTCGACGACCACCCGAGCCTGCGGATCGGGTGGTTCGAGGGCGGAATCTCATGGGTGCCCTGGGCCCTGCAAGACGCCGAGCACCTGGTGGCCTCGTATCAGCACATGTTCAACCGGCCGCTGCAGCACGACGTGCGCTACTACTGGGACAACCACATGAGCGCCTCGTTCATGGTGGACCCCCTGGGCCTGGAGCTGATCGACAAGATCGGCATCGACAAGGTCATGTGGTCCAGCGACTACCCCCACAACGAAAGCACCTACGGCTACTCGGAGAAGTCACTGGCCGCGGTCGTCGAGGCCGTCGGACCGGAGAACGCGGCGCGGATCGTCAGCGGCAACATCACCAAATTCCTGGGCCTGTAGGGGTGGCGTAATGACGACGCTGGCACAGTCGGACGCCGGCCTGGTGCTCCCCGAGACCCCGGATTTGGCCCGGATGCGTCGCGAGACCGGCGCGCGGTTGCGCACGGCCATGGCGGAACGCGGTGTCGACGCGATGGTCCTGTTGGGCAACAACGCGGTGGTGTACGCCACCGGAACCAGTTGGCCGCTGGGTGATGCGGGTCTGTCCTACGTCGAGCGGCCGGTGGCCGTGGTGCTCGGCGACGACGAGTGGCCGCACCTGTTCCTGCCGTTCCGTGAGGGCGTCGCGCACGAGTCGGAGCTTCCCGCCGACCATCTGCACGGACCGGTCTACCTCGAATTCGACGAGGGCGTCGGCGATTTCGCTCGTCGATTGGCCGATCTGATACCTGCCGGGGCCGTGATCGCGGTCGACGAGTGCACCGGCGCGATGTCACGTGCCGCGAAGTCGTTGTTTCCCAACGGCAGGCCCGCCGACGCGGCGCCCATCGTCAGCGCCGCGAAGGTGGTCAAAACCCCGGACGAACTGGCCTGCATCCGCACCGCCGTGCGGATCACCGACGAGGCGATGATCGACGTTCACAAGGCCCTTGCCCCCGGCGTCCGCCAGACCGACCTGTCCGCAAGCTTTTTGCGGCGGGCCTTCGAGTTGGGCGCCATGGCCAGCATGCTCGAGCCGATCTGGCAGGTGATGCCGCCGAGCAAGGCCGAAGGAGTCTGGACGACGCACGGCGACCTGGCGCTGCCGCTGCTGAGCACCGAGCGCGAACTGGCCGAGGGGGACGTCCTGTGGACCGACGTCAGCATCACCTACCACGGCTACTGCTCGGATTTCGGCCGCACCTGGATCGTCGGTCGTGAGCCGACGCCTCGCCAGCAGGCGCAATTCGAGAGGTGGCAGAACATCATGACGGCCGTCGAGGCCGTGGCTCGTGCCGGTGCCACCGCCGGCGATCTGGGCAGGGCCGCCATCGCGGCCAACGACGGCACCCGGCCCTGGCTGCCGCATTTCTACCTCGGCCACGGGATTGGCGTCAACGCGGCCGAAATGCCCATGATCGGGACGGATCTCGGTCAGGAGTTCGACGACAACTTCGTTCTGCAGTCGGGGATGGTGCTGGTGCTCGAGCCGGTGGTCTGGGAGGACGGTACCGGTGGCTACCGCAGCGAAGAAGTCGTGGTGATAACCGAGGAAGGCTCGACTCGATTGACCGACTACCCCTATGCCCCTTACGGCTCCCATGTCCGTTGACGTTCTGCCCGATGAGCGGGCGCTGCGATCGGGTCGCCGTCAGCGCGCCCTCGACCAGATGGCGGCACACGACCTCGATGTGCTGGTGTTGGGTCGTCAGGCCAACACCCGCTACGTCACCGGCACCCCGCAGCTGTGGGTCGCCGGTACCCGGCCCTTCGGCCCGTCCTGCGTGCTGGTCCGCGAGACGGGCGCCATCCACTTGCTCAGCACATGGGACGAGGGTGTCCCGGAGGACATTCCCCACGAGAATCTTTACGGCATCTCGTGGAACCCCGCCAACACGATGTCGGCGTTGCGAAGCATCGACGGTGCGGCCACGGCGCGGCGCGTCGGAACCGACGCGCTCTCACCGGCTTTCGCGCAACTCTTGCCAACCGCATTTCCCAATGCCGAGCTGGTCGACGGCGAGCTGGCGATGCGCGCCGCCCGGCGGGTGAAAACCGCCGAGGAGATCGTCGCGCTGCGCGAAGCCTGTGCGGTGGCCGAGTCCGGCCTGGCCGCCGCGGTGGCCGAGTTGCACCCCGGCGTCCGCGAGCAGACATTGGCCGGCGTCGTGCTGGAGGCCATGGCGGCCGGGGGCGTGAGCACACCGTCCAATCAGGAATTCGCCTGGATCACCTCGCGCGACCACTCGTGGCGGCGGGTCAGCGGCGACGGCCGCGTGAAAGACGGCGATCTGGTGGCATTTTCGGCCGGCGTGCTGGCCGGCGGCTACATGGGCGAGGTCGGGCGCACCTGGCCGGCGGGGGACGCCGCAGGCGCCGCCGACCTGTATCGGCGCTGGGGCTACCTGTGGGCGAGGCTGATCGACGCCTGCCGGCCCGGCGCCGCGGCCGCCGAATTGCTGGCGGCCTACGAGGCCGCCGGGGAACCGGCGCCCCCGATGCCGGTGGCCCGGGGGTTGGGGCTGGGCTTCGACCCGCCGGTTGTGTCGAAGCACCTGCCGCACACCGCGGCGGACGAACGACTCGAACCGGGAATGGTTTTGGCCGTGACGGGCTACGTGTGGGAGCAGGGCGTCGGTGCGGTGTTCGGGCGCGAGGCGGTGTTGATCACCGCCGACGGGCCCGAGGTCCTGACCTCGAGCCCGTCATGGCGGGCATGAGTGAGCAACCGAGGGCCGAATCACCCTTGGCCGGCTGCACGGTGGTCGACCTCTCCACCGGAATAGCCGGCGCCTACTGCACGAAGCTGCTCGCCGACGGCGGCGCCGATGTCGTCAAAGTCGAAGCGCCGGAAGGCGATCCGCTGCGGCGGTGGTCGTCGTCGGGCGCGTCCATCCCGGCCGACACCGATGGGGCGCTATTCACCTTCCTGTCCGGGTCGAAGCACAGTGTCGTCGCCGACCCGGCGGCCGGCGACGACGTCGAGCTGGTCACCCGGTTGCTGGCCGCGGCGGACGCGGTGGTGTGGTCTCGGGGGTCGCGGGTGGCCGAACACCCACGGTTCACGCCCGACGCGATCCATCGGGCGCACCCACACCTGATCGTCACGTCGATCACGCCGTTCGGCTTGCGGGGTCCCTGGCGAGACCGGCCGGCGACCGAATTCACGCTGCAGGCATGGTCGGGCGGGATCGTCGGGCTGGGCCGCGGGTTGCCCGAACGGGCACCCGTCTTCGTCGGCGGACAGGTCGGGGAGTACATGGCCGGCGCGTACGCCAGCGCCGCGACCCTGGCGTCGCGATTGCGTCGCGAAGGCTCGGCGGGATCCGGCGAGATCATCGACCTGTCGATGCTGGAGACCCAGATCCTCTGTCTGACTTACTATCCGGTGACCTACTTCGAGATGCTCGGCCGGCCCTGGCGAGACGCGAGGCGCCTCACGGTGCCGGGCGTGGCGCAGGCGAAGGACGGCCTGGTCGACCTCGGCTGCGGGACCGCGCAGCAGTGGTTCGACCTGTGCGCGATGGTCGGCCACCCGGAGTGGATCGACGAGGAATCGCCGCTGACCATCACGGAGCAGGCCAACGTCCACGCCGAAGACATCTACGCCTGGGTCGAGGCCAACCTGGTCGACGAGATCCGCGAACTCGCGACGGCGTTCCGGATACCCAACGCGCCCGTCGCCAACGGCGCCAACATCGAGTCGATGGAACCATTCGTCGAGCGCGGATCCTTCGTGCGCAACCCGCGCGGCGACTTCCACCAGCCAAGCCACCCCTACCGGATGCACCCCGCGACGCTACGCCGGCCGGCGGCCGCGCCGCGGTTGGGCGAGCACACCGCGCGGTACCGGGCCGCGGCCCTGACCCCACGACCCGCGCCGGTGACCTCCCGGTCGCCGAAGCCATTGCCGTTCAGCGGACTTCGGGTCGTGGACATGACCACCTTCTGGGCCGGGCCCTGCTGCACTCACTTTCTTTCCATGCTCGGCGCCGAAGTCATCCACGTCGAGTCCGCTCGTCGGCCCGACGGCACTCGGCTCATCGCCGGAATTCCGAGCACCGAAAAGCAGTGGTGGGACAAGTCGCCGATCTTCGCGGCGCTGAACACCAACAAGAGGGACCTGGCGCTGGACCTGCAGCGTCCGAAAGGCCGGGAGGTCCTACTGCGGCTCATTGCGACATGCGACGTGATCGTGGAGAACTTCACCCCTCGGGTGCTGGACCAGATCGGGCTGGATTTTGCGGCGGTTCAAGCGGTTCGGGCCGACGCGGTGATGCTGCGAATGCCCGGATTCGGGCTCGACGGGCCGTGGCGCGACAACCCGGCGTTCGCCTACGCCATCGAATCGGCGTCCGGCCTGAGTTGGCTCACCGGCTACCCCGACCGCCCGCCATACGAGCCGTACTCGATCGGTGACCCGAACGCCGGTGTGCACGCCCTCAACGCCCTCCTGCTGGCGCTGGAGTACAGGCGCCGCACCGGGCAGGGGCTGCTGGTCGAGGCCTCGATGGTCGATGCGGCGCTGAGCATTTCCGCCGAACAGGTCGTCGAGTACACCGCCTACGGGGCGCTGCTGCAGCGCGCCGGCAACCGCGGACCGACGGCGGCGCCGCAAAACCTTTACCGCAGTGCCGACATCGACGAATTCGGCCGGTCCGACTGCTGGGTGGCCATCGCGGTGCAAACCGACGACCAATGGGAGCGGCTGTGCGCTGCGCTCGGATCGCCGTCCTGGGCAACCGATCCCAAGCTGTCGACATACGCCGGGCGGCGCGCTTGTCAGGACCTGATCGATGAGCGGCTCGCCGCGTGGTGCGAGCCGCGCAGCAGCGACGAGATCGTCACCGTCCTGTGGGATGCCGGCGTGCCGGTGGCCAAGGTGATGCAGCCGCACCGCCAAACGGAGCTGCAGCAGCTTTCATTTCGCGACTTCTTCGAGGAGGTCGACGACCCGCTGAACGGCCGGGCCAGGCTCAGCACCGTGCCCATGAGATTCTCCGGAGGGCCCGGGCGCTTCCACACGACTCCCGCGCCCACCCTCGGGCAACACAACCATGAGGTGCTCACCGCGCTGGGCCTGACCCCGGCGGAGATCGCGGACCTGGAAGCCGACGGGGTCATCGGCAGCGCACCCGCGATGTAGACCGCCGGCCAATGTCCCGGCCGGCGTCACACATCCGGCTGCCGCGGCGTCTAGAGGGTATGGACGCACTACTTCATCGAGGCACATTGGTTCTGCTGGGCGCCGGCGGCGCCGTCACGGGCGGGTGGGCCTACGCGGCGCCGCGGCACTGGTATGACAGCTTTCCCGGTTTCGGCATGAGCTGGCTCCCGCAACTCGGCCCGTACAACGAGCACTTCGTCAAGGACGTCGGGGCAATGTTTTTGGCGCTGACCGCGCTGACCGCGGTGACCGTTGTCCTGGTCGCCAACCAAACCCTGGTCCGGGTCACGGCGGTCGCCTGGCTCGTCTTCAACACGCTGCACTGCCTCTATCACCTGTCGATGCTGCAGATGTACAACACCCGGGACGCGACGCTGAACGGAATCCTGTTGCCGCTGCTCGTCGTAGCCGCCGCTGCGCTGTTCACTCCGGTGCGAACCGCTAGTGCGCCCAGCCCTCGGCGGCCTGCTCGTCAAAAGTGCGATCAATGCGGTCGAATCGACGCTTGACCGAGGCGCGCGCCGCCTCGTGTGGCAGCACGTACAAACGATTGGCCAGGATCGCGTCGGCGGTCAGCCGCGCCACGTCGTCGACACCCAGCGTCTGGTCCTGCGCCGGCAGCGGCCCGAGCGACCCCGTCACGTCGGGCGTCGACGCCAGGCCGTAATCCGCGCCGCGGATTCGTTCCGAGTTGGACACCAACTTGGTTTCGACCACCATCGGGCACAGCACCGAAACGCCGATGCCGTTGTCCTTGACCTCGCGGGCCAGCGTTTCGGCCAGGGCCACAACGCCGTACTTGGCCACGCCATACGCCCCGAGGCCCGCGTTGGGGACCAGTCCGGCGAACGACGCGGTGAATGCGATGTGGCCCCCGGTGCCCTGCTCGAGCAGCCGCGGCAGGAACGCTTCGACGGCGTGGATGGATCCCCATAGGTCGATGTCGATCACCCAGCGCCAGTCCTCGTGCGTCATCTGCGCGATCGGACCCGCGACCACGATGCCGGCGTTGCTGAAGAGGACGTCAACCTGGCCGAGCAGGCGAAACGCTTCGTCCGCGAGGTGAACCATCTCCTCGAGATGCCGCACGTCGCACGTCACGCCGTGCGCATCGAACCCCTCGCCGCGCAAGTGCGAGACGGCGTGTTCCAGCGCGGGCTGGTCGACGTCGGCGAGCACGAGGCGGGCCCCGCGGCGGGCAAACTCGGTGGCGGTGGCCAGTCCGATGCCACTCGCCCCACCGGTCACGACAGCGGCGCGTCCTTCAAATCCGTCCATAGGACGGACTATTTCAGACAGCTACCCGCATCGATCGGCAGGGTCACGCCGGTGACGTAGCGAGACTCGTCGGAGGCGAAGAACAGCACAGCGTTGCTGATGTCGATCGGGTCCACCCACGGGACCGGCAGCGTGTGGAACATCTGGCAGATCGGCGCCATGTCGTCGGGCCCGGGGTTCTCGAGGTCCGGCCGGAACATCCGCCACGTGCCCTCGTTCATGATCATCGCCGTGCTCACGTGCGTGGGATGCACCGAGTTGACGCGAATCATGTGTTGCCCCAACTCGACTCCGAACGCGCGCATCAACCCCACCACGCCGTGCTTGGCGGCGACGTAGTGCCCGGTGTGCGGGTACGCCTTGAGCCCCCCGACCGAGCTGGTCAAGATGATCGATCCGCCTCGTCCGCCGGCCAGGATGTGCGGGACGCCGGCCTTCACCGTTTTCCACACCCCGGACAGGTTGACGTCGATCATTTCCGTCCAGTCCTCTTCGCTGGTTTTGTCCAGCGTCTCACCGCCATTGCCGATGCCGGCGTTGGCGACGATGATGTCCAGCCGGCCCAGCTGCTCCACTCCGCTGTCGACGGCGGCTTTCAGTGCGGCATAGTCGCGCACGTCGACCTCGGCGGTGACGATCCGGCGGTTGTGCCCCTTGACGAGGTCGGCCGTCTCGGCCAGGTCCTCCGGGGTCGACGCCGGGATCGCCGAGCCCTCCGCTTGGCCCTCGCGGATGGGTTTGCAGATGTCGACGGCGATGATGTCGGCGCCCTCCTGCGCCAATCGCACCGCGTGGCTGCGGCCCTGACCGCGCGCCGCCCCGGTGATGAAGGCGACCTTGCCTTCGACACGTCCAGTCATTGCTCCTACCTCATTTCCTCGGTGGCTCGGCGCAGAACAGCCGGCATGCCCGGCGGGCGTCAACGGCGGATCCGTTTCGGTGCATTCTGATTCTAGATATTAGAGAACATCATTCTCCGCTGGCAATGGCGTGCGCTATTTGCTCAGCTCTCTAAGGGGGCGACCGGGCGCGCTAGCCGACGAATCCGCGTGAGCAGAAGTCCCACACCTCGTCGGCGGTGATGGGATGGATCGTCGCGTCGTCGGAGCCGCCGCTGGATTGGGCGATGAACATGACGGTCTGCATGGTCATGGCGGCCATCCGCTTCGGGTTGACCTCGGCCCGCAGCTTGCCGGCGTCGGCGGCGGCCTCCATGAGCTCGGTCAGCAACGCCAGCAGGGGGGCGTGGGCGACCTTGACCTCGGCAGGATGCGTCACCAGCAAACGGGGCGCAAAGTCGGTGAACAGCGGCCGCTTGGCCGTCGGGTCGGGGCGCGACGCCTCGTAGAGCAGCTCGACGGCGACCTTGAGGCGCTCCAGCGCGTCGGTCTGGCTTTCGGTGGCGGCGCGGATCTGGTCGGCGGACCGGCTCAGGGCGTCTTCGAACAGGGCGAGCAGAAGCTCGTGCTTGCCGTCGAACTGCAGGTAGAAGCTCCGCAACGACTGCCGGGACCGGTCGACGACCTCCTGGACGGTAAAGTCGGTGCTGCCCTTCTCGATGATGATCGCCTGTGCCGCGTCGAGGAACCGCTGAACTCGCTGTGCCGCACGCAATTTCGCGGTCTTGATCGACCGTTCGACGGCGCGCTGCTTCCAGGCCGGCTCTTCGCTCGGGCTTGTCACGGTCGGCTCAGACGATTGCCGCGTGGGGAGAACATGATTGGACTCTACCGGAGAACGCCGTGCCATCGGTGTGCTCGACCCCCTATGGACGCCGTGTCGGAGATTGTAACTTTCTCACGACGAGAATAGTATTCTCTTACACGTGTGTATGGAAGCTTAATCGCAAGAGCGAACCACGCCGTCCCCGAGAATCCGGAAACCGCCTTTCACAGGAGTGCTGTGCAACTGAGCTTTGATGCCGACGTCGAGGCGTTCCGCGCCGAGTTCGTGGCCTTCCTGGACGCGCATCTTCCGTCCGAGGCCGAGGCGGTCGAGCGCCCCCGGTCGAGTTCGCACATCCCGGAGTGGGCCCGGCGCTGGCAGCGGCTGTTGTTCGACAGCGGATGGCTGCTGCCCGGCAATCCACCGGAATTCGGTGGTCGCAACGCCACGCTTTTGCAGCAATACGTGTATTTGGAGGAATTGGGGCGCCGGCGCATCTATCAGAGTTTCAATCCGCAGGGCGTGGGCATCATCGCGGCGTCGTTGCTGTCCTTTGGCACCCCGGAGCAAAAGCGGCGATGGGCGGTGCCGATTCTGCGGGCCGAGATCACCGCGTCGTTGGGGATGAGCGAACCGGGCGCGGGTTCGGACCTGGCCTCGCTCAAAACGCGGGCGGTGCTTGACGGCGACCACTTCGTGGTCAACGGGCAGAAGGTGTGGACGTCCGGCGCTCACGACGCCGACGTGCTGTTGGCGTTCGTGCGCACCGATCCGGGCAAGCCGAAACACAAGGGCATCAGCGCGCTGATGATCCCGACCGACACCCCGGGCGTGGTGCGCCGCCCGTTCGCGTCGATGTGCGACGGCGATGAAATCGACTTCAACGAGGTGTTTTTCACCGATGCGCGGGTGCCGGCCGAGAATCTCGTCGGCAAGCTCGATGAGGGCTGGCGGGTGGCAACCGGTTCGCTGGGACACGAACGGATCATGCTGTGGATGGGGTATGTCGACCTGTTGCACGAGCTGACCGTCGATTTCAGTCCGTCCGGGGCGCTGGAGCGGGACCGCTACGCCACCCTGGTGATGGATTCCTACGCGCTGCGGCTGCTGGGCTCGGCGGCCCTGGCGCGCGCCGCTCGCGGGGAGGAGGACGTGCCGGCCCAGTCGGTGCTCAAGCTGCTCGGTTCGGAGGCGTTGCAGCGCGCCGCCGAGGACGCGCTGAACGCTGCGGGCGCCGAGGGACTCGTCTACCACGCGGTGACCGCCCCGTTCGCCCCGCTGAACCTCGACAGCCACTACCGCAGTTGGTTCGACCGCTACGCGCGCAGCTTCGCCGCGACCATCGCCGGCGGCACCTCCGAAATTCAGCGCAACATCATCGCCGAGCGGGTGCTCGGCCTGCCGCGCAACTAGCGCGCGTCCAACCAGGCGTAGTAACCGATCGCCGCCAGCCCCGCGGCAATCGCGATAGCCCCTAACACCATGCCCGCCAGGGCAATTCGGGGGTTGCTGGCCTCGCCGCGCTGCACTCGTCTACGGGCGACGTCGCCGGTTATCACCGCCGCTATGCCGAAGGGCACCCCGATGAGCAGCCAGCAGGTGAGGAGCGCGACGATGCCCACGAGCAACGAAGCGACGCCGACCTCGTTCCGGGGTACATCGGGTTGGGTCATTGCGTCCGATCTCTTGGTGGCCTGCCGAGTTTACGCGCCGGCCCCGCCACGCGTTACAGCTGCGCCAGCCGCGGCGCGAAGCCCTTGGCCCGCAACGTCGTCCCGGCCTCCCGGGTCAACTCCCGCGCGCTGCCCAGCAGCCCGTCCAAGACCAACGACCGCTTGACGTGGTGGTGCAGCTGGTGCTCGGCGGTGAAGCCGATGCCGCCCAGCACCTGTTGGCAGTGGCGTGCGGCGGTGAGCGCCGCCTGACCGGCCGCGGCCTTGGCCAGCAGGGACGCCAGGCCGTCGGCGTCATCCGGCTGCGCGGCGGCATGCAGGGTCGCCTCGGCGCCCTCGATCGCGACGAGCGTTTCGGCCAACCGGTGCCGGATCGCCTGAAACGAGCTGATGCGCCGACCGAACTGAACGCGGTCCACGGCATGCTGGCGCGCCAGCGACAGCATCGCCCGGCTGCTGCCGACCAGCCACCAGCCCACCGCCCGCCGTCCCGCGGCGAGCGGAACCGGATCGCCCTGCGGCACACGGCGTATCGGCAGCCCGTCCAGCGTCGGGGTGGCCCGGTCGTCGCGCTCCCACACCACCCAGGCCTCCCCGGCGAACGGCAGGGGCACGGTTCCGCGGTCCCCGCGCCCGGTGGCTCGCAGCACCACATCGTTGAGCACCGGGGCGTGCGCACCGGTCTCGCCGAGCAGCCGGAACACCAAAGGTATTGCGACCTCGGGTATCTCATCGAGCATGTCGTGCCAGCCGAGATCTGCCAGCGCCGCGTCGAGCTTGGCCCCACTCGCGGCGGTCATGGTGGTGCGCAGGGAGTCGGCCAGCAGCTGCAGCGCGTCGGCGTCCACGATTCACTCCTTCCCGAGGTCGAGCAGCCGGCGGGCGATGATGTTGCGCTGGATCTCGGCGGTTCCGCCATAGATGGTGGCCGCTCGCGAGTACAGGTACTCCGAGCGCCACGGCGTGTCATCGAGCTCCAGCGTCCCTGGCAACAGGTCACGGACGGTGTCGTAGAGCCGTTGCTCGGCGGTGGCCAGTAGCACTTTGTCGATGGAGGTGTCCGGTCCCAGTCGCGCGCCGTCGCGCAATCGGTGCTGGGTGTCGCGGGATCGGCAGCGCAGCGTGTGCAGCGCGAGATAGGCCGAGCCCAAAGCGGATTCGTCGGGTTCCCGCGCTTCGGCAATGAGCTCGTCGAAGCGCGAGTAGAGGTAGGCGATCCGCTGCCAGAAGCAGGCGGAGCGTTCATAGGGCAGCAGGTCCATCGCGAGTCGCCAGCCGTCTCCGGGTCGGCCGAGCATGCGGCTTGACGGGATCACCACGTCGTCGTAGTAGACCTCGCAGAACTCGTCGACCCCGTGCATCGTGCGAAGCGGCCGGATGGTGATGCCCGGGGTGTCCAGGTCGACGAAGAACGCCGTGATTCCGTCATGAGAGGGCTGCACCGGCGCGGTGCGGGTGAGCAGGACGCAGCGGGTGGAGAACTGCGCGAAGCTGGTCCAGACCTTCTGGCCGTTGACGATCCAGTTGTCGCCGTCCGGGGTGGCGCGGGTGGACAGCGACGCCAAGTCGCTGCCGGACCCGGGCTCGGAAAAGCCTTGGCACCAATGCTCGCGGCCGCTGAGCAGTCGCGGCACCATTTCGGCGGCGAGTTCGGCGGGCGCGTAATCGATCATCGTGGGAGCGAGCACTTCGAGCATCGAGTACGGGCCGGGCTCGGCCAGCCGCCGGCCCACCACTTCCTCGCCGACGATCGCGCGCAGCACCGCGGGCCCACCCAGGCCGCCGACCTCGACGGGCCAGCCGTAGCGCATCCAATCGGCGTCGTACAACGCACGGCTGACGCGGGCGAATTGCTGCATATGGCCCCGCAGCGAGTGATCGGGTCCCGGGGTCAGATCATTGTCGTCGAGCCACGCGCACAGGCCCGCCCGGAACTCCTCGACATTCACGGCTGCGGACGGCCGACGGCGTGTGGGCGCCCGGAGTCGTGGACGCCGCTGCGTCGGATGAAGGTCATCGCCCTTGTCTTCAGCCGCCACCCGTCGGCGGTGCGGGCGTAGGTGTCGCGGTAGTAGCCGATCCTCATGTCATGGGTGGCGTGCTCGATGAAACACAGCGGCTGCGTGCCGCTGGCCGAATCGCCGTCGATGTCGTCGACCAGGGCGGTTCCGGTGAGAAACAAGCCCTTTGGCGCCGCGGCGACCAGCTCGGGGAACCTGTCCAGCCGATAGGTGTCGCCGAACGCGCTATAGGTTCCGTCCGGGGTGAAGACGCCGATCAGTCCCTCGATGTCGCCCTGGGTGATGGTCACCGCGTAGCGGGCGAGCAGCTGCTGAATCTCGACCAGATCGTCAGTTCTGGTTGGCATAGACCTTGCCGCCTTTCATGACGAAGCTGACGTGCTGGGTAACGGTGATGTCTTCCAACGGGTTTCCGGGTACCGCGATGATATCGGCGAGCTGGCCCCGCACCAGCCGGCCCCGGTCGGTCGAGTTGATCAGCTCGGCCGCGGTCACCGTGGCCGCGCGCAGCACCGCCAGCGGCGGCAGGCCCCATTCCACAAGGGTGACAAGCTCATCGGCGTTCTTGCCGTGCGGTATCGCGGGGGCGTCGGTGCCGACGGCGATCTTCACACCGGCCTGGTGGGCGGCCAGGATCGAGGTGCGTGACCTCGGGAACATCTCCGCGGCCTTGGCCTGCAGCTCGGGCGGGGCGTGCGAGACGTCCATGCCCTCCGCCAGGCGCCGGGTGGAAACCAGGAACGTGCCGTGCTCGACCATGGTCGCGATCGCCTCGTCGTCGATCAGGAAGCCGTGCTCGATGCAGTCGATGCCGGCCGCGACGGCATGCTTGACCGCGTCTGCCCCGTGCGTGTGCGCGGCGACGCGCAGCCCGCGCCGGTGTGCCTCGTCGACGATCGCGCAGAGTTCCTCGTCCGAATAATGTTGAGCGCCAGGCGGTCCCGTCAGCGACATCACTCCGCCCGAGCAACAGACCTTGATCAGCTCGGCGCCGTGTTTGATCTGGTAGCGCACCGCCCGACGGATTTCGTCGATCCCGTTGGCGATGCCCTCTTCGACGGTCAGATCGAGCACGTGGGGGGCGAAGGCGGCGAACATCGTCGGATCCAGGTGACCGCCGGTCGGGGTGATGGCGTGGCCGGCCGGCACCACCCTCGGCCCCTCGATCCAGCCCGCATCGATGGCCTTGCCAAGCGCGACGTCGAGCAGGTAACCGCCGGTCTTGACGAACAACCCGAGGTTTCGCACCGTGGTGAAGCCGGCGCGCAACGTGCGGCGGGCGTTGCCGACCGCGCGCAGCACCCGGGTCGGCGGGTCGTCCTGAACTTGGGACAGGCCGGGTTTCTCCCCGCGCCCGCCCATCAAGAGGTTGACCTCCATGTCCATCAGCCCGGGCAGCAGGATCCGGTCGCCGAGGTCGATGAGCTCACCCTCGGGTTCACCGCCCACCCTCGCGATCCGGTCGCCCTCGATCCGGACGACGCCGGGGGAGACGATTTCGCCGGCGTCGACGTCAAGCAGCCCGGCGGCCTTGAGCGTCAACACCGGTTAGATCACCGGTTCCCGGATGCACTCCACCCAGGCCGCGCCGCTGTCGGGCACCCGCGGCTGCTTCCATGCCTCGATCGGAAACGACACCATCACGAGCGATTGCATGATGTGCATGAGACTTTTTGCGTCGTCGGGCAGATCGTCCAGTGGAAATTTGTCGCAGTAGGCGATGGCGTCGTTGAGGCGCGGGAAGGCGACATCGTAGAACGCCTGCATCTCGGGCATCGTCGAGGCCAGCCGCTTGGCGTAGCGTTCCGGCTCGGTGGCCAGATCCCAGTCCAAATAGGGCACCAGGTCGGCAAATTCAGACGGTAGCGCCATTGCGCTGGTACTCCTTTACAAAGTCGCCGGTCGTCTTGTGCAGATGACGGATCAGGACCTCCTGGTCGCACAGCAGGAATTCTTTGACGGCCCGGGTGCCGATCATGGTCTGGGTCGCCTCCAGGGTGTTGGCGTCCTGCAGCGCGTACTCCTTGAAGGTTACGGCGGCCAGCTCCTGGGCGAGGCGTTCCCGCGCGTTGCGCGGCGGGACGAAATACAACGTGCACTCGAAGGTGTGCTTGTCGACGGCGGTCGGCCAATAGTGGTAGGTCAAAAACCAGCCCGGCTCCCAGATCAGCAGCATGAAGTTCGGGTAGAAGAGCCACGAGTCGATGCCCCACTGCGGCACTCGCTTCACGTTGACACCCGGTGGCAGCTCGAGGTTCTCGATGATCTCCGGCTTGTCCCAGGGGCCGAACAAACCGCTGCGCAATACCTGGTCCATCGGCTTGACCATCGACATGTCCGGCGGCGGCGCCTGACCACCCCAGGTCGATTGCAGGTTGTGCGGGCCGGCCAACTCGTAGTGCAGCGCCTCGTAGCCGTACTTCTGGATCTTGGCGGCTTCTTCCTTGGTGTACTGCCCCTGGTGCAGGATCGGCGCGTGGTAGAACTCGACGAACGCGTCGATGAACAGCTTCCAGTTGCTGCCGACCTCGGCCCGGTACGAGTAGGTCTCGGTCATCTCGCCGAAGGGGTAGCCCTCGATGCTCTTGGCCAGCGGCCCGAGGTAGTCCGTGAGCGGCGCGGCGTTGTCGTCGAAGTTGATGAAGATGAAGCCTTCCCACACCTCGCACCGGACGGGCGCCAGGCCGTATTGGCTCTTGTCGAGGCCGAAGAACTCGTCTTCCTGTTGGACGAAGGTCAGGTCGCCGTCCAGGCTGTAGCGCCAGGCGTGGTATTTGCAGGTGAACTGCCGGCACGTGCCCGAGGTCTCCTCGTGCGGAAAGTCGTTCCACACCAGCTTGTTTCCGCGGTGCCGGCAGACGTTGTGGAACGCCTTGACGGCTCCTTCCTTGGTCTTGACGATAATCACCGACGTGCCCTTGCCCGCCGAGGGCAGCTCCTTGGTGAAGTAGCTGCCGGTGCGCGGCAGCCGCTCCACACGGCCGACGTTGAGCCAGGTCCTCTTGAAGACCGCGTCACGTTCGGCCTCGAAGAACGCCGGGTCGATGGAATCGGTGTAATCGACCGGCGCGGTGCCGAGCTCCGGGTAGTTTTCTGTCCAGCTTCCGGCAGCTGGTTTCGGGAAGTGGGGCAAGGCTCTAACCTTTCTCGTTCTCGAGCTGGACGCCAAAAGTGTTGATGGCCATCGCGAGCGCGATGTAACCGCCGACGGTGAAGACAAAGTCCATGCGCTGACGTTCGTCGAGCCGCTCGCTGAGGCTGGCCCACGTCTGGTCCGAGACGTTTGACTTCTCGTCGAGTTCGTCGACGGCGGCGAAGACGGCGCGATCGAACTCGTCGTCCGTCTCGCCGGTCTTGGCGGCGGCGATCTCCGCTTCGGACAGTCCGACCTTCTTTGCGATGTCCACGTGGTGGGACCACTCGTAGGCGCAGTCGCATCGATGGGCGACGCGCAGGATGGCTTGCTCGCGGATGCGCGCGGGTAGGGAGGAATCGAGCAGCAAGTACCCGCCGAACCGCAGATACGCCCGGGCCAGCTTCGGGTGGCGCGCCAGCGTCGACATGAGCGTGCCGGCGTCCCGGGGGTTTCGCCGTTCCGGGGGAAGCATGCCGGAAAGCGACTGCTCGACAGCCTCGTCCCACTGGTCCGCGGGCAGCGGCGGCAGGCGCATGCGCGCGTCTCCTCTCGGCGTTCTCGCGGGTAACTCTCGATCCAGGAGAATCATATTCTCATTTCTAACCAATAGAGTTGCATGATTCGGTCGGTTGGTCAATGCCGACGGCCGGGATCCGCGCTGGCCGGGCCCGCGAAGGTTGCTGGATGTTGATTCTCGCTTCGCGAGAAGATAGTTTTCAAAATAGTGATCTTGGCGCCGGGCGATCATTCGCCGATGCTGTGCGGGAGCGGCGCGTCCGAATCGCTCAGCTGGATCAGACTTGGAGAGGACTGGCCATGAACAAAGAAGACATGATCCTGATCAGCGTTGACGACCACACCGTCGAGCCGCCGGACATGTTCAAGAATCACCTGGCGAAGAAGTACATCGACGACGCGCCCCGGTTGGTCCACAACCCCGACGGCTCGGACATGTGGAAGTTCCGCGACACGGTCATCCCCAACGTGGCGCTCAACGCGGTCGCCGGCCGGCCGAAGGAGGAGTACGGCATCGAGCCGACGGGGCTCGACGAGATCCGGCCGGGTTGTTACAACGTCGACGAGCGCGTCAAGGACATGAACGCCGGCGGCATCCTGGCATCGATCTGCTTCCCGTCCTTCCCGGGCTTCGCGGGGCGCCTGTTCGTCACCGAGGATCACGACTTCTCGATCGCTTTGGTGCAGGCCTACAACGACTGGCACATCGACGAGTGGTGCGGCGCCTACCCGGCCCGGTTCATCCCGATGGCGATCCCCGTGATCTGGGATGCCGAGGCGTGCGCCGCCGAGGTGCGCCGGGTGTCGAAGAAAGGCGTGCACGCGCTGACCTTCACCGAGAACCCGGCCGCGATGGGCTATCCCAGCTTCCACGACGAGTACTGGAACCCGCTGTGGAAAGCGTTGGTGGACACCGACACCGTGATGAACGTGCACATCGGGTCGTCCGGCCGGTTGGCCATCACTGCGCCGGATGCGCCGATGGACGTGATGATCACGCTGCAGCCGATGAACATCGTGCAGGCCGCCGCCGACCTGTTGTGGTCGCGGCCCATCAAGGAATACCCGGACCTGAAGATCGCGCTGTCCGAGGGCGGAACCGGCTGGATCCCCTACTTCCTGGAGCGTGCGGACCGGACCTATGAGATGCACTCCGCCTGGACCCACCAGAACTTCGGCGGCAAGCTGCCCAGCGAGGTTTTCCGCGACCACTTCCTGACCTGCTTCATCAGCGACAAGGTCGGCGTGGCGCTGCGCAACATGATCGGCATCGACAACATCTGCTGGGAAGCCGACTACCCGCACAGCGACTCGATGTGGCCGGGCGCGCCCGAGGAACTCTGGGATGTGTTGTCCCTCAACAATGTTCCCGACGACGAAATCAACAAGATGACGTACGAGAACGCGATGCGGTGGTACTCGTTCGACCCGTTCACGCATATCTCGCGCGAACAGGCGACCGTGGGTGCGCTGCGCAAGGCCGCCGAAGGGCACGACGTCTCCATCAAGGCGGCGGGCCACGCCAAGGACTCCCGAGGCGGCTCGTCCTTCGCGGAGTTCGCGGCCAACGCCAAGTCCCTTACCGGCAACACGGACTGAGGCGCCAGGCGCGGTCCCCGCGAGCAGACGCAAAATCGCATTGTCTGGGCCGTAATTGTGCGACTTTGCGTCTGCTCGCGATGAAAAGGAGACCCAGAAGTGTCCGGCGGTGGAATGAATTTCGAGCTGACCGATGACCAGGAGCTGATCCGCCGGTCGGTCGCCGAGCTGGCCCGGAAGTTCGACGACCAGTACTGGATGGAAAAGGACCAGGCGCACGAGTTTCCGACCGAGTTCTACCGGGCCATAGCCGACGGCGGCTGGCTCGGCATGACGATTCCGACCGAGTACGGCGGCCACGGTCTGGGGATCACCGAAGCCACCATCCTGCTCGAAGAGGTGGCGAAATCCGGCGGCGCCATGAATGCGGCGAGCTCCATCCACCTGTCGATCTTCGGCATGCAACCGGTGGTCGTGCACGGTTCCGACGAACTCAAGGCGCGCACGTTGCCCAAGGTTGCGACGGGCGAGGTGCACGTCTGCTTCGGCGTGACCGAACCCGGTGCGGGGCTGGACACCTCGCGCATCACCACCTTCGCCAAACGCGACGGCGACCGCTACATCGTCAACGGCCGCAAGGTGTGGATCTCGAAGGCGATGGAGTCCGACAAGATCCTGCTGCTGACCCGGACGCAAAGCTATGACGAGGTCGCCAAGAAGACCGACGGGATGACGCTGTTCATCACCGATCTCGATCGCAGCCGGGTCGACATCCGCCCCATCCGCAAGATGGGCCGCAACGCCGTCAGCTCCAACGAGTTGTTCATCGACAATCTCGAAGTGCCCGTCGAGGACCGAATCGGCGAGGAAGGCAAGGGTTTCCAGTACATCCTGGACGGCCTGAATCCCGAACGGATGCTGATCGCGGCCGAGGCGCTCGGCATCGGACGGGTGGCGCTGGACAAGGCGGTGAAGTACGGCAACGAGCGCGAGGTCTTCGGCCGGCCCATCGGCATGAACCAGGGACTGCAGTTCCCGCTCGCCGATTCGCTGGCCCGCCTCGACGCGGCCGAGCTGATGCTGCGCAAGGCGACCTGGCTCTACGACAACGGCAAACCCTGTGGGCGAGAAGCCAATACCGCCAAATACCTGTGCGCGGACGCGGGCTTCACCGCCGCGGACCGGGCGTTGCAGACCCACGGCGGCATGGGTTACGCGGAGGAGTACCACATCACGCGCTACTTCCGTGAGGCTCGGCTGATGAAGATCGCGCCGGTCAGCCAGGAGATGATTTTGAATTTCCTGGGATCGAACGTACTGAAATTGCCGAGGAGCTATTGACCACGCCCGACGATCCCGCGCTGCTCGTCGATGACCGCGGCGGCGTGCGGACCCTGACCCTCAATCGTCCGCGTCGCAAGAACGCGATCGATCCCGCGCTATGGATCGCGTTGCGGGACGCCCTCGACGAGGCCGGGCGCGACCGCGGCGTGCGTGCGCTGGTCATCACCGGTGCCGGCGGCAGCTTCTGCTCGGGCGCCGACATCTCGGTGCCCGATGACGTTCATCCGAAATACAAGCTGCAGCGCCTGACGGACGTGGCCCTGGCCTTGCACGAGCTCCCGATTCCCACCGTCGCACAAGTGACCGGCGTCGCGGTGGGGGCGGGATGGAACCTGGCGCTGGGCTGCGATCTGGTGGTCGCGACACCGGAATCCACCTTCTGCCAGATCTTTTCCAAGCGCGGCCTCTCCATCGACCTGGGCGGTTCCTGGCTGCTGCCGAAACTCGTTGGGCTGCAGCAGGCCAAGCGTCTCGCGCTGCTCGCGGAGACCATCGATGCGGCCGAGGCGCAGGCCCTCAACCTGGTGACCTGGGTGGTGTCCGCCACCGAGATCGACGCCTTCGTCCGAGATCTCGCCGACCGGCTCGCGTCCGGTCCGCCGTTCGCGCTCGCACAAACGAAGGCCCTGCTGAACGAGGGCGCCGATCGCACGATGCGCGACGCGCTGGCCAACGAGGCGCGCGCACAAATTGGCAACTTCGCGACGGCGGACGCGGCGGACGCGTATGCCGCCTTCGCCGAACGACGCGAGCCGTCGTTTACTGGTCGGTGGGCGTTATCGAAAACTGATGGAGAAAAAGATGCGTGAGACGGTCATCGTCGAGGCGGTACGGACGGCGGTAGGAAAGCGCAACGGGGGTTTGTCCGGCATGCATCCCGCGGACCTGTCCGCGGTCGTCCTCAACGAGTTGCTGGACCGCGCCGGCGTGGGGCCGGAGATCGTCGACGACGTGGTCTGGGGATGCGTGTCCCAGGTCGGCGACCAGTCCAGCAACATCGGGCGCTACTCGGTCCTGGCCGCCGGCTGGCCCGAAACCATCCCCGGGACGACGGTCAACCGGGCGTGCGGTTCCAGTCAGCAGGCGCTCGATTTCGCCGTGCAGGCGGTGATGTCGGGTCAGCAGGACGTCGTCGTGGCCGGCGGCGTGGAGGTGATGAGCCGCGTTCCGCTGGGCGCGGCCCGCGCGTCGGGAATGCCGTACGGCCCGAAAGTCCTTGAGCGCTATGATGATTTCTCGTTCAACCAGGGCCTGTCGGCGGAGATGATCGCCAAGAAGTGGGGATTTTCGCGCGGCCAGCTGGACGAGTACTCGGTCCAGTCGCACGAGCGGGCGGCCGCCGCCCAAGACAGCGGGGCCTTTGCCGATCAGATCGTTCCGGTGTTCACCGATGACGCGACCGTCGTCGCCGACGAGGGGGTGCGCCGCGGCACCACCGTCGAGAAATTGGCGGGACTCAAGCCCGCGTTCGTCGACGACGGCGTCATCCATGCGGGCAACTCCTCGCAGATCTCCGACGGGGCGGCGGCGCTGTTGGTGACCACGGCGGAGATGGCCGTCGAACTGGGTTTGACGCCGCTGTTGCGCTACCGGGCCGGCGCCGTCACGGGTGCCGACCCGGTCCTCATGCTCACCGGACCCATCCCGGCGACCGAGAAGGTGCTGACCAAGGCCGGCGTCTCGCTGGCGGACGTGGGGGTCTTCGAAGTCAACGAGGCGTTCGCACCGGTCCCCCTGGCGTGGCTCGCGGAAACCGGAGCGGACCCGAGCCGGCTGAATCCGCTGGGCGGCGCCATCGCACTCGGGCACCCGCTGGGTGCGTCCGGCGCGGTGCTGATGACGCGGATGGCCCACCACATGCGTGACAACGGCATCCGGTACGGCCTGCAAACGATGTGCGAGGGCGGCGGCACTGCCAACGCCACCCTGGTCGAGCTCGTCTCGTAACACTCGCCGAAAGAGCGGCCCCGATGAGACGCTTGTCACAGCCGGGAAACCAACCTACTGTGTGTTCAGTAGGTTATTACAACGGCTGGCCGAGAGGGAGTCCGGTGCCCGTCGCGCGGCGATACGACACGCTTCTCGCCAAGGGCGAGGACCGCAAGCAGCGGATCCTCGACGTGGCGCAACGCCTGCTCCTGCGCAACGGCTGGCGCAACACCACGCTCGCCCAGATCGCCGGCGAGGCCGGGGTCACCCCCGCCGGCCTGCTGCACCACTTCGAATCCAAGGAACAGCTGCTGCACGCCGTGCTGGACGCGCGCGACCAGGACGACGCCACCCACGCCGATCGCGCCGGGGATCTGCTCGCCGAGATCGCCCGGGTAGCCGATCGCTTTGATCGGGCGCCCGAGATGGTGGGCACGTTCACCGTGCTGCTGGTCGAAAACATCCTCCCCGACGCCCCGCTGCACGACCGCATGCTGGATCGGCAGCGGCAGGCGATCGACATCGTCGCCGAGCTCATCCGGCTCGGCCAGGCGGACGGCCGATATCGCACCGACATAGACCCCGCCGTCAAGGCGATCGAGATTCTCGCCTTCGTCCACGGAATGGAAACAATATGGTTGCTCGACCCTTCGATACCGCTGACCGACGCCTTCAAGGAGTACGCGGAGGCGCTGGCGCGGGACTTCGCGCCGACGACGACGAGCGAGCAAACATGAGGTACCGGCTCGACGTCGTCGCCAGCAGTGTCGCCGACGTGGTCAGGTTCGCCGGCGGCTGGCTCTTCGACCGCTCGATGGCGGGATGGGACGTCACCGTCCTGCTGACCGACCTGGCCGACTGCCCCGACGTTCGGCCACTTCAGATCATTGGCGCCGGGACGCTCGACCTCGAGGACGCCCTGGCCACGGTGGAAACGCGCCCACACCCCCAGGCGCTGGCGGCCGCGGCGGACCTGTTCGGATGCGACTCGCGCGTGCGCCAGGGCGTGCTGCAGGCCCTCGACCACGGCGCCACCGAGGTCACGCTGTGGGGCGAGAGCTGGCCGGCCGAGCTGGACGACAGCGTCGGCCTGGTGCAGCACCGGCTGAGCATGGCGGCGAAGATCTTCAAGGGCCAAGCCCTGGCGGCGGCCGGGACGGGCGACGGGGTCCCGCACGGGCCGATCGGTTACCTCGAAACCTTCCGCAGCGGGCTGCTGGCGTGGCCCTCGGTGGCCGCCGACCTGGTTCCCGCCGGCTAGTCACCGCTTCCAAACTCGGCGGCTGTCGTTTGACGACGACTGGGCCGTATGGAAATGTAATACTCATCTCTGAGAGGCTCATTCTCACTGCTGAGATTCGAACGGAGCGACACGGTGAACGACTTCACCAAGATGGATTTCTTCCGCGGCAAAGAGCTCATCGCGGACCCGTACCCCTACTACGAGGCGTTGCGACAGCAGTGCCCGGTGACGCGGGAATCCCACCACGGCGTCACCATGGTGACCGGCTGGGACGAGGCCTGCGCGGTGCTCAACGACGCCGCGACGTGGTCCTCGTGCATCTCGGTGACCGGACCGTTTCCCGGTTTTCCGGTCAGCCTCGAAGGTTTGGGGGATAGCGACATCACCGAGCTGATCGAGCAGCACCGCGACGAGCTGCCGTTCAGCGACCAGTTGCCCACGCTGGATCCACCGACCCACACCAACCACCGCTCGCTGCTGATGCGGCTGATCACCCCGAAGCGCCTCAAGGAGAACGAAGACGCCATGTGGGCGCTCGCCGACCAGGCGCTCGACGATTTCCTGGCGCCCGGCCGCGGCGACTGGATCAAGGGCTTCGCCGGCCCGTTCACGCTGCTGGTGATCGCCGACCTGCTGGGCGTGCCGATGGAGGACCGGGACAAGTTCGTCAAGGGCATCGCCGAGCATGCGGGTGGCGGCGTCGGGGGCACCGGTAAGGAATCGCTGGCGCACAGTCCCCTGGAATTCCTCTACGGCCTGTTCTCCGACTATGTCCGCGACCGCCGTCGCGAGCCCCGCGACGACGTGCTGACCGGCCTCGCGACCGCCACCTTCCCCGACGGCTCGATCCCCGACGTCGAAGACGTCGCCCGTGTCGCCAGCAACGTCTTTTCGGCGGGCCAGGAGACCACCGTGCGGCTGCTCGGCGCCGCGCTGCAGACAATCGGGGAGCGCCCCGACATCCAGGCGCAGCTGCGCAGGGACCGCAGCCTGATCCCCAACTTCATCGAAGAGTCGCTTCGCCACGAAAGCCCGGTCAAGGGCGACTTCCGGTTGAACCGGGTGCCCGCCAACGTCGGCGGCGTCGATTTACCGGCGGGCACCACCGTGATGATCGTGCAGGCGGCCGCCAACCGCGATCCGCGCCGGTTCGAGGACCCGACCACATTCGATCCGGCCCGCAAAAACGCCCGCCAGCACATCTCGTTCGGGCGGGGGATCCACAGCTGCCCCGGCGCGCCGCTGGCGCGGGCCGAGACCCGGGTGGCGATCGAGCGACTGCTCGACCGGACATCCGACATCAGGATCGACGAGAGCGTGCACGGCCCCGCGAATAACCGCCGCTACCAATATGTTCCGACGTATATCCTGCGCGGCCTGACCGAGCTGCACCTGGAGTTCACGCCCGCATGAAAGTTTCGGTCGACGACCAACGCTGTCGCGGTCACGGCGTGTGCGTCACGCTGTGCCCCGACGTGTTCAACCTGACCGACGACGGTTACGCGGAGTCGATAACATCCGAGGTCCCAACGGAATTCGAGGCCGCCACCCGAGAGGCCATCGACTGCTGCCCCGAGCAGGCGATCAGCGAGACGCAGGGAGATTCGAGTGGCTAAAGGGCCCAAAGGGTACGTCATCCTGACCGAGGCCATCAAGGATCCGGAGGGCATGAAGGCCTACGCCCGGGCCGCGGGAGCGGCGATGGGCGGGGTCAACATATTGGCGGTGGACACCGCACCCACAGTCATCGAGGGCACCTGGCATGGCCACCAGACCGTCGTGCTGGAATTCGAATCGGTGGACGCGGCCCGGGCCTGGTACGAGTCCGAGGCCTACCAAAAGGCGGCGCGGCTACGCCAAGCGGCGGCCGACTGCAACGCGGTCATCCTTACCGGATTCGGCTAGCCCTCCACGATCGAGATCGCCTGCCGGGGGCATTGACGGACGGCCTCTCGCACGTCCGATTCGATCTCCGGGGTGACTTCCTCTCGCAGCACGGTCAGCATGTCGTCGTCGCCGAGGTGGAAGATCTCGGGGTTGATGCCCATGCAGACGCCGTTGCTTTCACAAAGCCCCCAGTCGACTTCGATCTTCTTCGTCATCGCGATTCCCCTTACCGAAGTATCTTGACGGGTACATTCTTCCAGCCGGCGACGTTCTGCATGTTCACCCGCTTGCACCCCGCCCAGTCCACCTCGTAGCGCGGCATGAAGTCCAGCAGCCGCTCCAGCGCGAGCCTGCTCTCCAGGCGCGCCAGCGCCGCGCCCAGGCAGCTGTGAATCCCGTAGCCGAGACCCAGGTGTTGCGCCTCGGTCTGGTCGCGCTCGATGTCGAACGTTTCCGCGTCGGTGAAGGCCTCAGGATCGCGGTTCGCGGCGGCCCCGCAGAGGAACACCGGTTTGCCCGCCGGGATCACGCCGCCGCTGACGTGCGCCTCCTTCAGGGTGTAGCGGACGTTGTATTGCACCGGTCCCTCGTAGCGCAACAGCTCTTCCACCGCACCCGGAATCTTGCTGCGGTCGTCCTGCAGCATCTGCCACTGGTCGGGATGATGGGCGAAGATCACCGCCGCGTTGCCGAGCAACTTGGTGACGGTCTCGGCGCCGGCGCCCCCCAAAAGGGTGGCGAAGCCGGTGATTTCGATGTCGTCGAGCTTGCGCGGCTTACCGTCCTCGCCGGGGATTTCGGCCGCGATCAGCCGGCTGATCATGTCGTCCTGCGGTTCGGCGCGCCGCTCCTGGATCAGGCCGAAGTAGTACATCGCGGTATCGATGTTCGCCTGCATCCCGGCTTCGCTGATCTCGATCTGCCCCGGTTCGTGGTGCAGGCTGGTGTCGATCCAGTGGCGCACCTGTTGACGGTATTCCTCTGGAACGCCGGCCATCCGGGTGATGACTTCCACCGGGAACGGCCCGGAGAAGTCCTGCACGACATCGAAATTGTCGGGGTCTGCGGCGCCCAGGTATTTCTCGATCACCTCGATGATCGTTTCGACCTGCGATTGAATGGCCCGCGGGGTGAACGCCTTGTTGAGCAGGCTGCGCATGTGGCGGTGCTCCGGCGGGTCCATGAAGATGATCGACTTCTGTTCGGGGGAGATCCCTCGCCGCACCATCGCGAGGTCGCAGCCGCGCGCCGAGGAATACGTCTCGAAGTCCTTGAACGCGGCCGCGACGTCGACGTGCCGGGTCAGCGCGTAGAAGTCCTCTTTTTCGTCGTAGTACAGCGGCGCATCCTCGCGCATCCGTCGATAGATGTCGAACGGATTGTTGAAGAACTCCTCGGAGAACGGATCGAACACGACCTTCGGCTTGGTCACTGCATGCTCCTCATCGGCGGGCTGAACCGTTACAGCGGATTGCCTGACTGTAACGCTAACGGTAGCGCTTTCGTGACGCAGCGAAAAGGCCAAAACACCACCATGTCAGACCTTCCCGCCAACCCCGTCGACTTTGATCACTTGCTCCAGCGCGCCCAGGTCACCGCCCAGTCCCGCGGCGACGTCGCGCACGACCGCCACGTCTTTGGCCACGAATTCGCCCGCTACCTCGATGAACGAGCCGACGGAGCCCCGGGCGGCGACGATGTCCAGCACCCGGCTGGTGGCGCTGCCCTGGGGGAGGGCTTCCAGCAGCGTCGATTCCGGCACGCCCAGGCTTTCCCCCAACCGGATGGCCTCCGCGAGCAGCCCGATATGGCCCGCGAACAGCGCATTGTTCACCAGTTTCACCTTCTGCCCGGCGCCGATCGGCCCGACGTGCAGGACCGGATCGCCGTAGCAGCCCAACACGGTTCGCGCCCGGTTCAGCGCGGCGTCGGCGCCGCCGACGAAGAGCGTCAGCATGCCGGCGGCGATGTCGTGCGGGCCGCCGCTGACCGGGGCGTCGACCACGCCGACGTCGGCGGCGCGGGCGGCAATCGCCTCGATCGTCTTGGGGCTCGCGGTGGTATGCACCACCAACGTGGAACCCGGCCGCATCGTGGGTAGCAGGGCGCCGTCCAGGCAGACCTGCCGCACCTGTTCGTCGGTGAACACGCAGACCACCACGACGTCGGCCCACGGACCGAGCTCACCCACCTCGCCCACCGCGTGGGCACCGAGCCACGCGAGATCGCGGCGCTGTTCGTCCGACCGGGCCAGGGCCCGGACGTCGTGGCCCGCGTCGATGAGCCGCACCACCATGGGGCGTCCCATCCGGCCCACGCCGATGAAGCCGACTTTCATCGGGGGTGCCCCATCTGGGTCAGGGTCGCGTCGGCCGCGTCGAGCACGGCGCCCCCGCGGGCCGCGGCCCGCTCGGCGAGTTCGACGATCAACCGGACGTCCTTCTGCAGCAGCGTCCCGGCCAGGCCGGCCAGCCGGTCCAGGCCGCCGATGCCGCCAAGGGCGTTGAGCGCGAAGCTGTTTGCGCTGCCGCGCGAGACGACTTCGACGAGGCGATCCGGCGACACGCCCAGCTCGTCGGCCAGCGACAGGGTGGCGGCCGCGGTGCCCAGGTTGGCGGTGAACAGCAGATTGTTGAGTAGTTTGGTGGTCTGCCCGGATCCGAGGTCGCCCAGGTGAACGACGGGGTCGGCGTAGGTTTCGAAGACCGGACGGCAGCGCTCGACGACATCGCCGTCGCCGCCGACCATCACCAGCAGCCGGCCCTCCGCGGCCGCCGGACCGCCGCCGCTGACCGGCGCATCGATGATCGAAACCCCATGAACCTCGGCCTGTTTGGCGAGCTCACGGCAGGTGTCGGGATGGACGGTGCTGTGCACCGCGATGACGCCGCCCGGTGTCATGGCCGCCAGCAGGCCGTCCTCGCCGCCGGTGAGTTCCTCGATGTCGGCGTCGCCGACGACGCACAGGCAGACGAGATCGCTAGCCGCGGCCAGATCGGCCGGCGTCGGGGCGATCTTGGCCGGGGTGTCGGCGAACGGCTCCAGCGACGCGGGCCTGCGCGCCCACAGCGTCGTCGGGTAGCCGCCCTCGATGATCCGGCGCGCCATGGGGCCGCCCTGACTGCCTAATCCGATGAACCCAACCCGCATCAACCGGCCTCCAAATCGGCTTCCGAATCCGTTGACCCCTCACCCGCGCATTCCGCCGCGAACGCAAGGACTTTCGCGTGGTAGTCGGGGGCGGTGTGGCCGAGGCTGATGTTGTGTCCGGCGCCGGATTGACGATGTACGACGAACCGGGGCGCCGCGGAGAACAGCGCACTGATCTGGGTCACCGCCCCGTCATCGGCCTGCCAGACCTTTTCGTGCTCGGCGATGCTGAAGTGCACGGGGACGCGCACGGCGGGCGCCAGCTCCGGGAAGGTCTGCCGCGCCCAGTCGGAGACCATTTGGTCCTCGTAGGCCGGCGCCGAGGGGGAAACCGTTGCGCCGCCGAGGACCTCGGGCGGATACAGCTCCGCGGGACTCCACAGCAGGTCGCGCATGCCCGGCGGGCGGCGCTCGCGGGTGGCGGTTTTCAGTATTTCCTTGGCCGCGGGGTGGTAGTGCCGACCGGTGCCGGCCAGTTCGATGCCGAGCAGCTCGGCGCCGCGCGCGTCGGCGGCCATCCGCATCGTCAATTCGCAGCCGCCGGAATGGCCCCACACGAATACGCCTGCGCCACGCGGTCGTTCGCCGAGGATGCGCTCCACTGCGCCGTAGGCGAGGTTGACCCGCTGCTCGCCGGAGGCCATCGCTTCGGGGTACGGTGCGGAGCTGCCGTAGCCGGGCCGATCGAGGGCCACGACGGTGAATCCGGCCTCGGCGCCCGTGCGCAACAACGAATAGGACGGGTGGCCGGGGCAGTCGAAATACAGCGCGGTCGTGCCTCCGCCGTGGATGGCGACGATCACCGCCGTGGGCTCGTCAGCCTCGGCGACCAGCGCCGACATCGGCACCCCGTCGACGATCACCAGCCGCGGACGGACGCTCGTCATGTGTCGGCCCGCAGTAAAAGCACGCCGCTGGGGGTGAGGCCGCCGCTGCTGACGACGCCGACGCGGGCGTCGGTTACCTGCCGGTCACCGGCCTCGCCGCGCAGCTGGCTGACCGCTTCGTGCAGCAGGCCCATGCCGTGGGTGCGACCGTGCGATAGTTGGCCGCCGTGCGTGTTGAGCGGTAATTGCCCGTCGCGCGCGATGTTCTTGCCGCCGTCCAGGAATTCCTTGGCCTCGCCGATGCCGCAGAATCCCAGCGCCTCGATCCAAGACAGGCAGTTGAAGGAAAACCCGTCGTAGAGTTCGGCCACGTCGACATCGGCGGGCCGCAACGACGTGCGGGTCCACACATGCGCGGCCTGGCCCAGCACCTGTGGCTCGTGCGTCAAAGTGCTTTGGTCCCAATCGAGTCGCTCGACGATCTGGGTGCCGACGGCCTCCACCAGGACGGGCGGCTTGGCCAGGTCGCGGGCGGCGTCGACGGCCGACACGATGACGGCGATCGCGCCGTCGCACGGCACGTCGCAGTCGTACAGCCCGAACGGCGTGGTGATGGGACGCGCGCCCAGATAGTCGTCCATCGTCATCGGGGTGCGATAGATGGCGGTGGGGTTGAGTTCGGCGTTGGCGCGCTGGTTCAGGGCGATCCAGCCCAGCGTCTCTTTCGTTGTGCCGTAACGGTGGAAGTGCCGCTGCGCGTTCATCGCCAGCGTGTGGGCGGCCGAGGTGGCGCCGAATGGCATCTGCCACCCCGACATTCGGCCCATCGAGGACGCGATTTTGCCCTGCTTCATCAGCTCGCCGTGGGTGGCTTCCCACACCGTCCGGAAGCACAGCACGTGGCGCGCGAGCCCACCGGCGATCGCCAGCATCGCAGCGATCACGGAGCCACCCGGGCCGAACGTTTCCATCGCGCCGTTGTGCCACGTCGGCCGGATGCCCAATGCGGCCTCCAGGGCGGTGGTGCCCCCCTCGCCCATTCCCGCGACGTTGAGAGCGCCGGGGTAGGTGGACAGGCCGTCGATATCGGCGAATGTCAGCCCGGCGTCGGCGATCGCCGCCTCGCAGGCCTGAACGGTGAGCGACAGCGGCAGCTGCATCAAGCGGCGGCCGATCGGCGACATGCCGATGCCGGTGAGCGCGACCTTGTCTTCGAACTTCTCCTGGGTGAGCATGGGGCGCACGCGCTCGCCGAAGCGCTCGGGCGCGATCTCGTCGGACGGCAGGGCTGCGGGTTCGGCATCGGGAATCGGCCGGAACAGCGGAAACCACACGTCCTCGACCTGCTCGAAGACCACCTCCACCTGTTGACCGAGCTCCAGCCGCTCGAAATCGCACTCGACGATGTTGGTGGTCAGCCGCACGCGCGGGTCCTCGGCGATCGCCACCTGTGCGACAACGTACGGCGCCGGCAGCCCCGGCAGGCTGAACCGCTCGTTGACGGTGAACCCGGCCAGCGTCGCCCGGCCGGAAACGTCCCGCACACCCACGTCCCGGGATCGGCAGTACCGGCACACCGGAGCCGGCGGATGGATCAGCGCGTCGCAGCTCTGGCATTCCTGTAGCCGAAGCGTCCCGTCGGCGCCCGAAGTCCAAAAGAACTCGTTGTCCTGCGTGATCAGGGGCAGCGGGCGGCCCGGTGCAGCTGACACGTCACCTCCGCGAGTCGAACGGCCAATCCGGTAGGGCCGTTATACGAATCGGAGAATCACGTTATCACTGCCAGCAGGCACCATCTAGACCGTAGGCGCCGGCCTTTCGAGCTCGTCGAATCGGGCGAGCGCGGTGTCGAGGTCCGTCTCGTCGAATATTTCGATGCGGTTGATCAGGTCGCCTTCGACCGTGACACCGATGATCTCTCGCCACTCTCCGTCGAAGCCCTGTTGCGAAGTCCCACGCACTGCCTGTGTGACGACCGCTCCGACATTGCTCAGTCGATGCACAGTCTCGACGTAGCTGTAGATGTCCGGGGCCATTTCCCACGTGGCCTGTATATAAGGGATCAGCTCGCCGGGCGCGAAGGCGATCGCGCGCCGATGGTCGATGCTCACCCATTCTTGCGTTGTCGGGGGTAGTTCGCGTCGGTTTGTCGCGGTGTAGCCACCGAGGATGACAGACCATGTGTGCGAGTGTGCGGCCGCTTCGCCGGCGAGATATCGGGCATCGAGTTCCGCCAGTGCGGCATCGAGATCATCGGTGTCGAACAGAATGCGTGCCAGGATCTGGTTTTCGGCGTTGATTTCAAGAACGCATAGTGTCTCAGACGCAGTGGACTCGGACCACTGGCCTGAAACGCTGTGACAACCGAGGAAGAGGCGCTGCCCGCGCACCGCGATCACGGTTAACGTTGCGTTGACGACGCCAACTGCGGCAATCGCCCTCTGGCTTGCAATCTCTGCATCTCGACCGTGCCGGATGCCGGCGTTCACGGTGCGGCGACGATCATCTACGCAGATGTCGTCGGCGATCAATCCCGCAACATCATCCCAGTCGCGGGCAGCGAACGAGGCCACGAAGCGTCGCTCAACCTGGCTTGCCGCGTTCTCCAGACGCGGCGCCTCAGAGTGCAGCTCCTCGAAGCGGGCGAGTGCGGCATCAAGGTCGGCCTCGTCGAAGACTTCGACGCGGCTTACCAGGCCGTCTTCCACCATAAAAACGTCGATCATCCTTGACTCGATATCAAGGCCCTGTTTCGAGCGCCCTTTTAAGGTTTGGGTGACGACGGCGCCACGTTCGCTCAGTTGATGCACGCTCTCGGCGATGTACGTGCTGACGTCCATGAGGTCCCAAATGGCACGGATGTTCGCGGTCAGATCAGTCGCGTCGTTGGTCACGAGCGGACGATGATCGATGTAGACCGAATTCTGTGTCGTCGAGGGGAATTCGTGACGGTTGAACGCGGCATAGGTCTGCGCGATGACCGACCACGTCTGCGCGTGATCGGCCGCCTCGCCGGCGAGGTAGCGGGCATCAAGTTCCGCAAAGGCAGCGTCGATGTCGTCGAGGTCAAACGAGATGGCCGCAACGAGCCGTTCGTCGGCGTCGATCTCGCCGATGCCGAGTGCCTCGGCGCCGACCTCACTGGTCATGCCGCGGTTGAAGATACGGACATGGGCGAGGGCAAGGCGCTCCCCGCGGGTCGCGATGATGCTCGAAGAAAAGGTCGGTGCGCTGACGTCGACGGTGGCTTGCATGTCCGTGATATGTACATCGCGGCCACGTCGAACCCCTGCGTTCACGACATGCCGGCGATCATCCGCGACAACGTCGTCGGCCAGTACCTCCGCCATAGCGGCCCAGTCTCCCGCCGAGATGCAGGCAAGGTACCGCTCGACTATTTGGCTTGCTGGGTTTTCCAGCCGTGGCGCCCGCGGTTGCAGTTCCTCAAATCGGGCGAGCGCGGCGTCGAGGTCCGTGTCCTCGAATACTTCGCAGCGATTGATCCGGTCGCCTTCGACTGTCAGAAGTTCGATAACTCGCCACTCGGCATTGAAGCCATCTGGTGAGGTCCCAGACGCCGTATAGGTGGCGACCGCTCCGAAACTGCTGAGCCGATGCGCCGCCTCGATGTGGATGGTGAAGTCTGGCGTGACGTCCCAAATGGCGCCCGTGGATGCCCGCGGATCAGCCGCGTCGATTAAGCCGAGCGACCGGTGATCGATGGTGACGTAGTCGGCCGCAGTTGGTTCGTGCCGGTTGAACGCGGCGCATTCCCGCGCCATCACCGACCAAGTCTGCGCGTGCGCGGCCGCTTCGCCAGCGAGGTATCGGGCATCGAGCTCTTCGAAGGCGGCGTCGATGTCATCAGCGTCGAACATGACCCGCGCTGCGATCCTCTGCTCGAGGTCGACCTCGACGACATTAAGTACCTCGGTGTGAAAGTCCGCAGCCGGCTGATCGGGCCCCAACCATCGTGCCCGACTGAGGAATAGGCGTTCTCCCCGAATCGCAACGACGTCTGACGTTACGATCTTGACACCGAGGTCTGCCATTGCCTGCGAGTAGGCGATTGTGACGTCGCGGCCGCGTCGGATTCCGACGTTCACGATCCGTCGGCGATCGTCCGTACAAGTGTCCTCGGTCAGCATGTTCGCCATTGCGTCCCAGTCCCGGGCCGCGAGGTGTGTCCGAAGTCGTTCGTCGACGCGGCTCGCCGCGTTTTCCGGCCGCGGCGCCAGCGGTTGCAATTCCTTGAAGCGGGCGAGCGCGGCGTCGAGGTCCTCCTCGTCGAAGATTTCGCAGCGGCTAAGTAGGTCGCCGTCGACCATCAGAATGATGATCTCGCCCGATTCGATCTCGACGTCTTCGCGTGAAGTCGCATGCGTTGCGTGGGCAACGACCGCTCCGAGGTTGGTCAATCGGTGCACAGTCGTGACGTCAATTCTGGCTTCCGACGTGATATCCCAAAACGCCCGGATGTTTGGAGTCACCGCATTTGCCTCGATCGTGCCGAACCGGCGATGGTCGATGCTTGTCCAGTCCCGCGTCGTCGCAGCGAGCTCGCGCCGATTGAGCGCGGCATAGGCCTGGGATATCACCGACCACGTGTGCGCGTGCGGGGCCGCTTCGCCGGCGAGGTAGCGCGCGTCGAGCTCCTCGAAGGCAGCGTCGATGTCGTCGGCGTCGAACAGGATGGTGGCCACGATCCGGTACTCACTATCGATCTGTGCGATGGCGAGCATTTCGACGCGAAACTCCCCATGCTGCAGATCGCCGTTCGAAGAACGAACACGAGTGAGGACGAGGCGCTCACCGCGGGTTGCGACGACGGTCATCGCGTTATTCGCCTCAACCTCGGCGAGGCTTCGCATGTCCGCGATGTGGTTGTCTCGACCTCGTTGGATCCCGGCGTTTATAACGCGACGGCGATCGTCACTCGAAAAGTTGTCGCCCAGTATCGCCGCCATGGCGTCCCAGTCACGGGCGGTGTAGTAGCTCCAGAAGCGTTCGTTCACTTGGCTTGCCGCGTTTTCGAGTCGCGGTGCCGGTTGGATCAGCTGATCGAATTTCGCGAGTGCGGCGTCGATGTCCGCCTCGTCGAACATTTCGCAGCGATTGACCATGCCGCCCTCGAGCGTCAAAAAGTGGATCCCCCGCCACTCGGCGTCTACGCCGTCTTTCGTGGTTCCGTGCGCAGCGTGGGTGACGACCGCTCCTCGGGCGCCTAGCCGATGCACAACCTCGATGTAGCCTTTGAGTTCCGGAGTAAGCTGCCAAGCGGCGCGGAGGTTTTCGGCCAGATCCGTCGCCTCGAACTTCGCACGTAACCGGTGATCAATGTTCACGTAGTCTGGTGCGGCCGCTGGGACCTCGTACCGGTTCAGCGCGTCGTAGCCCGCGGCGATAACGGACCATGCGTCCCGATATGGCGCCGCCTCACCGGCAATGTACCGGGACTCGAGTTCTTCGAAGGCGCCGTCGGTGTCGTCGACGTCCAACGTCACGACCGTCGCGAGCCGCTCGTCGGCGTCGATCTCCACTACCTGCAGGACATCATTGAACTGGAACGCCTCGGTTGGCTGCTCGTTGTCCACGTGTTGATGCCTCAGGGCGAGGCGCTCCCCACGGGTGGCGATAATCGTCGACGAGAGTTTGTCGACGCCGATCTCGACTATGGCTTGCATGTTTGCGATTTCGGCATCCCGACCTCGTCGCACACCGGCGTTGATCACCTGCCGACGATCGTCGTCAACTACGTCCTCGGCCATCATTTCGGCCATGGCGTCCCAGTCGCGGGCTGCGAAGCACGTCTGGAATCGATCGATTGCTCGGCTTGCCGCGTTTTCCAATCGCGGTGTCGGTCGGCTGAGCTCATCGAACTTCGCAAGTGCAACTTCGAGATCCGCCTCGTCGAAAACCTCGCTGCGGCTGACCATGTCGCCATCGACCGTCGAAATGTTAACGGCCCGCCATTCGGCGTCAAAGCCCTCCCGCGACGTCCCACGCGCAGCGTGGGTAATGACCACTCCGAGATCGCTGAGGCGATGCACAGCCTCGATGTAGACGCGGCCTTGCGGGACGACGTCCCACGTCGCACGGATGAATGCGCCCAGATCGTCCGCCTCGACGCGTTGCCCCCGCCGATGGTCGATGTTGACCCAACCCGGCGTGGTCGGCGGTAGTTCGTGCTGATTGAGCGCGGCGTAGGCGGAAGCGAGCACCGACCACGTGTGAGCGTGGGCGGCCGCCTCGCCCGCAATGTACCGGGCGTCGAGCTCCGCCATGGCGGCCTCAACTTCGTCGACGTCGAACGAGACCGCTGCGACAATCCTCTCGTCGGCGCCGATCTCGAAGACCCCGAGCACCTCTGTGAGAAATGCCCCCCGCGGCCCTCGATCGCGGCCCGAGTACGCGGCACCCATGAGAACGAGGCGTTCCCCGCGGGTTGCCATGACGGTCGATGTCACGCTCATGAGCGCCAGGTCGGCGATCGCTCGCATGTCCAGGATTACAGCGTCTCGACCATGTCGGACTCCTGCGCCCACCACCCGACGGCGATCGTCACTGGAAAAGTCGTCGGTCAAGATTTCCGCCATGGCGTTCCAGTCGCCCGCGGCGATGTGTGCCAAATAGCGCTCACCCACTCGGCTAGCCGTATTTTCCAGACGGGGTGACGGCCGGCTGAGCTCGTCGAACTTCGCTAGTGCGGCGTCGAGGTCGACCTCGTCGAATACCTCGCTGCGGTCAAGCAATTCGCCGTCTACCGTCATCAGGTTGACGCCCCGCCACTCGGCTTCGAAGCCCTGTCGCGAGGTTCCGTATCCAGTCCAAGTGAACACCGCGCCCAGGTCGTTGAACCGATGTGCTGTCTCGATGTAGAGCTTGAGGTTTTGGTCGAGGTCCCAGCCGGCACGGATGTATTCGAAACCTTCACCGGGCGCAAACGAGGCCACCCGGCGGTGGTCAATGCTCACCGGATCCGGTGTCGTCGCAGGGAATTCGCGTCGATTGTGCGCAACGAAAGCACCCGCGACTAGCGACCAGGTGCCCGCATGTACCGCGCCCTCTCCTGCGAGGAACCGGGCGTCAAGTTCCTCAAAGGCGGCGTCGATGTCGTCAGGGTCGAACACGACGGCCGCCGCCATCCGGTCGTCGGCGTCGATTTCGACGACCACAAGCATCTCGATGCGAAACGCGTCGGGTTGAGGGTCGCGGTCCGAAAATCGGTAGCGACTTAAAACGAGGCGCTGTGCGCGTGTCGCAACGACCGTTGAGGTCACATTCTGGGATCCGAGAGCTGCGTATGCATGCACGATGCGTTCAGCATCTCGACCCTCCAGGCTACCCGCATTCACGACTCGACGCCGATCGTCAACGGCAAAGCTGTCGGACAGCATCTCGGCCATTGCATCCCAGTCGCGGGAGGCGAAACACGCCTGAAAGCGCTGATCCACTCGGCTTGCTGTGTTTTCCAGTTGCGTTGCCGGACGGCTGAGTTCGTCGAACCTCGCAACCGCGGCGTCGAGGTCTGTCTCATCGAAGACTTCGCAGCGATGGATCCGGTCGCCGTCGACCAATAAGAGATCGACTGCCCGCCACTCGGCGTCGAATCCCTGTTGCGAGCTCCCATGCCCCTGATGGGTGATGACCGCTCCGGAATTGTTGAGCCGATGCACCGCCTCGATGTGGATGCTGAGGTCTGGCGTGAGGTCCCAAATAGTGCGAATAGATGGGGTCATGTTGCTGGGCTCGAACGGTGTTGCTAGTCGGTGGTCAATGGTGACCCAGTCTTCCGTCGCGGGGACTTCGTGGCGGTTGAATGCGGCGTAGCTGTCCGCAATGACCGTCCACGTGCTCGCTTGGGCAGCCGCTTCGCCAGCAATATATCGAGCGTCGAGCTCGGCGACAGCTGCCTCGAAGTTGTCGAGGTCGAAAACGACAACACCCGCAATACGCTCTTCGGCGTCGATCTCGACTATCTGGAGGGCATCGTTTTGTATCGCCTCGGGGTCAGGACCCGAAACACGAACTCCGGTAAGGGCGAGGCGCGCGCCGCGGGTAGCCAGGACGTCCAACATTGCCATCGTGAAGCCAACATCGACGGTTGCCTTTGCATCTTTGATGTTGGCATCTCGGCCATGCAGAACCCCTGCGTTCACCACCCGCCGCCGATCGTCGACGCAGACGTTCTCGGCCGATATTTGAGTCACCGCGTACCAATCGCCGGCAGCAACGTACGAATAAAGGCGTTCGAATACACGCGTGGCGGTGTTTTCCAGCCGCGGTGTCGCTTGGTTGAGTTCGTCGAACCTCCCGAGTGCGGCGTCGAGGTCCGCCTCGTCGAACATCTCGCTGCGGTTGAACAGATCGCCTTCGACTGTCATGAGGTGAATCTCGCGCCACGTGGCGTCGAAGCCTTGTTGCGAGGTCCCGCGTCCCACATGAGTGACGACCGCGCCGAGGCCACTCAACCGATGCACAGCCTCGATGTAAAAGCTGATGTCCGGAATGTGATCCCAGCCAACGCGGACGAATTTGAAGACATCGCCGTTCGGATACGTGGTCACCCGGCGGCGGTCGACGTTTACCCAGTCCGGTGTGGTGGCAGGCAGCTCGCGGCGGTTATAGCTTGCGTATGCCGCCGCGACAAGCGACCACGCGTTCGCGTAAGCGGCTGCTCCGTCGGCGAGATATCGGGCGTCGAGCTCGGCGACGGCGGCGGCGAAGTCTTCGACGTCGAACACGACAGCAGCCGCGAGTCGCTCCTCGGCGTCTATGTGGACGACTTCCAGGACGTCGTTTTGAATCGCACCGGGATCGCTTCCCGCGGCGCGAACACGCACGAGAGTGAGACGGTCGCCGCGGGTGGCCACGACGTCCAACATCGTCATCTTGAAGCCGACATCAACGGTCGCCCGGGCGGCTGAGATTGCGGCGTCCCGGCCACGTATTGGCTCGGCGTTGACCACCCGCCGACGATCATCGATGGAAACGTTCTCGGCCGCGATTTGAGTCAAGGCATGCCAGTCGACGGTGGCAAAGTACGAACAAAGGCGCTCGAATACACGCGTTGCCGTGTTCGCCAGCCGCGGTGTCGGTTGGGTGAGTTCGTCGAACCTCGCGAGCGCGGCATCGAGGTCCCCCTCGTCGAATACCTCGCAGCGGTTGACCAAGTCGCCAGTTAGCGTGATGAGACTGATCACCCGCCACTCCGCGTGGAAACCTTGTTGCGAGTTTTCATTCGTCACATGGGTCATGACCGCGCCGAAGTTGTCCAGCCGATGTACTGCCTCGACGAAGTTGGTCACGTCGAATGCGAGTTCCCACGAGGCGCCTACTACGGCGGGCAATTCACCGGGCGCAATCGATCGACCAAGGCGTCGGTGGTCGACATTCACCCAATCTGGTGTCGTCGGTGGAAGTTCGCGCCGGTTGAGCGCGTCGAAACCCTGCATGATGACCGACCACGTTTGCGAGTGCACAGCCGCTTCGTCGGCGAGGTACCGCGCGTCGAGCTCCGCGATCGCGGCTTTGAAGTCATCGAACTCGAACACAACGAATGCCACGATCCGTTCGTCAGCGTCGATCTCGGTGACGACGA
>NZ_AUWQ01000016.1 GCF_000455205.1 Mycobacterium sp. UM_CSW | reverse complement strand
GGGTAGCCGCCCTGCGGGTTGTAGCCGCCCTGCTCCGGCGGACGAGGCGGCGGATATCCGCCTTGCGGGGGGTAGCCGCCTTGCTCGGGCGGATAGCCACCTCGCGGATCCGGTCCGCCCTGCGGCTCCGGGCCGCGCTGCTCGTCCTGCGGCCGGCCGTAGCGGTCGTCGTAGTACTCGTCGCCGGGCCGCCCCTGCCCCTGACCACCGCGGTAGCTCGAATTGTCAGTCATTGCTGCTACTCCTCGTTCTGCGCCGAACGCGTGATTTGATTGTGGCCGGGGCGGATGGTTGACCGTCGGGCGGGGCTCGACATCGGGATTGACAGCACCGCGGGTGCGGTACTGACCGGTATGCAGGCTCGACGACTGCTCGAACCGGACGACCACATCACCATACGTTTGCCACCCCTGTTCATAGATATAGTCGGCCAAGTACCTCGCGAAAGCGCTCGACGTGGGATTCCTGTCGGCGCCGACCTTCGCAAAGTCGTGCACACCGAGGGTAATGATGTATTCGTTGGGGGCCAAAAGACGCCCGCCCTGAAGGGCTCGGACACCGTCCTCGGCTTCCCGGCGCAGTAGCGCTTCAACCTCTTGCGGGACGATCGATCCGCCGAACACCCGGGCGAACGCGTTGTCCACGGTCGCCTCGAGCTTGCGCTCGATGCGTTGCACGAGCCCCCGTTGGCTACTCATCTTTCAGCGCTCGCCCGCTGCTGTTGTGGTGTGTCGCGGGCGCGAGGCAAACGAACCGCCCGCGTGTTGTTTCACCCCAGCATGTTATCGGGACACCGGGACACCGCGGCACCGTGGGAATTCTGAGAATCGGATCCGTCCAGGTCAGAGCCGTGCGGCCCGGCCATCAGCGGGCGCTGACGGCCGCCCGGGACCGCGGCGGCGATTGGGGCACACGACTATTAGAGTGGTATGGTCCATCGGTTGATTTTCCGGGCGAGTGGCGGAATGGCAGACGCGCTGGCTTCAGGTGCCAGTGTCCTTCGGGACGTGGGGGTTCAAGTCCCCCTTCGCCCACCAAGAGTGGTTGGAGAGAAAGGTCACGAACTCGAAAGAGGGCGTGACCTCTTTGTTTTGGGCCGAGTCGCCTAGCGCGAAAGCACGGACTCGATGGCGTCGACGACCTCGGGCGCGTCGGGCTCCGTGCGGGGACGAAACCGATTGACCACCTGACCGTCGGGGGCAACCAGAAACTTCTCGAAGTTCCATTGGATGTCGCCTGCCGAGCCGTCGGAATCGGCGGCCTTTGTCAGCTCGGCGTACAACGGGTGGCGGTGGTCGCCGTTGACGTCGGTCTTGGCGAGGAGCGGGAACGTCACCCCGTACGTCGTCGAGCAGAACTCCTGGATCTCTTCGGCGCTGCCCGGCTCCTGGCCCATGAACTGGTTGCACGGAACGCCGACGACCGTCAGGCCGCGGTCGCGGTAGTCGCGGGCCAGCTTTTCCAACGCGGTGTACTGCGGCGTCAGCCCACACTTGGACGCCACGTTCACGATCAGCGTTGCGCCGCCGGACAATTCGGCCAGCGTGGTGAGCTTGCCGTCAAGCGTGGTCAGGGCGATGTCGTTGAGGGTCACGCCGACGACGCTAACACTTGTCTCAGCGGGCCAGCGGGCTGTAGAAGACCAAGCCGTTGCCCTTGTTGTCGTAGACCACGGCGCGCCGCTCGTGGGCGTCGTCATACGGGCCTTTCACGATGCCGCCGCCGCTGGCTTCCACGGCCTTCGCCGCGGCGTCGACGTCCGCGGTCTTGATGCCGACGACCACCTGCCCGGGGATGGGATGATCCACCGCGGTCGCCAGCGCCAGGGTGACGGCCCCGCCGTCGAGCGCGGCGAAGTGGGCGCCGTCGCGGAACTTCAGCGGCATCCCCAGGGTCTCGCTGTAGAACCGAATCGATTCGTCGAGGTCGTCGGTCGACAAGACGATCATCCGCACTTCGTGATCGCTCATTGGTGCCTCCTGCGGGCCGGGTCGCCTTACCCTAGCCCCGTGAGCAGCAACCGAGTACCGGGCGGCGTGGTGCACACGCTGCCGGCCGACCTGCGTGAAGCGTTGGCGGCCAACTCCACCGCGCTGGCGGCCTGGAAGGACATCACCCCGTTGGCGCGCAACGAGTTCATCTGCTGGGTCGAGGACGCCAAACAGGAGGCGACCCGCAAGCGCCGCATTCGCCGAACCCAGGAAGAACTGGAGGAAGGCATGCGCCGGCCGTGCTGCTGGCCCGGCTGCAAGCACCGGGAGCGCAACGGCCGCGCCTAGCCCCGCACGTCGGGCGTGACGGGATCGGTGATGTCGTCGTATTCGGGATGCTTCTTGAGCACGGTGACGACCATGGAACACACCGGGACTATGCGCTTGCCGTCGGCCCGCGCCGCCTGCAGCGCCTCCTCGACGAGGATGGTCGCCAGGCCGCGCCCGCCGTACGCGGGGTCGATCTCGGTGTGGTGGAAGACGCGCTGGTCGCCGCGGTCGAAGAAGTCGGCGAGGCCGACGGTTTTTCCGTCGACGGCAATGGTGTACCGGCCCTCCTCGGCGGTGACGGTGGTTGGTGCGCCGGTCTTGTCGGCGGTCATATGTGTTCCTTCCTTTGGGGTATCGGTCGCGGCCGCAACCGAGCGGTCGGCAGCGGCGGGGCCGGCAGCCGGGTTACCGACCCCTGGTAGCCGGTGACGGCGCCGAAGCGTTCGTCGCCGTCCTGCCAGAGCCGGCGGTAGCCCGCGATGTCGTCGTGACTGCGCCCGACGAAGTTCCACCACATCACGAGCTCTTCGGCGAACGGGGTCCCGCCCAGCAGCAACACCCGCGCCGGCCGGTCGCCCGCGTTGCGCAACCGCAACGACGGAGCGCCCGCGCCCTGGTATCCGAGGTCGCCGACCGCGAGCGTGGTGTCGCCCATGTCGACGGGCCCGAGATCGCAGAGCACGCCGTGTTCGAATGCCGGGTCGACGTCGATGTCCAGCCCGGCGTTGGGCGCCACATCGATCTGCGCGCCGACCAGTGGGGTGAACGTGCGCACCGGCGACCGGCCATCCGCCAGCCCCCCGAGAAAGACCCGTGCCACCGCGCCGGGCAGCGCCACGGGCGGCGGCACATAGTGCGCGAAATCGCGGTCCGTGTCGCGGGCAGGATCGGGCAGCGCCACCCACAGCTGAACCCCGTGCAAGACGGCGTCCGAACCGATCGACACCTCGGAGTGACAAATGCCCGCGCCCGCCGTCATCAGGTTCAGCTCGCCGGGCCGGACCACGGCGTGCACGCCGGCGCTGTCCCGATGCTCCACTCCCCCGCTGAACAACCAACTGACCGTTTGCAATCCGGTGTGCGGATGAGGCGGGACGTCCATGCGTGCGCGCACGGGGCCGTAATGGTCGATGAAACACCACGCCCCGATCAGCGAGCGTTGCCGTTGCGGCAGCGTACGCTGCACCCTGATCGCCCGCGGCCCGCCCAACGGAACCTCGCGCGGATGCAACAACTCGGTGCCGAGCACCCGCGAAGCGCCGCAGGCGACTTCGTCCGGTGCGGTCTCGAGGTTGCTCACCGGATCGACGCTACGCCTTGTCGGGCCATCACTTGCGCGGCGGCCGCAGCACCCTCATGGCCAGCCGCATGACCGGATCCGGCACGCGATCCTGCATCGCCAACGCGGTATCGGCGGCCCGGGATCGCAGCGGGGCGCCGCGGCCGAAGATCCGGTTCAGTGGCCCACCGGACGGCTCGATCACCACATGCAGCGGCGGGGTGCCCACGGTGGCGCCCAGCGCGTTGGAGATGACCATCCGCTGAATCTCGCTGGTGCCCTCAAAGATGGTGTACAGCTTGGCATCCCGATACCATTTCTCCACCGGGTGGTCGGTGATGTAGCCCCAGCCACCCATGGTCTGGATCGCGCGCTCGGTGGCCCGCACGGCGACCTCGCTGGCGGCCAGTTTCGACATCGAGCCCTCGCCCCGCTCGAAGGGCACCCCGTTGGCCGCCATCCAGGAGGCGCGCCAGGTCAGCAGCCGAGCGGCATCGATCTGGGTGGCCAGGTCCGCCAGCGGAAAGGCGATGCCCTGGTTGTCGATGATCGGTCCGCCGAACGCCTCGCGCTCGGTGGCGTACGCCGTCGCGTACTCCAGTGCGGCGCGGGCGATCCCGATTGCCTGAGCGGCCACCATGGGGCGGGTCTGCTCGAAGGTGCCCAGCGTCGCCGAGCCGGACTGTTTTCCGCCGGCCACCACTTCGCGGGCCTTGGCGAGCTTGTGTTCCAGCTTTTCTTCTCCGCCAAGCAAATTGGCGCCAGGGACGCGCACACCCTCGAACAGCAGCTCGGCGGTGTGGGACGCGCGACAGCCCAGTTTGTCGAGCTTTCGTAGCAGCTTCAGCCCCGGCGTCCCGCCGGGCACCACGAACAGCGCCTGCCCCCGATGCCCGAGTTCCTCGTCGACGACGGCGTTCACCACATGCACGTTCGCGATGCCGCCGTTGCCAATCCACATCTTGTGGCCGTCGATGATCCAGTCGTCACCGTCGCGGCGCGCGCGGGTGCGCAGGTTCCGCACGTCACTGCCGCCCTCGGGTTCGGAGATCGCCAACGCGGCGAGCTTGATGTCGCCCGGTGTCCCGAAACACTCGGGCGCCCACTGGAGCATTTGCTCGGGTGACGCGGCCTGGCCGATCGCCGACAGCGCCAACGCCGGCATGACGATCGCCAAACCGATTCCGGCGCAGCCCCAAAAGAGCTCCTCCATGAACATCGGGAGCGAGATACCGGTCGGGTCGCCGATCAGGTCGCGGTAGAACAACGGGCTGTAGAAGCCGCGCTGGGCCGCCTCCTCCAGCACCGGCCAGGGAAACTCCTGGCGCTGGTCGTAATGGAGGGCCACCGGGCGGATCACTTCTTCGGCGAACTCGTGGGTGCGCCGGGCCAGATCGTGTTGTGCGGCCGTCGGTGTCAGGTCGAATGTCATGGATCCGCCTTCGGGTCGACAGACTCGGTCGTGCCAAGCCCGACTACCCCGTCGGCGGGGTCAGCAAACTGTCACGCGGCCGAACGGGGGCCCACTTGCGCGATCGGCAGGTGCAACACCACCGCCGCGACCGGCATCGCCTCGTGTTCGTGGCGCGCCAGCAGGGCCGCGTTCTCGGGAAGCTGACGTGAATTGATTTCGCCGGCGGCGATCCGCCGCAGCACGTCGTGGGCGCGGGCGAGCTGTTCCCGCTTCCGATACTGGCCGCCGGGCAGCTTGACGCCGGCCCAGACGCCGTACTCCTCGCGGTGCGCGATGGCGTGCTGGGCGCAGCGACGCTGCTGGGCCAGCGGGCAGCGGCGCAGGCATTGGATCCGCGCCTCGGTCGCGGAGCGCTCGTAGGCGCGCGCCTTCGCCGCGCCGTCACCACCGTCGTCGTCGGGGTAGCCGAACCACAATTCCGGGTTGGCTGCGCAAGGGTGTCCCATGGCCGGTCTCCTTGGGTCAGTAGCGAAACGTAGGCAAAAGCGTATACGCATATCGCGCGGCCGCGCAAGAGAAACGTGATAAAAACGTATATCCGCAGGATGGACGGGCCCCGTGTGTAATATCCGGCCTATGGCCGGAGCCTGCGGTGAGCCGTGAGTCGGCCGGTGCCGCGATCCGCGCGTTGCGCGAGTCACGCGACTGGTCGCTGGCGGAGCTCGCCGCCGCCACTGGGGTCAGCATCATGGGCCTCAGTTTTCTGGAGCGCGGCGCCCGCAAGCCGCACAAAAGCACAGTTCAGAAGGTCGAAAATGGGCTCGGCCTGCCACCGGGCACCTACTCCCGCCTGCTGGTAGCCGCCGATCCGGACGCCGAGCTGGCCAGGCTGATGGCCGCACAGCCGGTCGACGCGAGGTCCGCGCCGCCCGTCGGCACGGTCGTCGTCGACCGCCACAGCGACACGGAAGTGTTGGAAGGCTACGCCGAAGCCCAACTCGACGCCCTCAAATCCGTCATCGATCGGCTGCCGGCGACGACATCAAACGAATATGAGACGTATATTCTGTCTGTGATCGCTCAATGCGTGAAGGCCGAGATGCTGGCCGCCAGCTCGTGGCGCGTGGCCGTCAACGCCGGCGCCGATTCCACGGGGCGGCTCATGGAGCATCTACAGGCACTCGAGGCGACGCGCACCTCCCTCCTCAAGCGCATGCCGACCAGCTTGAGCGCGCGGTTCGATCGGGCGTGCTCGGAGTCTTCGCTGCCGGAGGCGGTCATCGTCGCCCTGGTCGGTGTCGGCACCGACGAAATGTGGGACATCCGCAATCGGGGCGTGATCCCCCCTGGGGCCCTCCCCCGCGTTCGCGCCTTCGCCGAGGCGGTCGAGGCAACGGGTGGCGAGGGGGCGCCATGAATGCAAACGAAATCGAGGTGTTGAGCCGCGCGCATCGACTGTTCGCCGGCGATACTCGGCAGCCGACGCTGGATGCCGGCACGGTGCCCTACCGCGCGATGAATAGTGCTGTGGGACAAGTTCATTACCAAATAGTCGCGGAACGTGGCCGGCAACGGCTGCTATCGGCCGCGCGCACGGACGCCGCGGCCGCCGACATCATCGCCGCCGCGCACCGGGACCGGGCCCTGGCCGGTGCGCTGACCAAATCCGTCGTGGACGAGGCGCGCGCCGATGCCGCGGTCGCCCCGGTGACGCCGATGGCGCAGCGTGAGGCGATGCGCCGCAGCGTCGCCCGACTGCGCGCGCAGCGGTCCCATGTCCTGTCGGCCCGTGCGAACGCGCGAAGGCACTCCGCGGCGCTGCGGGCGCTGCGATACCGGTTGACGCACCATCGCGGGGCACCTACCCGCGCGGCGATCGCGGTGCGCGCGGCGCTTTCGCGGCTGGGGAGTCCGTACGTCTGGGGTGCGACGGGGCCGAACCAGTTCGACTGTTCCGGGTTGGTCCAGTGGTCCTACGCCCAGGCGGGCATCCGCTTGGGCCGCACCACCTATGAGCAGATTGACGACGGGATACCGGTTTCCCGTTCCCAGGTCCGCCCGGGCGACCTGGTCTTCCCCCACACCGGACACGTCCAGATGGCCATCGGCAACAATCTGGTCGTCGAAGCGCCCTACTCGGGCGCGTCGGTGCGAATCAGTCCACTGGGCAGCAACATCGCGATACGCCGCCCGCTATGACACGAAAAGGTTGAACCAATGTCGGAACCAGCCGGACCTTCGATGGGCGCCATCCAGGCGCGGCAGTCGGCGCTGGCCGGCCAGCACGGCACTGCCGCCGACGCCGACCGCGTGCTGGCGGAAGTGGTTGCCAGCGCGCATGCCGCGAGCCGCGAAAGCATCGGGCGACTCGACGCCATCGCCGAGGAGATCGACCGCGCCGCCAGCGGCCGCTCGTACCTTGCCGTCGATACCCCGATGGGGGCGCGCGAATTCCGTCGGTTCCTGGCCGACAAGCAGCGCGAGATCGCGACTGTGGTCGCCGACGCGCGCGAACTCGGCCGCGCGAAAAAGGCTGTGCTGGATGGCTTGCGCGCTCAGTACGCCGTTCCCAGCGGCTAGCCCGAACGCGCTTCGATCCGGTCGTGCACAGGCGCGCCGGGGTGAATTGTCGACGGGAACATGCCTGGGTACTGTCGCCCGGCATGGAGGGGCCGCGACACCGATGTCGACGTATGACGAGCTGATCAACACGATCAAATCCGTCCGGGACCGCACCGGCGACCCGAACGCGTGGCAGGCCGGCTTGGCGCCGAATGAGGTGACGGCGGTCATCACCCCAACCACCCGGCCCGACCAACTCGAGGCGATCGTGCGCAAGATCCGCCAGCAACATCCGGACATCTTCGGCGCCGGGGCGCCCGTATCCGACCGGGAACAGGGCGAGGCCGCCGAGGCCATGGCGGGCGCCGAAGCCGCTCTGGCACATCAGAATTCGGCGAGCTCCCAGCTCGATATGCAAGTGATCACGGCGATCTTGAACGCCCACCTGAAGTCCGTCGAGGGCCGAGAAGCCCTGTCGAAGCTGCAGCGCGAGACCGAAGCCGCGGTTCTGACCCGGTCGGATCTCGACACTCCGGCGGGTGCACGGGATTTCCAGCGATTCCTCATGGGCAAGCTCAAAGACATCCGGGCGGTCGTCCTGAACGCGAGCCTCGACGACACGTCGAAATCGGCGCTGATGGCCGCATGGACGTCGCTCTACGACGCCTCCAAGAGCGGAGCCGACGAACGGCCGCCCGCGACCCCCGTCGCCGCGCCCGCCGACAGCACGACGCATGACCCCGTCGAGGACCTCGAGACCGGCTGGGACCCGCTATTGGATTCGATGCCGGCCGACGACTCCGGCCCGCCCGCGGCGGATTCCCCGGTGCCGGCCACCGCCGGTGGCAGCCCGGCCCAGGCAGCGCCCTCGGCACCGCTGATGCCGGCCATCCCGAGCCTCGGCGCCGGATCGCTGCCGGGCCTGGGTGGCCTGGGCGGCCTGCCGTTGTCCGGGCTGGAGGACGCCGGCCGCACGTTGCGCGGCATGGGCGACGAACGGCTGGTCGGGTCGCACGACCCGGAAGCGGACGATCCCGAGGGCGAGCAAAACCGGGCCGACGCAGAAGACGCCGCGACGGACCAGCGCGATTCGCCACCGGTGGGTCCGACCACGGTGACCCTGCCCGATGGCGATACGGTGACGGCCGCCAGCCCACAGCTGGCCGCGGCGATCAAAGCCGCCGTCGGCGGCGCGCCGATCGCAGATGCGTTCCACCAGCAGGGAATTACCATCCCGCCGCCCGGGACCGCGGTCACCGATCCCGTCGACCCGCTGCAAGCGGCACCCGGCGACATCGGCATCCTCACCGATCGTCACGCGCTCGCGCTCGGTCACGAGAAGGCCCTGCTCGACGGCCAGATTCAGCGCATCGCCTCCGTGAACGGGCCGAGCTTTCTAGGCTGGGAGCACCCACCGGCGGCGAACGCGCCCGCTGCCCCGCCGGCCGAGCCGCACACACCGACACCCACCGGGCCGGCGGCCACGTCGACCGCATGAGAATAGTGATCTCGCCGGGCTGCCCCGGCGTCGCAGGAAGAGGAGACAGCAGATGGCCGAGCCAATCCGAGTGGTGCCCGCGCACTTACGTCAAGCCGCTGCGCATCACCAGGAGACCTCCGACTACTTGCGCACCGTTCCGTCGTCGCACGCGGCGATCCAGGAGAGCCTGGATTCACTTGGGCCCATCTTCGGTGAACTGCGTGAGGCCGGGCGCGATCTGCTCGAACTCCGCCGCCAGTGCTACGAACAGCAAGCCGACGACCACGCCGACATGGCCGAGAAATTGGGCATTTCGGCGGCCGCGTGGGAACAGCACGAGCAAGACGCGGCACGAGATTTCGGTGGCATCATCGACGGCGGTCGATGACGGACGCCAATCCAGCCTTCGACACCGTCCACCCGAGCGGGCACATCCTGGTCCGCTCCTGCCGCGGCGGGTATATGCACAGCGTCGCTCTGAGCGAAGAGGCGATGGAAACCGACGCCGAGACGCTGGCGCAGGGCATCCTGCTGACGGCCGATGTGTCCTGCCTCAAGGCGTTACTCGAAGTCCGCAACGAGATCCTCGCGGCAGGTCATACCCCGTCGATGGAAGTTCCCACCCCGCACGATCTTGATGCGGCCATCGAAAAGCTGCTGGCGCACAAACTGCGCCGCCGCCACGGCGCGCGCTAGCGGCTCAACGGGCCTAAAGCAGCCACCTCTTCGCGCTGTCGGGATCGGGTGCGATGTCGGTGGGCGGCTCTATGGGATTGGGGCCGAACAACTCTCGGGCGCGGGCCAGCAGGGCACGCACCTCGTCGAGTTGCTGCTGCAGCGCAGAATCAGCCATGTCCCCACGCTACCCAGGCCATCGAAGCTGCACAATTCACTGACTGAATGGACGCCCCGATGGATGTCGGTAGGCTTAACCAGTGGCGATCTTCGGTCGGATGACGGCGCGCCAGCGCCTCCGGAGAGCTACTCGGGAGTCGCTGACGATTCCCGCCTTCAGCTCTCCGCTGGATTGCACGCCCTGGGTGACGGGCGGGCTTTGGCCTGCCGAGCTTTCCACGACGAACGACGAAACCGCCACTCTCGCAGAGTATCTCAAGGACGACCTGCAGCGGATCACGCGAAGCGCCAATGACGAGCTGCGGGCCATCAAGCTGGCGGGAATGCCCGATCTCACCAGACGGGCGGAAGAAGCCAGGGTGATCGACGAGGCACGGGCGCGCGCCGCGCGACGAGTCGAGTCGACGATTCGGCAATTGCACGCGATGCGCGCCGCGGCGCCCGTCGAACGCGACCGCCCGCGGGATGCCGAGACCCTCAACGGCGCCGATTTGGAGACGACGCAGGTTATCCCCGTCATCACCGATGCCGAGTGCCCGGAAGGAAGCACCGGCGCCGATCTCGAGGAGACTCAGGCTATCCCCGTCGTCACTGACGTGGCCGCCCCGGAAGCCACCGAGGCTCGGCACCGAGCCCCCGACGACGACGCCGCGACGCCGGCACCGCGGCCGGTACCCACCGAGCCCCGGGAAGAACCGGTCGCCCCGGTAACCGCGGCCGGACGCGAATCCGACGACGAACGGTTGCGGCGGCTCCTCGCGTTCGTGATCCATCAAGAGCCGCGCCTCAATTGGGCGATCGGGGATCGTCCCGACGGCACCACCGTATTGGTCACCGACTTCGCCCACGGCTGGATACCGCCGGATATCGCGATTCCAGAGGGCGTGCGGTTGCTGGAACCGGAGCGGCGCGCCGGCAAGGTATCTGCCCTGCTGGGCGAAACCGAGCGCGCCGTCACGTACGCGCCCGGGGATTCTTTGGGCCGGCTGGACGACTTCGCCGAGACCAAGGCCTCGGCGCAGGCCCGCGAGTTGCCCTCGGTCGACGATCTCGGCTGGGAGCTGAGCCAGGCCACGCACTGGCGCGACGGACTGCCGCGGATGGTGCACACCGTGGCCCGCGCCGCCGCCGCCGGAACCGGTGTGGTGGAGGAAGAAATCGACCTGCTGCGAGTGCATCTCGATACCGCGCGTTATCAGCTGCTGATCCAGTACCCGGACCTCGATCCCGCGCTCTTCCCCAATTGCTTATTGCTGGCCGCGACCGAGGCCGCCGCGACCGGGGACTCGGTGGCGGCGAACTACCACCTGGCCTGGTTTCAGAGACTCAGCGCGCCGTAACGGCTCATCGCCCGGGGCTCGGTCAGATGGCCCCGGCTCTCTTCGCGCGCTTACGCGCTCATCGACCGGGGCTTGGTCAGATGGCCCCGGCTCTCTTCGCGCGCTCGCGCGCTCAACGCCCGGGGCCGGGAGGCCCGGCGAAAGCCTGCGCGATCTCCAGCCACCGCTGCGCGTCGGGACCGTGCGCCGTGATGTCGAGCGCCCCCAACGGGCGCCGCTGGGTCACCAGGAAGCAGAAGTCCTCGGCGGAGCCGGTGACCCGCTGGGCGGCGTCCGGCGGCCCCCAGGACCAGGTGTCGCCGCCGGGCCCGCGCAGCTCGACCAGGAACGGGTCCGCGGGCGGCGTCAGGTTGTTGATGGCGAACGCGTAATCGCGGGTGCGCACCCCGATGTGCGCGATCGACCGCAGGCGCTCGGTCGCTGGGCGCTTGACCCCGAGCGCGTCGGCCACGTCGAGTCCATGCGCCCACGTTTCCATCAACCGGGCTGTCGCCATCGAGGCCGCGCTCATCGGTGGCCCGAACCACGGCAGCTTGCGACCGTCGGGCACCGTCAGCAGGGTGTCGTGCAGCCTTGCTCGGGTGGTCCGCCAGTCGGCGAGCAGCTCGGCCGGCGCGACGGCGGCAAGTTCCTCGGCGCCCGCGTCGACGAACCCGGTGGGGTCGGCCGAAGCGGCCTCGAGCAAGGCGGCGAAGCCTACCTCGTCGGTGGCCGCGGTCAGCGCGACCCGGTCCGTCCACAACAGGTGCCCGATCTGGTGCGCGATGGTCCAGCCGGGCGCGGGCGTCGCATCCGCCCAGCGGCCCGGCGCAAGCGGCGCCACCAACGTGTCGAGGTCGTCGCTTTCGGCCCGCAGGTCGGCCACCATCGGCGCGGCACCGGTCATGTATGCACCTTAACCAGTGCCCGCCGGCTGGCCGCGGCGGCCGATGAACGCATGCATGGCCAGCCCGATCAGGTACAGCCCCGATCCGAACAGCACGAACCCCGGCGCGCGTCCGTCGTCGGGAATCAGCGTGGCGGACAATGTGATCGAGACGATGAACGCCACCCAGAACAGCGCGTCCTGCACGGCGAACACGTGTCCGCGCAGCGCGTCGTCGACGTCCATCTGCATCGCGGAGTCGGCGCAGAGTTTGACCACTTGACCGGCCAGGCCGAGGCAAAATCCACACACCACCATCACCGGGAGCCGCAGGGTGGCGCCCGGGATCTGGATCACCGCAGCCGCCACCAGCGCGCCATTGGCCGTGGCGTAGCGCCCCCAGCGGCGCACCACCGCCGGCGTCAACAAGTTGGCCAGGAACGCCCCCAGGCCCGCCGCGGCGAAGAACAGCAACGCGATGCCCAGGCCCCCGGTCGCCGGACGCGGACCGGGCAAATGGTGCACCAGCACCAGCATCACCAGCGAATTGATGCCCACGACCATGCGATGCGCGGCCAGGCCGGACAGGGTGGCCGCGACCGTCGGGCGCTGCACGACCGTCCGGGCGCCGTGCAGCCAGCCGGTGATCACCGCGTAGACGGCCGATCCGTGGATCGCGCGCTTGGTGTCGTCCGGGCCCAGCACCCGGGCCGCGAACCGCAACGACAGGAACAACGCGATCGACACCGGTATCGCGGTGAGGAAGATGATCACCGAGGCGCCCTCGTCGCCGGCGCCGACGAAAAACCGGGGCACCAGCATGAAGTTGGCGCCGAGGAAGGCCGCGAATGCACCTGATGCGGTCGCCACCGAGTTCATGGTGACCACCTGCTCCCGCGGTACCACATGCGGCAGGGACGCCGACAGGCCGGATGCGACGAACCGCGCCAGGCCGTTGGCGAGGAGCGCGCCGATCAGCAGCGGTATGTCGCCGGCCCGCAACGCCAGGATGGTGCCGATGCAGGCGATGAGGATCAGCCGGCCCACGGTGGCACCGACCAGCACCAGCCGCCGGTCCCAGCGGTCCATCAGCGCGCCGGCGAACGGCCCGAGCAGGGAGTAGGGCAAGAACAGCACCGCGAACGCGCGGGCGATGGCCATCGGGTCGGCGGCGCGGTCGGGGTTGAACAGCAGCGCCCCGGCCAGGGTGGCCTGGAAGAGACCGTCGCCGAACTGGCTCGCCACGCGCACCTGGAGCAGTCGCCAGAAGTCCGGCAAACCGCGCACCGACCGCCACAGGTCGACGGGTGCGCGTGACTGCATCCGGGATTGAATCACAGAACCGACTTCCACCGTTGGGGTTGGGCGCCATCGCCAACAGTACAAATATGTATCGGCCCTGCCCGATTGCACCGGCCGACGTTACGAAGGTGCGATGATGGTTTGATGCCGCCCGAAGATCCGGAGGACTACGTAGCACCTGCAGCGCAGCGGGTGCGTGCCGGCACTTTGCTGCTCGCCAACACCGACCTTCTCGAGCCGACTTTTCGGCGCAGCGTGATCTACATCGTCGAGCACAACGACGGCGGCACACTGGGTGTCGTGCTCAACCGGGCCAGCGAGACCGCGGTGTACAACGTGTTGCCGCAGTGGGCCAAGCTGTCCGCCAAACCCAAGACGATGTTCATCGGCGGGCCGGTCAAGCGCGACGCGGCACTTTGCCTGGCGGCGCTGCGGATCGGCGCCGATCCGGAGGGCGTGCCGGGCCTGCGGCATGTGGACGGCCGGATCGTCATGGTGGATCTGGACGCCGACCCTGACCTGATCGCTCCCCTGCTCGAAGGGGTGCGCATCTTCGCCGGCTACTCCGGCTGGACCATCGGTCAGCTCGAGGGTGAGATCGAACGGGACGACTGGATTGTCTTGTCCGCCTTGCCATCTGACGTGCTGGCCGGGCCGAGGTCCGATCTGTGGGGGCAGGTGCTGCGCAGGCAACCGCTGCCGCTGTCGCTGCTTGCTACCCACCCGATCGACGTCAGCAGAAACTAGCCCGTTTCGTCCGGCGCGGCCGAGATCGCCGACGGCGCCGGGCCGGCCTCGTCGGCGTCGCGCGCCAGCCTGCTGGCTATCACCGCGCAGACCACCAACTGGATCTGGTGAAAGATCATCAACGGCAACATGGTCAAACCGACCGTGGCCGCCGGGAAAAGCACCAGCGCCATCGGAAGCCCGGACGCCAGGCTCTTTTTCGAGCCGCAGAACAACAGGACGATCGCGTCGCCACGGTCCAGCCTGGCCAGCCGGCCGACGGCCGTGGTGACGCCCAGCACCACTGCCAGGAGCACGGCGGCGACGACGGTCACCGAGATCAGGCGCCACACATCGACACTGACCCAGATCCCCTTGACGACGCCCATCGAGAAGGCGGTGTAGACCACCAGCAGGATGGATCCGCGATCGACCACCTTCAGCAGTGCCGCGTACCGGGTAATGAGCCCGCCCAACCATGGGCGCGCCAGCTGGCCCGCCGCGAACGGCAGCAACAGCTGCACCATGATGTCGCGAATCGCGGTGCCGTCGACCCGCGGCGCGCCGGTGGTCGTCATCAACAGGACCACCAGCAGTGGCGTCAGCACCACGCCGAGGATGTTGGACAACGACGCGCTGACGATGGCGGCCGAGACGTGCCCCCGCGCGATCGAGGTAAACGCGATGGACGATTGGACTGTCGACGGGACAAGGCACAGAAACAGCAGGCCGTTGTAGAGGTCGATGGTCAGCACCGACGGCACCAACGCTCGGGCGGCCAATCCCAGCACCGGGAAGAGAACGAACGTCGTTGCCAGCACCAGCAGGTGCAGCCGCCACTGTCGGACACCGTGCCAGGCCTGCTGGGGTGACAGGCGGGCGCCATAAAGGAAGAACAGCAACGCGATCGCCGCTTTCGCCGCGACCGACACGGCATCGGTCGCTTCACCGCGTGCCGGGACGAGGGCGGCCAACGCAACGGTCGCCCCCAGCGCCAGCAGGAAAGTATCGATCGGCAACGCCGACAGCCGTTTCAACATGACGGCTCGAGCGGAAAGGGTGTCAGTGGCAAGACTGTGTGCAGACGGCGCAGCTGCCGGCGCAGTCGGGCGCCGCGGCTTCACTGCGCAGCGCGAAACGCGCGCTCTGCCACGACCCGGTGGCCAGCGTCCCCAGGGCGCCGGCGACGCAGATGATCAACACGACCAAACCGGTGTCGGGGGAGGCGGCCAGGGCCACCACACCGCCAGCAGCAAACATCACGGCGGCCGCCAACTGGGGCGGGGCCATGGCGCGCAACGCCAATTGGGTGCCGCCGACGCCTTCGGTGGTCTGGTTGTGGGAGAGCGACCAGGTCCCGAACCCGGCGGAGGCCAACGCCGCACACATGCACACCACGCCCGCGATCAACATGGCCTCACAATACGAGTCCGAAGGCACGCCCGCGCGCCGGGCTCGAGCAGCGTTCGTTTCGCGGCTGATTAACGCCCTTGCAGGAACGAGAAGTTCGGCAGCGGCGGCAAACCCGGCACCATGGTCAACAGGTTCGGTGTCGGCCGGGGTGCGACCACCTGGTTGGGTGCTACCGGTTGCGAAGGAAGCCCGACCGGCGCCGCTCCGACCGGCGCCGCTCCGACCGGCTGGGGGGGAAGCCCGACCGGGGCCGCGGCGGCTGCTTGAGCGGGAATGCCGACCGGGGCCGCACCGGCGCTCGGTCCGGGTACGGCTGCGGCGGTTCCGGGCGCGGTCACCCGGAAGCCATTGACGATCGCGTCGGTCGCCGGCGCGTCCGCGACGGCCACCGCACGGTCGGTGGTCACCGACATCGACACCAGGTACTTGTCGTGTCCGGACGTCGCGATCACGTGCCGGCGCGACGTGTTGAGCAGCATGTCGCCGTCGCGGTAGGTGCCCTCGATGATCGACGACGGGAAGCCGCCGAAGTCTGCCATCGAGGCGTTCGTGGTCTGCCACAGGGGAAGTTGCTGGCTGTCGACGAAACCGTGGGTGATGGCCTCTTTCGGATCGAAGTTACCGACCAGCTTGTACACCACCACCTGCGCGTTCGAGGTATAAATGCTGGTTCCGTGCCGGTCGGCGATCACCGCGAACGCGTCGGGCACATTGGGGTCGGGCACCTGCGTCCAGCGGGTGGGCAGCGGCAGCGTGATGTCCAGCGCATTGAAGCCCTGGGGTTTCTGCGCCTCCAGCTTGACGCCCTTCGACTGGAAATAGTCACGCAGCGTTCCCGAGACGCCAGGTGTCTGCGCCGGGGGCAGCGGCGCGGCCGGTGCGACGGCCACGGGCGCGGGTGCCGCCGGCGCGACGGCCGGGGTTGGCGCCACCGGATTTGCCGCCGGGGGAGCGGCGAGCAATCTGTTCCCGGGGACCTGTACGGGGGCGGCCGTGACGTTCTGCGGTGCCGGCGCCACGACGGCGGGGACGGGCGGCGGTGCGGGGAGCGCGGGCAGTACGGGATCTGCCGAAGCGGTGGCGCCCGCGAACGCGGTGACGCCGATCGCACCGGCGGCCAAACCTCCGGTTAATACCCGCACGGTACGGGCGATGTGAATCATCTGCGTCGATCCTTCCCATGGCCCCGGGTCCCAGCACCCGTCGTAGAGGCTGACTGTAACCACAGGTCAAACGCGCTGGATACCGTCGAAATCGACCTGGGATGAAGCTCTGATCGGCGCGCAACGCAACCGAGACCAACCTGTGGCCGGCAAGCCGGTCCGGTCGGCCCTTATACCCTGTTCAGGTGACCGAATCCCCGACCACGGCGCCTGGGGCCACCCCGGCCGCCGCCGCGCCGGACTCCGATGCGCCGCCGTTTCGCTACACCGCCGCGCTGGCGGGCCGCATCGAGAGCACCTGGCAGCAGAACTGGGCGAAGCTCGGCACGTTCAACGTACCCAACCCCGTCGGTGATCTGGCTCCGACGGACGGGCGGCCCCTGCCCGAGGACAAGTTGTTCGTGCAGGACATGTTCCCGTATCCATCGGGTGACGGACTGCATGTCGGGCACCCGCTCGGCTACATCGCCACCGACGTCTACGCTCGGTACTTCCGGATGACCGGCCATAACGTGCTGCACGCGTTGGGCTTTGACGCGTTCGGGCTGCCCGCCGAGCAATACGCGGTGCAAACCGGCACACACCCGCGCACCAGGACCGAAGCCAACATCGTCAACTTCCGGCGCCAGCTGGGCCGGCTGGGCCTGGGCCACGACACCCGGCGCAGCTTCTCGACCACCGACACCGAGTTCTACAAGTGGACCCAGTGGATCTTCCTGCAGATCTACAACGCGTGGTTCGACCCCGCCGCCAACAAAGCGCGGCCAATCGCCGAGCTGATCGCCGAGTTCGATTCCGGCGCAAGGCGTCTCGACGACGGCCGCGACTGGGCAACGCTGACCGCGGGGGAGCGGGCCGACGTGATCGACGGCCACCGACTGGTCTACCGAGCCGACTCGATGGTGAACTGGTGCCCGGGGCTGGGCACGGTGCTGGCCAACGAAGAGGTCACCGCCGACGGGCGTAGCGACCGCGGCAACTTCCCGGTGTTCCGCAAACGGCTGCGGCAGTGGATGATGCGCATCACTGCGTATGCCGACCGGCTGCTCGACGATCTCGAGCTGCTCGATTGGCCGGAACAAGTAAAGACGATGCAGCGCAACTGGATTGGCCGATCGACCGGGGCCCAGGCGCTGTTCTCGGCGATCACCGGCGATGGCTCGGCGGTCGACATCGAAGTGTTCACCACTCGGCCCGACACGCTGTTCGGCGCGACGTACCTGGTACTGGCGCCCGAGCACGACCTGGTCGACGAACTCGTCGCCGCCGCATGGCCCGACGGCACCGACCCGCGGTGGACCTACGGCGCCGCCGCACCGGCCGACGCCGTCGCCGCCTACCGCCGCGCGATCGCCGCGAAGTCGGACCTCGAACGCCAGGAGAGCAGGGAGAAGACGGGCGCCTTCCTGGGCAGCTACGCGACCAACCCGGTCAACGGGAAACCCGTTCCGATCTTCATCGCCGACTATGTGCTCGCCGGCTATGGCACCGGGGCGATCATGGCGGTGCCCGGCCACGACCAGCGCGACTGGGACTTCGCCCACGAGCTGGGCCTGCCGATCGTGGAAGTCATTGCCGGCGGCGATATCTCGCAGGCCGCGCATGCGGGCGACGGTGTGCTGGTCAACTCCGGCTACCTGGACGGCATGGATGTGGCGACGGCCAAGGAGGCGATCACCGCTCGCCTGGAGGCCGATGGCCGGGGGCGGGCGCGCATCGAATTCAAGCTGCGCGACTGGCTTTTCGCCCGGCAACGTTACTGGGGCGAGCCGTTCCCCATCGTCTTCGACAGCGACGGACGGCCGCACGCGCTCGATGAGTCCACACTGCCGGTCGAGCTGCCCGACGTGTCGGACTACTCGCCGGTGTCGTTCGACCCCGACGACGCCGACAGCGAGCCGTCGCCGCCCTTGGGCAAGGCGACCGACTGGGTACACGTCGAGCTCGACCTGGGCGATGGCCTGAAGCCCTACACCCGGGACACCAACGTGATGCCGCAGTGGGCCGGCAGCTCCTGGTACGAGCTGCGCTACACCGACCCGCACAACTCAGAACGGTTCTGCGCCAGGGAAAACGAGGCGTATTGGATGGGCCCGCGACCCGCCCAGCATGGCCCGCAGGATCCCGGCGGGGTCGACCTATACGTCGGGGGCGCCGAACACGCGGTGTTGCACCTGCTGTACTGCAGGTTCTGGCACAAGGTGCTGTACGACCTGGGCCACGTGACCTCCCGCGAGCCCTATCGCCGGCTGGTCAACCAGGGCTACATCCAGGCCTTCGCGTACACCGATTCGCGCGGGTCGTATGTCCCGGCGGAGGAAGTGATCGAACGCGGCGGCCGATTCTTCTATCCGGGACCCGACGGCGAGATCGAGGTCGCCCAGGAATTCGGGAAGATCGGTAAGAGCCTGAAGAATTCGATCTCTCCGGACGAGATCTGCGACGCGTATGGTGCGGACACGCTGCGGGTGTACGAGATGTCCATGGGGCCCTTGGAGGCGTCGCGGCCGTGGGCGACCAAGGACGTGGTCGGCGCGCACCGCTTCCTGCAGCGAGTGTGGCGCTTGGTGATCGACGAGCAGACCGGCGAGACTCGGGTCGCCGACGACACCGGCCCACTGGGTACCGAGACCCTGCGGTCGCTGCACCGCACCATCGCCGGAGTCGCCGAAGACTATGCGGCGCTGCGCAATAACACCGCGGCGGCCAAGCTGATCGAGTACACCAACCACCTCACCAAGGAGCACCGCGACTCGGTGCCGCGTGCGGCGGTCGAGCCGCTGGTGCTGATGCTGGCGCCGCTGGCCCCGCATATGGCCGAGGAGCTCTGGTCGCGGCTGGGCCACGGCGCCTCGTTGGCGCACGGGCCCTTCCCGCAGGCCGACCCGGCGTACCTCGTCGAAGAAACCGTGGAATACCCGGTGCAGGTGAACGGCAAGGTGCGCGGGCGCGTGGTGGTGGCCGCCGACGCCGATGACGACACTCTGAAGGCCGCGGCCATGGGCGACGAGAAGGTGCAGGCGTTCTTGGCCGGCGCCGCGCCGCGGAAGGTGATCGTGGTGCCCGGTCGGCTGGTCAACCTCGTCGTCTAGGCCGGAGCACCACCTCGTGCAGGTGACCATCCGGCGGCGTCGCCACCGCGTTTGCGACCGCCGCCGCGACGGTTTCGGGCTGGAGGAAGTCGGCGGGGTCGTACTGGCCACCCTCGAACTCCACGAGTTCACGCTGCATGCCGGTAGCGGTACGCCCGGGATAGATCGTGGTCACCCGGAGGTCGGGCTCACTCTCGCGCAGTGAGTCGGCCAGGGCGCGGAGCGCAAACTTGCTCGCCGAATAGGCGGCCATGTTCGGCGAGGCCTTGCGTCCGGACCCGGAATTGATGAACACGACCTGGCCGTTGGCGCTGCGCAGCGCGGGCAGTAGCGACAGCGTAAGGGCCACCGCCCCAAAGACATTCACCGTGAAGGTGGCTCGCCACTCGTCGGTGTTGGACTCGGCGAGAGGGCCGGGGATGGATACCCCCGCGTTGTGCACCAACACGTCGAGTTCGTCGATGATTTCGCAGCTGGCCTCGATCTCGTCCGGGTCGGTCAGATCGAGCGGAAACGTCGTGGCGCCGAGCCGCTCCGCGACGGCGTCGAGCCGATCGGAAGGCCTGCCCGCCAAGAGCAGGGTGTGCGTCGGCGCCAAGGCCGCGGCGATCGCGGAACCGATGCCGCCGCTCGCGCCAGTGATGAGTGCGGTGGGCATGACCACAGTGTACGGCAGTTACCAATCCCCTTGGGGATCAAGCACTTTCAGGCCTGCTTGCGCGCCGGCGGCTCCCCGGCGGGCGGCGATTCGCCGCAGCCCAGGCGTTCCAGCGGCGCCAGTGCACGTGCCAGGGTGTTCAAGTCGGACTCGGGCAGCTGGCTGAGCATCGCGGCCAGGGCGGCGTGCCGATTGGCCAGCGATTCGCCGTGCACGGCCCGTCCCCGCGGCGTGATGTCGACGAGCACCGCTCGCAGGTCGGAGGGGTCGCGCGAGCGTTTCACCAGCCCGATCTTCTCCAGCCGGCGGATCGCGACCGTCGTGGTCGGGGTGCGCACCCGTTCGTGCGCGGCCAGGTCGGTCATCCGGATGGGGCCCTGGTCGAGGAGCGTAATCAGGATGGACAGCTGCGCCAGGGTCAGGTCACCGGCCACCACCCCGCTGGGATCGCCGCGGCGCAGAATCGAAAACAATTTGGACAACGCGCGGTGCAAACCTTCCGCAAGCTCCGTCACCTCGGGTGCGGTGGATTCGCTGTCCGCCATAAGTCGGCAGTCTAACCCGATATGCGTGGCGTACAAGGGAGCTATTCCGGACCAGTTATCGACGTTTCAAAGGACTTGGGACAAGAACCGCTGCAGGCGCTCCGTCTTGGCGGCTTCGAATATCTGCTCCGGGGGGCCCGATTCCAGGACCTTGCCGTGATCCATAAAAACGACGGTGTCGGATGCCGACCGGGCAAAGCCCATTTCGTGGGTGACGACGATCATCGTCATGCCGTCGGCGCCGAGGTCGGCGATGAGTTGCAGAATGCCCTTGACCATTTCGGGATCGAGCGCCGAGGTCGCCTCGTCGAAGAACATCACCTGCGGCGCCATGGCCAGCGCGCGGGCGATCGCGACCCGTTGTTGTTGGCCACCGGACAACATGGCGGGGCGGGCATCTGCCTTGTGTTTCAGGCCAACTCGGTCGAGCTGAGCGAGCGCAAGGTCGCGGGCCGCGTCTGCGGAAAGCCGCCGCAGCTTGCGCGGCGCCAGCGCAACATTCTTCAGCACGGACAGATGCGGGAACAGATTGAAATGCTGGAACACCATGCCGATGCGCTGGCGCAGCTCGTTGGGATCGTCGCGCAACACCGACCTGCCGTCGAGCAGGATGTCGCCGCTGTCGGGCTCATACAGTCGGTTCAGGGTGCGCAACAGCGTCGACTTGCCGCTACCGGACGGTCCGATGACTGCCACCGTGGTGCCCGCGGGGGCCTCGAAATCGACGCCGCGCAGCACCAAGTTTCCACCGAGCGTCTGGTGAACATCCTTGGCCGCCAGCGATACTGGCGCGCGGTGCGCGACAGTCGCCGTCACGTCATCTCCTGGCTTAACGGCGTCGCGAGCACATGGTCGTGGTCTTCCGGCTTGGCGGCGGAGCGGCCGCGGCGAAGCCGGCCGTCTATGTAGTTCACGAAATGCGTTAACGGAATGGTCAATATCAGATAGAAGAGACCCGCGGCGACCAACGGCGACAGGCTGCCGGTCTGCGCGTTGAGGTCACGGCCGACCTGAAAGAGCTCTCGCTGTTTGGCGACCAGGCCGAGGAAGTACACCAGGGCGGAGGCCTTCAACAGCCCGATGGCCTGATTGACGAGGGCCGGCAGCACCCGCCGTATTCCCTGCGGCACCACCACCAAACGCATCGCGGTCGCATAGCTGAACCCGAGTGCGCGGGAGGCCTCGAGTTGGCCGGGGTCGACGCTTTGAATCCCCGCGCGCAGAATCTCGCCGATGTAGGCGGCGGCCATCAATCCCAAGGCCGCGATCCCTAACGGGTAGGGGTTCTTGTGCGTCAGCCCGCCGACCAACGGCCCGACGCCCATCCCGATGATCAGGATGATCACCACTTCGGGCAGACCGCGGAAGATGTCGGTGTAGATCCGCGCCGGCCAGCGCAGCCAGCGTGAATGCGAGATGCCGGCCATTGCCAGCAGCATCCCCAGCGCCAGGCCGATAACGAGCGCGCTGTTGGTCAGGATCATCGTGTTGGGCAGGCCGACGGTGAGAAGAATCGGGATCGCCTGTCGATACAGATCCCAGTCGAAGAACGACTCACGCAACTGGTCCAGCGTCGACATCGGCGCGGCCGGGCCCACCGGTTCGCGGTGGTGGCTCGCGGCGATCGCGGCGAAGTCCGGCAGGTGTGGGGTGGGAGCCGCTTTAGATCCGGGTTTCCAGCCGGGCGGCATCGTCCGCGGTACCCATTGGCAGTACAGGTTCGCCCAGGTGCCGTCGGCGATGACGGCGTCCAGCCCGGAATTCAGCGCGTCGATCAACGGCTGGTTGTCCTTGGCGACCGCGTAGGCCACGAAGCTGCCTCGGCTGAAGGTGTTGGCCACCACCACCGCCGGGTCGCCCGGTCGAATTATGGTTGAGGCCAGGGTTCCGGGCGCCACCCACGCATCGAGCTGGCGGGTCTTGAGATTCGCGTACAGGGTGGCGAAGCCGGGAAACTTCACCGGCTGCAGGTGCAGGTGGTCGACGACGTACGCCTCCTCGACGGTGCCCTGGACCACGCCGATGCGCTGGCCCGCCGCGAGATCGCTGAAATTGTGGATCGCCGAACCGGGCGGGACCACGAGCGAATAGAAGCCGAAGTCGTAGCCGTTGGTGAACGAAACCGTGCGACGGCGCGCATCGGTGGCCTTCACCGACGCCGATCCCACGTCGAAACGCCGCGATGCCACCTGGGCGAGCAGCGCGGAGAAGTCTGTGCTGACAAAGTGGACCTGGAGGCCAAGCTTCGCCGCGATGGCCCGCAACAGCTGGTTGTCGAAGCCGCTGAATTCGCCGGTGGGATTGATGCAGATGTTGGGCGGGGCGTCCGACAGCGTGCCGACCGTCAGGACGCCCGGTGTGCTCAGCCCCAAGGCGCCGGCGTCCACCGACCCGAGCGGCTCGACGGTGGCCGTGGTGTTCCGGTCGTCGTCATCCGTAGCTGGGTGCTCGGTCAGATCCTTCGGTAGGACGCGGGCGCTGTCCAAGCCGCCCGGCGCGCATTGATTCCAGTCGGCGGCGGCGGGTGCGGCCATTGCCAGGCCGCAGACAATCAGCATTGTCGTGGCCAGTGCGAAGAGCTTTCGGCACATGGGACGCCGGTCCAGGCGCGAACTCATCACCGCTACCGTATCGGCACACCGGCGACCTGGCGCGCCGGAAAGAGATTTACAGCGCGATCGACGGTTCGTCCTCGGCCGCCTCCGCGCCGGCCAGTACCCGAAGCGGGCCCGCGACGACTTGGCCGATGTCATCCGGCGCGGAGAACACCCTGCGTCGGAACAGCTCGGTCAGCATGGTCTGGGCCATGAGGTTGGACCGGCCGACGCACGCCGCGCGCGCGGCCTCCGGGTCCCGCCGGTGAATCGCGGAGGTCTCGTCTTCGTAGAACGGCAACATGTCGTCGCGGCTGCACTGGTAGGTCATCCAGAACACGCGGGGGATGAGGTTTTGCGAAGCGCGGATGGTGGCGTGCAGCCGCGGGCCCGCGTATTCCTCGTTGATCGTGCGCCGGTATTCCCCGGCGATTTCCGAAAAGGCGCGGGATTCTTTGGCGGAGCGCAGCGATCGCATCAGCGTATCGAGCTGTCCCAGGATCCGGGGCGTGGGGTTGGTGGCCGCGCGCGCCGAAGCAATGCCGTTGAGCAGGCCGTCGAGTTCGTGATGTTCGAGCACGGTCGCTTCGTCGAAGCGCTCGACGAATGCGCCCCGGTGATAGCGGGTGGACACGATCCCGTCGTGTTCCAGCTGCACCAGCGCCTCTTGAATCGGCACTCTGCTGACCCCTAGACCGACCGCGATCTCGTTGCGATCGACGCGGTCGCCGCTGCGAAGTTTCCCCGTCAGAACCAGGTTGAGAATGTGCGAAACCACCTGGTCTTTTTCTTTGACCCCGTATTTCTTTGGCATCCGTTTCTTGAGTGCCTTTCCAACCGGTTCGGTCCACCTAGCGCAGAGAGTTTCTCATGTCTTGGCGCAGTGTTCAGCTCTTTGGTGGATGAATCGAAAGCAAAACGGGAAGCGAATTCGAGCAGCGGTCCTCAGCGTCCGTCGCGCCACTTGCACAGCGCCTCGGCGGCGCCGAGGTCGTAATCCGGACCGCCGCAGCCGACGGTCAGCATCGTGACGCCGAGGTTCACCAGCGCTTCGGCATTGGCGATCAGCTGGCCCCCAGAAACGTCGCCGCTGACCGCGGCCGAGCGTTCGATCGCGGCCGGGTCACGGCCGACGTCGGCGCAGTGCCGCTCCAGGACGGCGGACTTGGCCGGGAGCTCGTCGGCGGAACTGAAGCTGTGCCAGACGTCGGCGTACTCGGCCACCAGCCGCAGGGTCTTGCGTTCACCCCCGCCGCCGATGAGCACCGGGATGTCGCGGGTCGGCGGCGGATTCAGCTTGGCCAGCCGCTCCTTGATCCGCGGCAGGGCGCCCGCCAGGTCATCGAGGCGGCTGCCGGCGGTGCCGAATTCGTAGCCGTACTCGTCGTAATCCTTTTGCTTCCAGCCCGAACCGATCCCCAGGACGAGTCGGCCCGCGGATATGTGGTCGACCGTGCGGGCCATGTCGGCGAGCAATTCGGGATTGCGATAGGAATTGCACGTCACCAGCGCACCGATTTGGATGCGTGACGTCTGTTCGGCCCAGGCGCCGAGCATCGTCCAGCATTCGAAGTGTGGGCCGTCGGGATCGCCGTAGAGCGGGAAGAAGTGGTCCCAGTTGAAGGCGATGTCGACGCCGATGTCTTCACAGCGGCGAACCGCGTCGCGGAGCTGGCCGTAATGCGGGGCGTGCTGGGGCTGCAATTGCACGCCGATACGGACGGGACGGTCGGAAGTCATAGCGCCACTCCTCCTCATCGCTGCGCTCTGCATCGTCGTTGGCGCGGGTCATAACACCCACCGTAGGCTCAGCCCGCGTCGAGCACTCCGCGCAGGATCTCGATGAGCGCGCGGGGTTGGTCGCTCTGCACGGAATGGCCCGAATTGTCGACCACGTGCGCCGCGCGGAAATTGCTTGCGCGCCTGGCTAATTCGGCGGCGTCGTCGTCGGTGACGAAGCCCGACGAGCCGCCGCGGATGAGGGTGACGGGTGCCGACAGCCCGTCGACGTCGTCCCACAGGCCGTCGAAGTCGGGGAACTTGCGGATGGCGTCGTAGCGCCAGGACCAGTTGCCGTTTTCGAGGCGGCGGGAATTGTGGAAGACGCCGCGGCGCAGCGCCTTGACCTCGCGGTGCGGTGCCGCCGCGATGGTCAGGTCGAGCATGGCCTGGAAGCTGGGGAACTCGCGCTCACCGTGCATCAGCGCAACCGTGCCCTGCTGCTCTTTCGTCAGCTCGGAGTGGCGTTGTAACGCCGACGGGGTGACGTCGATCAGGACGAGTTCGTTCACGAGTTCGGGTGCCACCGCGGCCAGCCGGATCGCGGTCAGCCCACCGAGCGACATTCCGACGACGAGGTCGGCGCTCGGCGCGTGCTCGCGCACCGCCGGCAACAGGGCGTCGGCGTTCAGCTGCGGCGAGTAGTCGCCATCCTCGCGCCATGCCGAATGCCCGTGCCCGGGCAGATCCAGGGCCAGCGCCGGCTCACCGAGACCGACGATCACGGTGTCCCAGGTGTGCGCGTTCTGGCCGCCGCCGTGCAGGAAGACGATTCGCGGGGGACGGTCCAACGAAGGGGCGCCCCAGCGGAGCGCGCTGATCCTGCGCTCCGAGGCGCCGGACTCGACTCGCTCCACGTCGGGCAGCGGACCCGGAACGCCGGCCTGCTCAGCGTTTTCGGTAAGGAGCGAGAACTCCGACAATTCGGCCAGTCGGTCCTCAGATATCTCGGTCACGGTCTAAAGACACTACTTTGGACCGCGGGATGTGCGTCCAGGGTTTTGCCCGTGCATTCGGGGCGCCCTGAGCTCCCATCGAAAGCCCTCACCGCACACGCGCCGCCGTCAGCGCACGCGTGAACGCCCGCAAAAAGGAAGCGTGCGGTGAGGCCACGCACCGCGACCCCACCGCACACCGGTACGGAGAGTTACCCCTCGATGATGAACTCTTCGAGTTGGGCCCGCGCGATGTCGTCGGGCAGTTGCTGCGGCGGGCTCTTCATCAGGTAGGCCGACGCCGGCACCACCGGGCCGCCGATGCCGCGGTCCTTGGCGATCTTCGCCGCGCGCACCGCGTCGATGATGACCCCGGCCGAGTTTGGCGAGTCCCACACCTCGAGCTTGTATTCGAGGTTCAGTGGAACGTCACCGAACGCGCGGCCCTCCAGCCGCACGTAGGCCCACTTGCGGTCGTCGAGCCAACCAACGTGGTCGGACGGGCCGATGTGCACGTCCTTGGTCTTGAACTCGCGCTGCAGGTTTGAGGTGACCGCCTGCGTCTTGGAGATCTTCTTGGACTCCAGCCGCTCGCGCTCGAGCATGTTGAGGAAGTCCATGTTCCCACCGACGTTGAGCTGCATGGTGCGGTCCAGCTGCACGCCGCGGTCCTCGAACAGCTTGGCCATGACGCGGTGGGTGATGGTGGCGCCGACCTGACTCTTGATGTCGTCGCCGACGATCGGAACGCCGGCGTCGGCAAACTTCTTGGCCCACACCGGGTCGGAGGCGATGAACACCGGCAGCGCGTTGACGAACGCCACGCCCGCGTCGATCGCGCACTGCGCGTAGAACTTGTCGGCCTCCTCGGAGCCCACCGGCAGGTAGGACACCAGCACGTCGACGTTGTTCTCCTTGAGGACCTTGACCACGTCGACCGGCTCGGCGTCGGACAGCTCGATGGTGTCGGCGTAGTACTTACCGATGCCGTCAAGGGTCGGACCGCGTTGCACCGTCACGTTGGTGGGCGGCACGTCGGCGATCTTGATGGTGTTGTTCTCCGACGCGAAGATCGCCTCCGACAGGTCGAACCCGACCTTCTTGGCGTCGACGTCGAACGCGGCCACGAACTTGACGTCGCGGACGTGGTACTGGCCGAATTTCACGTGCATCAGGCCGGGCACCGTGCTGTTCTCGTCGGCGTCGAGGTAGTACTGCACGCCCTGAACCAGCGACGAGGCACAGTTTCCGACGCCGACGATGGCGACTCGTACCTCTGTCGACGCCTCGGGCGCCCCGAACGGCTTGTGGTCACTCATAGGGCGTTCTCCTAACTTCTGTTACTTCTGTCTTGGGTGTTCTGGTAGCGGGTTCGTGCAGGGGTTTCACGTCTGTTCGGATAGGCCTGGCATCGCCCGCTCCGCCGCGATCAGCTCGTTGAGCCACTTGACCTCGCGCTCGCTGGACTCGAGCCCGAGCTGGTGCAGCTGGCGGGTGTAGCGGTCGAACGAGCTGCTCGCCCGCGCCACCGCTTCGCGGAGCCCTTCACGGCGCTCCTCGACCTGGCGGCGACGGCCCTCCAGGATGCGCATCCGCGCCTCCGCCGGCGTGCGGTTGAAAAAGGCCAGGTGCACGCCGAAGCCGTCGTCGGTGTAGTTGTGCGGACCGGTGTCGGCCACCAGCTCGCCGAAGCGCTGCCGGCCCGCGTCGGTCAGTTGGTAGACCCGACGAGCCCGCCGGACCGGGGTGCCGGCAGGCGCGGCGTCCTCGGCAATCAGCCCTTCGGCCTGCATGCGCCGCAGGGCTGGGTACAGCGATCCGTACGAGAAGGCCCGGAATGCGCCGAGCAGGCCCGTCAACCGTTTACGTAGTTCATACCCATGCATGGGCGACTCGATCAGGAGTCCCAGGATGGCGAGCTCAAGCATCGAATACACCCCCTCGAAATGGCTAGGAACGACTAAGTACGGCTCGTATGGCTGGCTGATTGCTTTGACCGACTTAACGGTCCGACGCCTCGCGTCATCGTATCGTTTCGATATATTCGCCACAACACTACCTGCCGTTGGTGCGCTATTCGTCACACCGCCGCGGGGATCGCTAGGACGGCAGATTGATGCGTTTGATGGTGCCGTCACCTGCGAAAACGATGTATCCACCGCCGTAGTCGCCCGACACGTACACCGATAGCGAGAGCGCGCCCGGGGTGGTGGGGTCGGTCGAGGGATCGATCACCAGATAGGTGGTCTTGACGTCGGACTGCTTCATCCGGAGGCTCTCCGGGGCGCCGCGCACCAGGCCCACGGCGGCGGCGATGTCGAATTTGGAGAGGTCGACCGGGACGGGACCGTCGGTGCCGCTCTTGGCCGAGCTGGTGGGGTCTCCCCATCCGCCGCGGTAGTCGTAGGCCAGCATGCGCCGGTCGTCGGAGGGGTCGGGGCGGTCGAGCACCGCGTAGGTCGGGTAAATCACCAGCCGGAACCCCATGGTGTCGCCGAACCTTTTACGCGTTTGCTCCATCAGACCCGTGAGGCCGCCGACCGACAGCAGCTGTGTGGGCGGCGTCAGCACCACCGGGGCGACGCCGTCGGGCTTGGCTCCGGGGTCCGTCGTGAAATCCAGCGGCGAGCGGGTGTTGCCGTAGACGGCCCAACCGATGCCGACGCCCAGCAGGACCGCCACGAGCAAGGCGGCGGCCACGCCGCGCCACCCACCGAACTTCGGCAGCATCGATGAGGTTGACGCCCACGGGTGGGCCGTCGACTGCAGCCCGGCGGTGTCGCCCTGCAGGTCGTCCACCAAGGCCCGCAGTTCGCCCAGCGTGACCGCGTTGGTGGCCGCGCTGACGCGTTCCCGGTGCTCTTGATCGGATATCTCGCCGTCGTTCAGGGCAGTGTCGAGGATCTGGCAGGCGTCCTGCCGGTCGCGGTCCTTGGCGCGGGTCGTCGACGTGGCGCCGGCAACCGCGCCGCCGCGCGCCGTCGTCCCGAGCAATTTCGCCACGCCGATGATCGTAGAAGTCCCGTCCCGATCCGGCACAGGACGCCGACGGTCGATCGTCGCGGCGCGGTCCGGCGACGGCGTCGGTTGCGTATCGGCGGTGCGGGCGGCCACGTACTCTGGTCAGCGTGCGACTGCAGCGACAAGTGGTGGACTACGCGCTTCGGCGGCGCTCCCTGCTCGCCGAGGTTTATTCGGGCCGCACCGGTGTATCCGAGGTGTGTGACGCCAATCCGTATTTGCTGCGCGCCGCGAAATTTCACGGGAAACAGAGCCAGGTGATGTGCCCGATCTGCCGCAAGGAGCAGCTGACCCTGGTGTCGTGGGTGTTCGGCGACCACCTGGGCGCGGTCTCGGGATCGGCGCGCACCGCCGAGGAGCTGGTGCTGCTGGCGACCCGCTTCCCGGAGTTTTCCGTCCACGTGGTGGAGGTGTGCCGAACGTGCAGCTGGAACCACCTCGTGAAGTCGTACGTGATGGGTGCGGCGCGCCCCCCGAAAGGCACCGGCGGCACCCGGACGGCGCGCAACGGCGCCCGCACGGCCATTGAGTAACGAAGGGCCCCACGACCAGTCGCCCAGTGACCTCAACGGATCGGCGACTGAGCGCGTGGGCAAGCACGCGAGCACCGACCGGCCCGGCACCCCTGACCGTCCGGATCCGCAGCGGCGCGAGGCGCCCCAAGCGCCCGGCCGCCGCCGCCCGGTTCCACCCGACGACCGGTTGACCACGATCCTGCCGCCCGTCGTCGATGACCGCGCCCCCCGCCGGCCCGACCCGGTCCAAGAGGTGAAGGCCGCACTCGACCGCCCCGCGTCCGTGCCCCTGCAAAGCGACCCGATCGAAGAGGTCAAGGCCGCGCTGGACGGACGGGCGACCGCCCCGCGCCGCGGCGAGCCGATGTCCGGGCGCCGCCCGCCCGAAGGGCCCCCACCCCCGCCCCGAGGGCCCGTTGGGCCCGGTGGGCCGGGCGGACCCGGCGGACCCGGTGGACCTGGTGGCAGAGCCCCACGACCCGGGGTGGACTGGAGCTGGACCCAGCAGATCAACTGGTTGTGGGTGCGACGCGCCGCCTACATCACGGCGGCGGCGCTGGTGCTGCTGCCGATCGTCACCTTCACCATGGCGTACTTCATCGTCGACGTGCCCAAACCCGGCAATATCCGCACCAACCAGGTCTCGACGATCCTGGCGAGCGACGGCTCGCAACTCGCCAAAATCGTTCCGCCCGAGGGGAATCGGGTCGACGTCAACATCAGCCAGGTGCCGGTGCATGTGCGTCAGGCGGTGATCGCCGCGGAAGACCGCAACTTCTATTCCAACCCGGGTATTTCGTTCACCGGGTTCGCGCGGGCGGTCAACAACGACCTGTTCGGCGGCGACCTGCAGGGCGGCTCGACGATCACCCAGCAGTACGTGAAGAACGCGCTCGTCGGTTCGGCGCAGCATGGGTTCAGCGGGCTGATGCGCAAGGCCAAGGAATTGGTCATCGCGACCAAGATGTCGGGGGAGTGGTCCAAAGACGATGTCTTGCAGGCCTATCTGAACATCATCTACTTCGGCCGCGGGGCCTACGGCATTTCGGCCGCCGCGAAGGCCTATTTCGACAAGCCGGTCGAGCAGCTCACCGTCTCCGAGGGAGCGCTGTTGGCGGCGCTGATCCGGCGGCCCTCCTCGCTGGATCCCGCCGTCGATCCCAAGGGCGCTGCGGAGCGGTGGAACTGGGTTTTGGACGGCATGGTGGAAACCAAGGCGCTGTCGCCGAGCGACCGCGCGGCACAGGTGTTTCCGGCGACGTTGCCGCCCGATCAGGCCCGCGCGCAGAACCAGACCACCGGGCCCAACGGGCTGATCGAGCGCCAGGTGACCAAAGAGCTGATGGAGCTGTTCAACATCGACGAGCAAACCCTGAATACCCAGGGGCTGCAGATCACCACGACGATCGACCCGAAGGCTCAGCAGGCCGCAGAGAAGGCGGTGTCGAAATACCTTGACGGGCAGGACCCCGACATGCGGTCCGCTGCGGTGTCGGTCGATCCGCACACCGGCGCGATACGCGCCTACTACGGCGGTTCGGACGCCAACGGTTTCGACTTTGCTCAGGCCGGGCTGCAGACCGGATCGTCGTTCAAGGTGTTCGCTCTGGTTGCCGCGCTGCAACAAGGTATCGGGCTGGGCTACCAGGTAGACAGTTCACCGCTCACCGTCGACGGGATCAAGATCACCAATGTCGACGGGGAGAGCTGCGGGACCTGCAATATCGCCGAGGCGCTGAAGCTTTCGCTCAACACCGCCTACTACCGGCTGATGCTCAAGCTTAAGGGGGGACCGCAGGCCGTCGCCGACGCCGCACATCAGGCGGGCGTCGCGACCAGCTTCCCCGGTGTCGCGCACACGCTGTCCGAGGACGGCAAGGGCGGACCGCCCAACAACGGAATTGTGTTGGGCCAGTATCAAACCCGGCCCATCGACATGGCATCGGCGTACGCCACACTGGCCGCGTCAGGTGTCTACCACCGGCCCCATCTGGTGCAAAAGGTCGTCAATGCCGAAGGCCAGGTGCTGTTCGATGCCGGCAACTCCGACAACAACGGCGAGAACCGCATCGACAAGGGCGTCGCCGACAACGTCACCGCCGCGATGGCGCCGATTGCCGGCTATTCGCGCGGGCACAATTTGGCCGGCGGGCGGCCCTCGGCCGCCAAGACCGGGACGGTGCAGCTGGGCGACACCCAGGCGAACAAGGACGCCTGGATGGTCGGATACACGCCGTCGCTGTCGACGGCGGTCTGGGTGGGCACCGTGCAGGACAATGTGCCGCTGGTGACGGCCTCGGGCGCGGAGGTCTACGGTTCCGGCCTGCCGTCGGACATTTGGAAGGCGACCATGGACGGCGCCCTTAAGGGCACCCCCAACGAGACCTTCCCCAAGCCGAGCGAGATCGGTGGCTATGCCGGCGTTCCCGCCGCCCCGCCCCCGCCGGCACCGCCCGCGGTGAGCGTCATCCAGCCCACCATCGAGGTGGCGCCCGGCATCACGATTCCGGTCGGCCCGCCAACGACGATCACCAACGCGCCCCCGTCGCCCGGAGGCACCCAGCCGGGTGGCCCGCAACCACCCGGCGTCCCGCCGGGCGGCCCGCAAGCGCCTCCGCCGCCGCCGTGACCGGCGCGCGGCAGCAGGACAGCACCATCTCACCGCGGCCCCTGGCCGCCGATCTGCGCAGCGCCGACAATCGCGATTGCCCCAGCCGCACCGACGTTTTGGGCGCGGCGCTGGCCGACGTCGTCGGCGGACCGGTGGGCCGCCACGCGCTCATCGGTCGCACGAGGGTGATGACGCCGGTGCGGGTCATGTTCCTGATCGCGCTGGTGTTCCTGGCGCTCGGCTGGTCGACCAAGGCGGCGTGCCTGCAAAGCACCGGCTCGGGGAGCGGCGACCAGCGGGTCGCCAATTGGGAGAACCAACGGGCCTACTACGAGTTGTGCTATTCCGACACGGTGCCCCTCTACGGCGCGGAGTTGTTGAGCCAGGGCAAGTTCCCGTACAAGTCGAGTTGGATCGAGACCGACGGCAGCGGCGCGCCGCAGACGCGCTACGACGGCCGGCCGGCCGTGCGCTACATGGAGTATCCGGTGCTGACCGGGGTCTACCAGTACGTGTCGATGGCGGTGGCCAAGACCTACACCGCGCTGAGCAAGGTCGCCCCACTGCCGGTGGTGGCCGAGGTGGTGATGTTCTTCGACATCGCGGCGTTCGGGCTGGCGTTGGCCTGGCTGGCGACCGTCTGGGCGACCGCGGGCCTGTCGGGCCGGCGCATCTGGGACGCCGCCCTGGTGGCCGCCTCGCCGTTGGTGATCTTTCAGATATTCACCAACTTCGATGCTTTGGCAACGGCTTTCGCGATGGGCGGGCTGTTGGCCTGGGCGCGGCGCAGACCGGTGTTGGCCGGTGTGCTGATCGGATTGGGTGCCGCGGCCAAGCTCTACCCGCTGCTGTTCCTGGGCCCGATGCTGGTGCTGGGTGTCCGGACCGGCCGCCTCGGCGCCCTGGCGCGCACGGCGGCGACGGCCGCGGCGACGTGGTTGTTGGTGAATCTGCCTGTGCTGGTGCTCTTTCCGCGCGGTTGGTCCGAGTTCTTCCGCCTCAACACGCGGCGCGGCGACGACATGGATTCGTTGTACAACGTGGTGAAGTCGTTCACCGGCTGGCGCGGGTTCGATCCCGGGCTCGGCTTCTGGCAGCCGCCGACCGTATTGAACGCGGTCGTTGCGGTGTCGTTCGCGCTGTGTTGTGCCGCGATCGCGTATGTCGCGCTCACCGCCCCGCGACGCCCGAGGCTGGCGCAGCTGGTGTTCTTGGTGGTGGCGGCTTTCCTGTTGACCAACAAGGTGTGGAGTCCCCAGTTCTCGTTGTGGTTGGTGCCGTTGGCGGTGCTGGCGCTGCCGCATCGCCGAATCCTGTTGGCGTGGATGACGATTGACGCACTGGTCTGGGTGCCGCGGATGTACTTCCTGTACGGCAACCCGAACCGCGGGCTGCCGGAGCAGTTCTTCACCACGACGGTGTTACTGCGCGACATCGCGGTTGTTGCGCTGTGCGTGCTTGTTCTCCGGCAGATCTACCGGCCCGAGGAAGACCTGGTGCGCTGGGGCGGGCGCGTCGACGATCCGGCGGGCGGCCCGTTCGATCGCGCCTCCGACGCACCGCCCCGCTGGTTGCCCGACTGGCTGCGCCCGCCGGGCGTGCGCCGCCCGACGGCACCGGCAGCCGAACCGGACAAGGAAGCGGTGGCCGCGTCGCCATGACCCGCGCCGACGACGATGATGCCGGCGTAGCCGGGATGTGTGGGGGCACCTCCCGCTTGCGGGGGAGAGTGGCGCCATGACCGTCGTCGCGATCCCGCTGTTCCCGCGGTTCACCGCCTTGGACGCCGTGGGCCCGTACGAAGTGCTGCAATGCATTCCATCGATCGAGGTCGTGTTCGTCGGGCACCGCCGCGGCGAGGTCCGCACCGAAAACGGCATGCTCGGCGTCGCCTGCGATGCGGCCTTCGACGAAGTGGCCGCCCCTGACGTGGTGGTCGTGCCCGGCGGCATCGGAACCCGCCAGCTGATCCACGACGACGCGATTCGCGCCTGGCTTCGATCGGTGCACCCCAACACCACGTTCACCACCTCGGTGTGCACCGGGGCGTTGTTGCTGGCCGCCGCCGGCCTGCTCGACGGGCTCACCGCGACGACCCATTTCAGTGCTGCGGATTTGTTGAACGAGTTGGGCGCGCGTTACGTGCCCGAACGAGTTGTCGAGCACCTGTCGCAGCGAATCATCACCGCCGCGGGTGTGTCCAGCGGCATCGACATGGCCCTACGGTTGGTCGAGCTTCTTGTCGACCGAGAGGCCGCGCAAGCCTCCCAATTGTTGATCGAATACGACCCGCAGCCGCCGTTCGACTCCGGTTCGCTCGCCAAGGCCGACGGCGCGACGAGGGCCAGGGCGAAGGAGTACTCCCAACGCCGGAAGTAAGCACCCGCTGGACGGATTTTTCGGGCCGGCCCCCCGTCCGGTACCCTGGTGCGGTTGCCGACGCAGGCGACCCTCCTGCCACGGAACGACCGTGGCCGCACAGACCAGAGGAGGTGGTGAGGTTTCCATGCGTCCATACGAAATCATGGTCATTCTTGACCCCACGCTCGACGAGCGCACCGTTGCCCCGTCCTTGGAGACGTTCCTCAACGTCGTCCGCAAGGATGGCGGGACCGTCGACAAGGTCGACATCTGGGGCAAGCGCCGCTTGGCCTACGAGATCGCCAAGCACGCCGAGGGCATCTACGTCGTCGTCGACCTGAAGGCCGAGCCGGCGACGGTATCCGAGCTCGACCGCCAGCTCAGCCTCAACGAGTCGGTGTTGCGCACCAAGGTGATGCGCACCGACAAGCACTGACTGCCGAGTGTCGTCGGAGCTGCGTACGCTCAGCGGGAACACACTGATGTCTATCCCCCGTCCAAAGGCGACGAAAAGGGTGGAACGAGGAGGAACCTGTGGCTGGTGACACCACAATCACCGTTGTCGGCAACCTGACCGCCGACCCCGAACTGCGGTTCACTCCCTCGGGTGCCGCCGTGGCGAACTTCACCGTGGCGTCGACGCCGCGTATCTATGACCGCCAGAGCGGGGAATGGAAGGACGGCGAGGCGCTGTTCCTGCGGTGCAACATCTGGCGGGAGGCCGCCGAGAACGTCGCGGAAAGCCTCACTCGCGGTGCCAGGGTGATCGTCACCGGGCGGCTCAAGCAGCGTTCGTTCGAGACCCGCGAGGGCGAAAAGCGCACGGTCGTCGAGGTCGAGGTCGACGAGATCGGACCTTCGTTGCGGTACGCCACGGCAAAGGTCAACAAGGCCAGCCGCAGCGGCAGCGGGGGCGGCGGCTTCGGCGGGGGCGGCGGCTCGCGCCCGGCGGCGGCCCCGG
>NZ_AUWQ01000015.1 GCF_000455205.1 Mycobacterium sp. UM_CSW | reverse complement strand
GGCCACGGTGCATCCCGGGGCGCTGCAGCCGTGTTCCTTGCCGTACAACACGATTCGCTGGGCCGGGGAGGCCAGGCGTTTGGTGTGATACAGCGCCAGAGCTTTGCCGTTGTTGTCGAAGATGGCCAGGTAGTGCCGCGCGTGGCGGGCCAGGCGGATGACGTCGCTCATCGGCAAGATGCTGCCCCCACCGGTCAACCCCCGGCCGGCGGCGGCTTCCAGTTCGGCCAGGGTGGTGGTGACGATGATCGAGGCGGGCAGCCCGTTGTGTTGGCCCAGCGTGCCCGAGCAGAGCAGCGCGCGCAGCGCGGCGGTCAGCGCGTCGTGATTGCGCTGGGCGGCCGAGCGGGCATCGGTGTCGATCGCGTCTTGGCGGGGCGCCTCGTCCACCGTCGGGGTGTCATCCAGCGGGTTGCACATGCCGGGCGCGGCCAGCTTGGCCAACACGGCTTCGATCGTGGCGCGCAGCTCTGGGGTGATCAGCCCGCGCAGCTCCGACATCCCGTCGGATTGCTGGTTGCCCAAAGTGAGCCCGCGCCGTCGAGCCCGGTCGTCATCGCTGTAATTCCCGTCGGGGTTGAGGCAATCGGCCACCGTGTCGGCCAGCGCCCCCAGGTGTTCGGGACGAAACCGGGTGCCCTCGCTGGCCAGTTTGGCTTCGGCGTGTTCGCGGGTGCCCTGATCGATCCAGCCGGGCAGCTGATGCCAAAACTTGCGGATCACCGCCACCTGCCCGGTGCCCAGCTCACCAGCGCGCTGCGCGGCCGCCGTGGCGGGCAGCACCGGCGCCAACCGCTCACCGGTCAGCCCGTGGCGCGGACCCAAATCAGCGGCCTCCTTAACCCGTCGCGACGCCTCGGCGCGGGTGATCAACACCGCCTCGGCAATCGCATGCGACAGCTTGCCGCCCAACTCCTCCACGGTCGCCTGCCGGGCAACGGCATTGAAGATCGGATGTTCTAGGGCCGGTATCCGCCGGCGCATCCTCTCGAAACGCTCGAGCAACGCGAGGTGCTCGCGGGTGGTCAACTCCTCGCAGTCAAACGCGGCCAAGGCGTCGAAGTCGGCGTCCCAGCGATCCAGGGCGGCCGACAACGCCTCCCGGTCAACGACACCGTCCGAACTCATACCGCCAAACTAACCACCCCCACCGACAAAAACCGCCGCCCTGAAACGCCTGAAACCAAAGTGGCGCAAGTTCTTTGAAAGAGTCTGCGTGGTGCAACAATCAGCGAACATTGGGGCCAGTGAAACGAAAGTGGCCGCAGTTGTTGCCTCAGCGAGGCGCTGGCTGGAACAGCTCCACGAGGTTGCCGGAAGGGTCCTGAATCAGGACCTGTTGCCCGCCGGGACCGCTGAGGATGTCGTTGCGGAAACTCACCCCGGCCGTGCGCAGCCGCTCGGCCTCGGCCGAGATGTCTTCGACGACAAGCTGTATGCGGTTCCAGCCGCCGGGTTCCGGCGTGGCACCGTCGGGCATCGGACGCGCCGCGGAGCTCTTGGGCCCGGCCAGCAAGAGTTGCAGCGGGCCGCGCACCACGGCGGCAAACGCCGGCACGGCGTCCAGGTCGACGCTGAAACCCAGGTGGGTGGTGTAGAAGTCGACGGCGGCCCGAACGTCGTCGACGAGGTAGCGGACGCGCGCGAGTTCGCCCATCAGACGCTCAACCCCGAGTACATCACTCGGTTGGGGTCGTACTTCTGCCGCACCGTGGCCAGCTGCGACAGGTTCGGGCCGAAGTAGCGCGACGGCGAGCTGTTGGCCTCCAGGTAGTTGACGTAGCCGCCGACCGAAAACTGTTGCACCGCTTGGTGCGCGGAACTCAGCCACTGCTGCGCGGCGGCCACCTGGTTGGCGGCGGGCTCGACGTACCACTGCAAGAGCACCGACTGCTGGCGCCACGGGAAGGCCGTGTTCGCCGCCGGCACGTCGCCGACGGCGCCGTCCAGCGGGTCGATCAGCACCGCCGCCTTGCCGCCGGAGGCGGGCCACTGCCCGATCGCGGTCGCAACGGCATGCGCCGCAGCGGAATTCATCGTCGCGAGCACGTCGGATCCGGCCACGAACCCGACGGGTGACCCCGTCGAGCTGCCCCCGGCCAGATACGTGACCAGGTCCATGTGGCCGAGCGTCTTGTTCACGACGGCGGTCGGCGCCACCCCGACGGCGGACTTGATGGCGTCGACCACACCGGAACCGGCGCCCGCAGGGCAGGTCGCCAGCACGTGGCAGTTCGGCTGGTTGCCGACCGAGAGATCGACTATCCCCCAGGTGTTTCGGTCCGCGGCGCTCAGCCACGACTGCCAGCCGGCGAGCACCTGCACCGCCGACGCCGGCGGGAAGTCCAGCCGGACGACGTCGCTGTCGGCGGTCGCGAACGTGGCGAACGTCATCGACGTCGTGACCCCGAAATTGCCGCCGCCGCCACCGCGCAACGCCCAGAACAGATCCGGATGATCGTTGGCGGACGCGGTGACCACGTCGCCACTGGGCAACACCACCGTGGCCGACTGCAGGGCATCGCAGGTCAAACCCGCGTGGCGGCAGTCGGCGCCCACCCCGCCGCCCAGCGCCAGTCCTCCGATGCCGACGCTCGGGTAGGTGGCGGTGGGGATCGCGCGCCCGGCGCCGGCCAAGCCTTGGTGCACCGCGTACAGCGTCGTCGCCGGCGTGACCGTGGCATTGCCGGCGCCGTCGACGTTCACCGCGCCCGGCAGCCCGCGCAGGTCGATGACCATCGCGCCGTTCGGACTCGACGCGCCGATGTACGAATGCCCGCCCCCGCGCGGGGCGATCTTGAGCCCGTTGGCCGTCGCGAACGCAACCGCCTTCTGCACGTCCGCCTGCGACGACACCTTGACCACCGCCGCCGGATTGGAGTTGTTGTAAAGCGAGTTGAAAACCTGCTTACCCGTTGAGAATTGGGCGCCGCTGGCCGGCAGTAACACGTTGCCCCCGATGGAGGACGCCAGGCCGCCCCAGCCGGTGGCGGGGTCGGCGGCGGCGCGCGCGCTGCCGAAAACCGCTCCGGTCGCCAACATTCCGACGGCGCCGCGAATGAATGTCTGACGCGAGATGCCCCGGTGATTCGTCGTCATGGGCCGGATTCTGGTCCAATCAGCCACTGAAAATCCGGCCTCCGCCCGAGTGTCAGGTCACAGTGTGGCCTCGATCCGCCGGGGCACCCCGCGGCCCAATAAGCGACGTCGCGCGCGCGATCCCCTCACGAAACGCTTATTGTGCAAACCTTTATCGCACCGTGTTGTAAACGTGACAGAAATAGACCAAAGTTCCACAAGTGACTGGAGTGCCCTCAGAGCACCCGGCAATAGACGGGGAGGTTGGCATGAAGGCACTTACAGCGGAGACCCAGCGGTGGATCTGGGTGTTTCGTCACCAGCCGCTGACCATCCGCCTGCTGGCCGCCACCGCGGCCCTGCTCACCGTGGCCGCCGCCTTCGCGGCGCCGGCCGAGGCGGACCCCGCCGCCGACGACGCCTTCATCGACGCGCTGAACCACGCCGGCATCGACTTCGGCGAACCCGGCAACGCGATGTCGGTCGGCGAGTCGATCTGCCCGATGCTCGCCCAGCCGGGCGGGAACTTCGCCGCCGTCGCGGCCACCGTCAGCCACCGGGGCTTGTCACCTCAGATGGCAAAGCTGTTCACCACCATCGCCATTCAGTCGTACTGCCCGCAGGAGATGGCCAACATCGCCAGCGGCAACCCGGCCGCCGGCATTCCCGGAGGCCTGCCCGGGCTGGCCGGCGGCATCCCCGGTGGCATCCCCGGCATCCACCAGATCCCCGGGATGCCAGGCGCTTAGCCCCCGGCTAGCCCGATGGTGGCGACCCGCCGCGCCCGGCTACGCCGCGCTTGCGATCGCCACTGAACCGATGGTGGCGACCCGCAGCGCCCGGCTACGCCGCGCTTGCGATCGCCACTGGACCTATGGTGGCGACCCGCTGCGCCCGGCTACGCCGCGCTTGCGATCGCCACTACCGCGTTCCCAGCGGGTCGATCGTCGACGCGATATAGACCATCGCCGCGGCCACCGTCGCGGTGGTCAAGAAGTCGATCCCCCGGCTGCGCACCACCAGAAGGCCGGCCCGCTCGTCGGACAACACCAACCGCAGCACCGCCGCCACGCCGACCCCGATGCCGATCAGCAGGGCACCGCGGCGCCAGAAGTTGGCCGCCGCCACGACAAATGCCGCGGCGAAGATCAGCTCGACCAACAGGATCGGCCACTGGGCCCGTAGCATCGCGCGCACGCGTTACTGCCGTCCCTCGGCCAACTCGACGACGTTGGTCAGCAGGAATGCGCGGGTAAGCGGCCCGACGCCACCGGGATTCGGCGACACGTGACCGGCCACCTCCCACACGTCGGGGTGCACGTCGCCGGCGAGCTTGCCGTCCACCCGACCGACGCCCACGTCGACGACGGCGGCTCCGGGTCGCACCATGTCGGCGGTCAGCATGTGCGGCACGCCCACGGCGGCCACGATGATGTCCGCCTGCCGGGTCAGCGCCGGCAGGTCGCGAGTCTTGGTGTGGCACAACGTCACCGTGGCGTTCTCCGAGCGGCGCGTCAGCAGCAGGCCCAGGGGGCGCCCGACCGTCACGCCGCGGCCGATGACGACGACGTGCGCCCCGGCGATCTCGACGTCGTAGCGCCGCAGCAGGTGCACGATGCCGCGCGGGGTGCACGGCAGCGGCGCCGGATCCATCAGCACCAGCCGGCCCAGGTTGGTCGGGTGCAGTCCGTCGGCGTCCTTGCTCGGGTCGACGCGCTGCAGTGCCGCGTTCTCGTCCAACTGCTTCGGCAGCGGCAGCTGCACGATGTAGCCGGTGCACTCGGGGTTGGCGTTCAGCTCGTCGATGGTTTCGTTGAGCTGGGCGGTGGTGATGTCGGCGGGCAGGTCGCGGCGGATCGACGTGATGCCGACCTTGGCGCAGTCCGCATGCTTGCCGCGCACGTAGGCCTGCGACCCGGGGTCGTCGCCGACCAGGATGGTGCCCAGGCCGGGGGTGCGCCCCGCTGCGGTGAGTGCGGCCACCCGCTGGGTGAGGTCGACGAAGATTTCGTCCCGGGTGGCCTTGCCGTCCAGCGTGATTGCGCCCACGCCTGACAGTCTGGCATGCCGCAGAGGTAGCCTCCTCGCATGTCTACCCCTCCAGACGTGTTCAGCCCGGGCAAGCTGGGGCCCGTCACGCTGCGCAATCGCACCATCAAATCCGCCACCTTCGAGGCGCGCACGCCCAACGCCCTGGTGAGCGACGACCTGATCGAATACCACCGGTTGCCGGCGGCCGGCGGCGTCGGGATGACGACCGTCGCCTACTGCGCGGTGTCCCCCGGCGGCCGCACCGAGGGCAACGGCATCTGGATGCGCCCAGAGGCGGTGCCCGGGTTCCGGCGGCTGACCGACGCGATCCACGCCGAGGGCGCCGCGGTGAGCGCGCAGATCGGCCACGCCGGTCCGGTCGCCAACGCCAAGTCCAACAAGGCGACCGCGCTGGCGCCGGTGCGGTTCTTCAACCCGATCGGGATGCGCTTCGCCAAGAAGGCCACCCGCGACGACATCGAGGACGTCATCCAAGGCCACGTCAACGCGGTCCGGCTCGCGATCGAAGCCGGCTTCGATGCGGTCGAAATCCATTTGGGCCACAACTATCTGGCGAGCGCGTTCCTGTCCCCGCTGATCAACCGGCGCAACGACGAATTCGGCGGTTCGCTGGAGAACCGGGCCAAGGTCGCCCGCGGCATAGTCATGGCCGTGCGGCGCGCGGTGGAGAAGGAGGGCACGCCGATCGCGGTCACCGCCAAGCTCAACATGTCCGACGGGGTGCGCGGCGGCATCAGCACGAAGGAATCGCTGATCACCGCCAAGTGGCTGCAGGACGACGGCGGCCTGGACGCGATCGAGCTCACCGCGGGCAGTTCGCTGGTCAACCCGATGTACCTGTTCCACGGCGACGCGCCGGTCAAGGAATTCGCCGGCGCCTTCAAGCCGCCGCTGCGCTGGGGCATGCGGATGACGGGCAAGAAGTTCCTGCGCGAGTACCCCTACCACGAGGCCTATTTACTGCGCGACGCCAAGCTGTTCCGCGCCGAGCTCACGATGCCGCTGATCCTGCTCGGCGGCATCACCAACCGGGAAACGATGGACCTCGCGATGGCGGAGGGATTCGATTTCGTCGCGATGGGCCGGGCCCTGCTGGCCGAGCCGGACCTGATCAACCGGATTGCCGCCGACGGCGCCGCGCACAGCGTGCATTCGGCGTGCACGCACTGCAATCGGTGCATGCCGACGATCTACACGCGCACCCGATGCGTGATCACCGGCGCGCCGGACGCTTTGGCGAGCTCAGGGTCTTGAGTGTGAGCTCACGGCCTTGAGTGTGCTCATGGGGCGGGGATTTCCGGCGGTTTCCACCCAGGCTTCACCATGAAAGCCCAGGCTTCACAACCGAGGGCCAGGCTTCACAATCAATGCCGGGGCTGAAGGTCACCGGCGCGCCGGACGCGGTAATTCAGCCCACAGGGTGAAAACAGGTGCACCCGCTACAGTTGTGGCAATGAGTGCACCAGCCCCGCCTGCGTTAACGGTTCGTCATGACGGGTCGGAGCGCACCTTCGCAGCCGGTCACGACGTCGTCGTCGGACGGGACCTCCGGGCCGACATGCGCATCACGCACCCGCTGATCTCGCGCGCGCATCTGTTGCTGCGATTCGACCAGGGCAGGTGGCTGGCGATCGACAACGGTTCGCTCAACGGCACTTTCGTCAACGGCCGCCGGGTGCCGGTGGTCGACATCCACGACGGCCAGAGCATCAACATCGGGAATCCCGACGGGCCGCAGCTGACCTTCGAGGTGGGCCGCCACCAAGGGCTGGCGGGTCGCCCGCCTCGCACCGAGTCGATGGGCATCCCGGTGGCCCAGCCGGGGGCGGCGTGGTCCGGTCAACCGGGCCCTCCCGTCGCCGCCCCGCCCGGCCCCTCCCCCGGTCCCGCCGCCACAGCAGCCCGCACCGACCGCCGCAGCGGAACTGCCCGAGCGTGGTTGGCGACGCGTCCTGCGGCTGGCCACCTTTGGCCTTGTCAAGCTGGGGCCGTCGCCCGCGCAGCGCCAGGAGGCTCAGTACGAGGCGGCCATCCGAACCCCCCTGCACGGCAACTACAAGGTCGGCGTGCTGGGCAAGGGCGGGGTGGGCAAGACATCGGTGGCCGCCAGCGTCGGATCGCTTTTCGCCGAGCTCCGCCGGCAGGACCATGTGGTGGCGATCGACGCCGACACCGCGTTCGGCCGGTTGAGCAGCCGAATCGATCCGCGATCGGCCGGCTCCTTTTGGGAACTGACCGCCGACAAGAACCTGCGGTCGTTCGCGGATGTGGTTGGGCGCCTTGGCCGTAACTCCACCGGCCTGCACGTGCTCGGCGGCGAGCCGGCGTCCGGGCCGCGCCGGGTGCTCGACCCCGCGATCTACCGGGAGGCCGCGCTGCGGTTGGACCACCACTTCACGATCTCGGTCATCGACTGCGGCTCGACGATGGACGCGCCGGTGACCCAGGAGGTCCTGCGCGACCTGGATGCGCTGATCGTGGTGTCCTCGCCGTGGGCGGACGGGGCCTCCGCGGCCGCAAGAACCATGGAATGGCTCTCGGAGAGGGGCCTGACGGGGCTGCTGCGCCGCACCATCGTGGTGCTCAACGACTCCGACGGCCACGCCGACAAACGCACCCGGGAGCTGCTGGCGCGCGAATTCGTCGAACACGGGCAGCCGGTGGTCGAGGTGCCCTTCGATCCCCACCTACGGCCGGGCGGCGTCATCGATGTGGACCGCGAGATGTCCCCGGCGGCCCGGCGCAGGCTTCTCGAGGTGACGGCGACGGTCGCAGGGTATTTCGCCGCCCGGCCACCCGGTGCGGCGCGCTAAGGCCGCTGACCGGCACCCAGGCGCGCCCACGGATCGGCGATGGCCTCGATCTTCGTCACGAGGCGACCGCGAATCGTCAGCACGATCGACGCGAAGAGGCGGCGGTCGACGAAGGCCAACACCGCGGGTCCTCCCGCGGGCCCGACGACCAGGGTCACTTCCGGGCCGAGATAGCGCAGCAGGTTGGTGGCCACCGCGTCGGGCCCGTGGTTGATCTGCGGCGGCGGCGCCGGCTCGGCCAGGACCGTGCCCACCCCCCAGACCGTCGGATCCAGCACCTCGGTCAACGCGGCGATGTCGCCGTTGGCGCACGCGGTGATGAACTTCTCCGTGACGAGCTGGTGCTCGGCCGGGGCCACCTCGTTCAATTTCGGTTGCGCCACAGTGAATTTGGTGCGTGCGCGCCGCGCCAGCTGACGGCAGGTGCCGACGGGACGGCCCACCGTCTCGGCGATGGTGTCGAACGGGACACCGAACACGTCGTGCAGCACGAACGCGACCCGCTCACCGGGGCTGAGCCGGCGTAAGACCTCCAGCAAGGCGGTACGAACCTCGTCGTCGAGGGTGACCCGGTCGGCCGGGTCCAGCCGCGGCGACGCCGGCTGCAGCTCGACCTCACCCGGCCGCTCGTAGCGGGCGCGCGCCGAACGCACCTGGTCCAGGCAGATCCGGCTCGCCACCACGGTCAGCCAGCCGCGGACGTCGTCGATCTCGTTCAAATCGGCACGCGAGAGGCGCAAGAAGGCTTCCTGCGCAACGTCTTCCGCGTCGCCGACGTCGCCGAGCATCTGATACGCGAGATTCACCAGATACGGGCGATTACTGCGCCAGGCCTCGGCGACCTGGTCGCTGGACGACTGCGACTGGCTCATGAACCTTCGACGATTTGGTCCCGCAAAAAGTTACGCGTTTCGACTGTAACTTTCCCACCTCCGGGGCCGTCCTTGGTGCAGCACTGAAAACTCACGGAAGGACCCTCCCCATGACGATCGTCGTAACCGGAGCGACGGGCAACGTCGGGCGCCCGCTCGTTGCCGAACTCCTCGCCGCGGGCGCCCACGTCCGCGCCGTCACCCGCACACCCGATGCCGCCGGGCTTCCGGCCGGCGTCGAGGCGGTCCGCTCGGCTTCCGACGCGCTCCCGGGCGCCTCGGCCGTCTTCCTCAATTCCCGCGCGCTGGGAACCGACCTGTCCCGGGTAGTCGCGGAATGCGGGCGCGCAGGAGTCACCAAGCTGGTTGCGCTGTCGGCGATCAACGCCGACGACGACTTCTCGCGGCAGCCGTCGCGCTTTCGCGGGGACCGCAACAAGGAGGTCGAACAGCTCGCCGTCGAATCCGGTCTGGATTGGGTGAGCCTGCGGCCGTCGGTCTTCGTGACCAATTTCGCCGGCATGTGGGGGGCGCAGATCCGCGCCGGGGATGTGGTGGCCGGACCTTACGCGGCGGCGTCGACGGCACCGATCGTCGAGAGCGACATCTCGGCGGTGGCGGCGCGCGCGTTGCTCACCGATGACCTTGTCGGCCAGCGGATCCCGCTGACCGGTCCGCAGGCGTTCACCAACTCCGAGCTGGCTGCGGCGATCGGCGACGTCCTCGGTCGGCCGCTGCGCTACCAGGAGGCGCCGACGGAAGTGGTGCGGCAGCGGTTCATCGCCATCGGGTTCGGCGCCGACTTCGCCGACGCCTACATCGCCATGCTCGCCGAGACGCTCGACAAGCCGGCGCTGGTCACCCACGACGTGGAGAAGATCCTCGGCCGGCCGGCGACGCCGGTCGCGCATTGGGTTTCGCAGCACCGCGACCTGTTCGCCCAAGAGAAAGGAGCCTGACGTGTCCGAACCACGCCCGCCGCGCTACCTCAAGCCCATGAACAAGGTGATGATGGCGGTCCAGCGGCTGGGGATCCCCACCGGGCCCGCCATGGTGCTGACGGTGCCCGGCCGCAAGTCGGGCCAGCCGCGCCGCACGCCGATGACGCCCTTCGAATTTCGCGGCGGCCTCTACGTGGTGGCCGGCTATCCCGGCGCCGACTGGGCAGCCAACGCCCGCGCCGCGGGCAGCGGCACACTGAGCCGGGGCCGACGCTCGCGCGAGGTCAGGATTGTCGAACTCGACGCCGACGAGGCGCGTCCGGTGCTGCGGGCGTTCGCCACCGAGGTGCCCGTCGGGGTGGCGTTCGCGAAGCGCTCGGGGATGGTGCGCGACGGAACCGCCGACGAATTCGAGGCACTGGCGGGCCGCGTCGCCGTATTCCGGTTCGAGCCGAACGTCAAACAGCGCGAGAAATCTCGCTGAGTGGATTGCCTTGGCACCGGCCGGATGTCGAGGCGGCGGCCCGCGCGCACATCTCCGCGACCATCGACGCGCCCATGTCGAAATCGCCAGCCGATTTGCGCGAAGGCTAACGCAAACAGCAGCCTAACCTGGGCGGACGTAATCTAGAGCAATGCGCACGGCCTACCACGAGCAGCTAGCCGCCCTCAATGAGCAGCTCGCTGACATGTGCGCAATGGCCAGCGCGGCGATTCACGACGCCACCCACTCCCTCCTGCAGGCCGACCTTGCGCTGGCCGAGCAGGTTATCGCTGAGCAGGGCCAACTCGCGAAGACGAGCGACGCCGCTGAAGACTCCGCGTTCGTACTGCTTGCCCTGCAGGCGCCGGTTGCCGGCGACCTTCGGGCCGTGGTTACCGCGATCAGGGTCTGCGCCGACGTAGAACGCATGGGCGGCTTGGCCGCGCACGTCGCAAAAATCGTTCGCCGCCGCCATCCCGAACATGTTCTGCCCGAACAGGCTAACGGTCATTTCGCTGAGATGGGCCGCGTGGCAGTGGCATTGGGCAAGGCCGCCGAGGAGGTCTTGCGCACCGGTGATCCCGAGAAGGCCCGCCTCATCAACGTCGAAGACGACGCGGTGGACGACTTGCATCGCGAACTGTTCACCGAGCTCATGGATCGCGAATGGGAACACGGCGTGGCCGCCGCGGTCGACGCGACCCTGCTGGGCAGGTTCTACGAACGCTTCGCCGACCATGCCGTCGAAATCGCCAGGCGGGTCATTTTCCAGGCCACCGGCAGGTTTCCGGGCAGCGCGGATCTCCTCGGCTAGCGACCGGCGCCCACTGCCAGCAACCGGCTACCAGAAGATGGCAGCCTTGTCTCGGCTGTCCGAACACACGCCGCGCACGGCCCCCGCGCATCAAGCGCGCCGAGGGGTTCCGCAATACCCGGGTCGTCGCCCAGATGCGCGGGGGTCAGCCGGTCAGCCCGCAGCCTGAACCTTCGGGGCCGCGCGAACGGCGCGTCTCAGCGCGAGGCCACCGATCCGCGGGTGTCCCAATCGACAAGGCGCGCGGCCTGATCCCTTGTCTGGTAATTTGATTCATTCATATCGGGCCCTAGACAAGCAGATCGCCAATCCTGTCGCGCTAACTGCACATCAATTGGAAGCAACGGCTGCGTTACCAGCAGACGAATCGCTGCACTCCCGGGTTTTCAGCGGTAGCCTCCCGGGAATCAGGGCAGGGTGTTCTGCTGCGGTGCTGCGGCGGGGGATGTAGACCCGGGGAGAAAGCCGATGTCAGGATCACAGGACGCCGGTCAAAGACGGCACGGTGCGTTTGTCCGGGCGGTGGTGCGTGCCGCCGATGGGGAGGACCCGGCCGGTTGGGTGGCTAAGGCCGTCTGCCGGACGATCGACCCCGACAGACTATTTGTCCGGGGTGCCGCCCAGCGCGAAGCCGCGCTGGTCTGCCGGCACTGCCCGGTCATGCAGGAGTGCGGGGCGGAAGCGTTGGACAACCGAGTGGAGTTCGGTGTCTGGGGCGGCATGACCGAGCGCCAGCGGCGGGCCCTCCTTCAGCGGCACCCCGAGATGGTGTCCTGGTCAAGGTTCCTGCGGGAACAGCGAAAGCGCGGCGCCAGCTGACCTGCGCGGGCTCGGCTACCAGACGATGGCGGTCATGTCGCGGTTGTCCGAACACACACTGCGCACGGCTGCCTCGATGTCGGCGGCAGTGATGATCTGCAGGTCCTCGACGGTCACGGGCCGGCCTGACCGCTTCTGGGCAACGACCCGGGTATCGCGGAAACCCTCGGCGCGCTCTATGACGTTGCGGGCGAACCGGCCGTTCTGCATGGCGTCGATCCCGTGCTGACCGCCGGGGGTGGTGTCGTTGCGGATCGTGGTGGCCGCCGCCAAGAACGCCTCCCGGGCGCCGTCGTCGAGCAGGCTGGCCCGCGGGGTGGCGTAGCGTTGGCCGATCTCGACGATCTCGGCCGGCGAGTATGACTCGAACCGCAGTTTGCGGTTGAACCGACCGGCCAAACCCGGGTTGACCGTGAGGAATTGGTCCACCTGGTCCTCGTAGCCGGCCCCGATGAAGCAGAAGTCGAATCGATGGGTTTCCAATGCGACGAGCAGTTGGTTGACGGCCTCCATGCCGATCATGTCGGGCGTGCCGTCCTGGTGGCGTTCGATCAGCGAGTAGAACTCGTCCATGAAAATGATTCGGCCGAGCGACTTTTCGATCAGCTCGTTGGTCTTGGGCCCGGACTCCCCGATGTAGTGGCCGCAGAAGTCGGACCGGCGGACCTCGCGGATCTCGGGGTGGCGCACGATGCCCATCCCGGTGTAGACGCGTCGGTGCCCGTGATGCCGATGTAGGGGCCCAACTGCATCTCGGCAGCGAGCGTGCGGCCGATCTGAGTGGTCTCCCGGTACAGCCATTCGCGATGATGGTTGAGCCGCTTCAGCAAGGCCAGATCGTTGTCGCCGCAGGCAATCCGACCGAGCCAGGCGTCGCCATCGACGGGTCGGCTTCGGTGTTGGCGACGAACTCCGGCAGCGCCGCGGCGGGCCCCTGCCGGTCCCTGATCGCCATGGCATACTCGATAACGAGCAAGGTACGGGTTCTGCGGTTTGGCCCCACGACCTGTCTGGCCCCGGTTGATGGCTACGGCGCGCCGGGGTTGCTCTATTTCTAGGGGCAGTCGAGATGAGCCGACGCTGAGCGTCAGCGCCTTCGCCACGGGTGCTCGGCCAACATCGTGGTGACCAACTCGATGACTTCGGCATCGGTGTCTTCGTCGGGGCGCGCCAGCTGTTCGGTCACGGCCGAAATCCGTTGCAGCAGAGCACCATAGGCATTGGCCGCGGCCCTGGCGTATCCGGCCGCGGCGTCCACCTGCCACTCGGCGCTGTACTGAGCGGGCAGGTCGCGGAGTTCCCGCGACAGATCGGCGGCCTGCTCCTGCACCGTCTTCACGAGGCGGCGCACCTCTTCGACGTCAATCGAACCCGCCGATTCGACATCGTCAGCCACGCCGGCCTCGAGGACGCAATCGATCTGATGTACCGCAGCAAGCGCATCTTCGATCCGGCCGGTATGTTCCCGCACTCCCGGCGGCGGGATGGGGATCGTCAACAACTCGGGCGACGCGGCTGGCGTCGCGGCGGCGAGGCGAGCGTCGGCTTCCGCGCGTACACGTGCCACCTCGGCTTGCGCGGCGTCGCGGGCAGCGGCGATCTCACCCTCGGCCTGCTCGCGCGCCGCCGCAATCTCACGCTCGGCGTGCTCGCGCGCCGCGGCCATCTCACCGTCGGCTCGCTCGCGCACGGCCGCGACCTTGGCGGCGGCATCGGCGCGGACCTGTTCGGCCTCGGCCTGCGCGCGTGCGATGGCCTTGTTCGCTTCCGCTCGCGCCCGGTCGACCTCGGCTTTCGCGGCTCGCTGTCCGGCCTCCACATCACCACTGATCTGCCCGCGCGCGGCGGCGACCTCGGCCGCAGCGTCCGCGCGGACCCGCTCCAGCTCGGCGCGCACCTGCTGCAGGGCTTCCTGGGCTATCGCTCGATCGGCGGCCCGCTCACCGAACCTCTGCACGGCGCGCGCTTCCGCGGCCCTGACCTGTTGGTGAGCCGCGGCAACCTCGGCCGCCGTATCCGCGCGGACCCGCTCCAGCTCCGCCCGCACCTCCTGCAGGGCTTGTTCGGCGGCGGCTCGTTCGGCCGAACGCTCAGCCACCCGTTGCTCAGCGCGTGCCTCCGCCGCCCTGATCTTTTCCTGAGCCGCGGCGGCCGCGGTTATCGCGTCGGCGCGGACCCGTTCCAGCTCGGCGCGCAGCGTGTGCAACGTTTGTTCCGCCGCCACGCGTTGGGCGGCCAGCTCGGCGATCCCCTGTTCGGCGCGGGCCTCGGCGGCGCTGACCAGTTCCCGGGCTACGGCGGCGTCGGCCGCTGCGTCGGCACGGGCCCGCCCGAGCTCGGCGCGCACCCTTTCCAGGGCCTGGCGTGCCGCCGCGCGTTCGCCCGCCCACTCGGTGTCTTTACTGGCCGCCTGCGCCTCGACAGCACGGGCGCGCTCGCGCGCTTCTTCGGCGGCGCGCGCAGACTGTTCAGCCTCCGCCTGCGCCATCGACGCGGCGGCGTTGGCGTCCTGCTTGTCCTGCAGGGCCTCGCGTGCCCGGCGCTCGGCCGCAAGCCGCAACTGGTCCGCCTCGACGACCTGCATCATCGGCGAGAGGCGCGTTCGCGCGGGGCCGAACCGGTTGCGGTGTTCGACAAGGTCTTGTTCGGTCATCCCGGCCATCACGGCCAACACCGCGGGGGGCTTTGTGCCCAGCCGCGCCGCAGCGGCGACCGCTTCTGCAGCGGCGCGCTTTGTCAACGCGGCCCACTCGTCGCGGTCGAGGTCTTCGATGTGTTGCCGTGTGGTGGTCACTGGCGCCGACGCCTCCCGCCCGCGGCGATCCGCCGGCCCGGTTCGGGCATTTCGTCGGCCAGCGGTCGGGGTGCCGCTCGGAGCGCCTCCGGCATCGCGAGCAGGTCCGGCTTTGCGCCGGCAGCGGTAGCAGGCAGATCGCCAGGAGGTTCATCGAGCAGGCTGCCTTGCTGGGCCAACACCAGCGTGAACTGGCCGAGGTAGACCGACACGGCCCTGGCGAGCGTGTCGTCTCCGAGGTGCTCCGCGTCGCGCAGCAGCCCCCGCAGGATTTCCAAAGCCAGCTCCGGCCCAAGCCCCAGGCCGAGGGTGGCACCATTGCCAGCCGCCGGCTCGATGCCCGCGGTCTCGACCACCCACACCAGCCGCTGCCAGCATCGCGTCACCGCGGCCGCGTGCTGCTCGTCGTCGCGACGTTCCCGATTCTGGCGTTCCTGCTGCTCGAGCTCCATCCGGTGTCGCCGCGACGCCCGCTGCATTGCGAGCAGCACAAGAAGGGCCACGATGATGGATGCGCCAAGCGCTGCAACGCCGCCGAACCCCGCTGACATCAAGAACTCGTTCTCCGGCGGTAGCGCCATCATCCGCCCGGGCAGCGCAAATCCTTCAGCCACGATCTGAAGGCGCCCATCGGAATTCAACATACGTGCAGTATGCCTCCTGGGCGGACTTCAGACCATTGGAATCTTTCGATGATAGGTCGTCGCACCGCGCCGACGCCAACGCCCGACAGGCGCTTTCGGCGGTGTCCGCCATCACAGTCCCCGCGGCCGGCCGGCGGTCGTGCTGAAATGCTCGGCGCACGCCGCGGCCAGTTCCAACAGGCGCCGCCGGGTGGTCCGGTTGACCTCGTCCTTGACGTCGATCACCCCACCGGGGCGCAGGTGCCCGTCGAAGGGCATCTCGATCACTTTCTGGCCCCGCCCGCCGAACCGCTGGACCAAAAGTGCGATGTCGCGCTTGGCGGCGTGCCCGTCCGAATCGTTGACCACCACCACCGTGCGCTGCAGCAAACCGTTGAACCCATGATTCGCCAGCCAATCCAGGGCCTGCGCCGCCGCGGAGGCGCCGTCATACCACGGCGAAGACACCACGATCAGCGCATCAACACCGGCGAGCACCTCCTGGGTCACCGGCGAATCCAGGCTGGATCCGCAGTCGACGATCGACAAGGTGAAATGCTTGTCGAGCTGCGTCGTCGCCTCGCGGTAGATCGCCGGGTCCAACACCCGGCGACTGGCAGTGGCCGCATCCCCGGCCAGCACGAACAAGCCGGCCCTGTTGCTGCCCACCCGGGCGCGGATATCGGCGAACGAGAACAGGTGCCGGTCAGAGGCCAACTCCCAGTACGAGCTCGCCGTCGACGGGTCGATCCGGCTGGCCAGCTTGCCGTACGAGGTGTCCGCGTCGATCGCCACCACGCGGTCGTCGTTTCGCAACTCGGCGAACACCGACCCGACGCTGGCGGCGATGGTGCTTTTGCCGACCCCGCCCTTGCCCAGCACGCCGATCTTGTAGGTGCCGCGCAACAGGGTCCGGATCTTGGCTTCCAGTTCGGCCTGATAACGCTCGTCCGGGGACCAGCCCAAATTGATCAGCTTGAAACTGGCGACGTAAACGGCTTTGCGCCAGCCGCGGCCGGGCGGGATGCGCCGGGTCGGCACGAGGTCGCTGCGGCGGATGCTGTCGACATAATTCAACGGCGGCGGCGGCGGACGCTGGGCTTGACCCCAGCCGGGGCCGCCCGTCGGCGGCGCCGCCTGCTGCTGCGGTTGCGGCCACGCCGGGCCCGGCGGGTCAGTGGGGACATCCGGCCGCGGCGGCGAGGCGGCGCCCGATGCCGGCGGTTGCTGGGCCGAGGCCCATCCGTCGGGGCGCGGGCCCCCGTACTGGCCGGCGTCGGGTCTGCTTGGGGCAGGCCCGGATTCGCGGCCCCGTCCACGTGTCGGGCCTGGCGCCCTGGAGCGGTCGAACAGCGTGGCGGTCTCGTCGAGTGGCCCGCCGTGGCGGAACGCGGGCTGGTCCGGCCACTGATAGGGGGCGTCGTTTGGCGTCTCCGGCGCGGGAGCCCCGTTGTCAGGCTTGTCGTCCTGTGGGCGCAACGGCACCGGCCCGGACCCGTTTGCTACGGCCTCGGGCGGGCCGGCGGGAACCGCAGGCGGACTCGCATGGTCGTCGGAATCTGCGCCTGTACGTTCGGTCATATGGCCTCCTAATCAGGACAAAGACCGGCATCCGCGTTGCATTTTATGCCCGGCGGCCGCAGTCGGTCCTTTCAGGCGTTCCCGCGCGACCGCCACCAGGACAGCAACTCGGCGGTCGCCTCCTCGGTCGTCAGCGGCCCACGTTCCAGCCGTAGCTCTTTGAGATACCGCCACGCCTCGCCGACTTGCGGGCCCGCCGGGATGCCGAGCAGCTCCATGATCGCGTTACCGTCCAGATCGGGGCGCACCCGCGCCAGGTCCTCCTGGGCCGCCAGCTCGGCGATCCGCTCCTCCAGCCGGTCGTAGCTGGCCTGCAGGCGGGCGGCCCGGCGCTTGTTGCGGGTCGTGCAATCGGCGCGAACCAGCTTGTGCAGCCGCGGCAGCAGCGGCCCCGCGTCGGTGACATAGCGGCGCACCGCCGAGTCGGTCCACTTGCCCTCGCCATAGCCGTGGAACCGCAGGTGCAGAAACACCAGCTGCGAGACGTCGTCGACCATCTGCTTGGAATACTTCAACGCCCGCAACCGCTTTCGGGCCATCTTGGCGCCCACCACCTCGTGGTGGTGAAAACTCACCCCGCCGTTGGGCTCGTGCCGCCGCGTCGCCGGCTTGCCGATGTCATGCAGCAGTGCGGCCCAGCGCAGCACCAGATCCGGTCCCTCGTCCTCCAGCGCGATGGCCTGGCGCAGCACCGTCAGCGAATGCTGGTAGACGTCCTTGTGCTGGTGGTGTTCGTCGATGGCCATCCGCATGCCGCCCACCTCGGGCAGCACCACTTCACCCATCCCGGTCTCGACCAGCAGGTCGATGCCGGCCACCGGGTCGTCACCGAGCAGCATCTTGTCCAGCTCGGCGGCCACCCGCTCGGCGCTGATCCGCGCCAGCTGCGGCGCCATCTCTTCGATCGCCTCCCGCACCCGCGGCGCGACGGTGAAACCGAGTTGCGAGACGAACCGCGCGGCGCGCAGCATCCGCAGCGGGTCGTCGCCGAAGGACACCGATGGCGCCGCCGGGGTGTCCAGCACGCGCTGGCGCAGCGCCGCCAAACCGCCTAGGGGATCAAGGAATTCACCCGGCCCGGTCGGCAGCACCCGCACGGCCATCGCGTTCACCGTGAAATCGCGGCGCACCAGATCGTCCTCGAGGCGATCGCCGAAGCGCACCTCGGGTTTGCGCGACACCTGGTCGTAGGCGTCGGCGCGGAACGTGGTGATCTCCAAGCGATAGTCGCCCTTGCCGACACCGACGGTGCCGAACTGGATCCCCGTCTCCCACACCGCGTCGGCCCAGCGCCGCACCAATTCCTGGACCTGCTCGGGGCGGGCGTCGGTGGTGAAGTCCAAGTCGGGACTGAGCCTGCCCAGCAACGCGTCTCGCACCGAACCGCCGACGAGGTACAGCTCGTGACCGCCGGCTTCGAAGAGCGCGCCCAGCTCACCCAGCACGGAGGCGTGCTTGTTCAGGGCGACCGCGGCAGCGGTCAGCAGGTTGGCATCCTGGGCGGCGTCAGGCACGTTCGATCAGCGTAGTCGGGTGACGCGGCCGACACCGACCCCGCGCCGCCGGACGGCGAGTAGCGGCGAGTATCTCGGGAAGACCAGCCCGTGCCAGCTACTATCGCTTGGGTGTCGGACGCCGAACAAGCCAAACCACGTCGACGCCGGGGGCGGCGTCGGCGTCGTGGCGCGGCTGCCGCGGCCGAAACCCCCAAAGATCCCCAGACGAACGGCGACTCGTCGCCTTCCAAACCCCGGCGGTCCAGGCCATCCCGCGGCGTCCCCGATCGACTCAAGACCGTCCACGAAACCTCCGCCGGCGGTCTCGTCATCGACGGAATCGACGGGCCGCGCGACGAGCAGGTCGCGGCGCTGATCGGCCGCGTCGATCGGCGCGGACGGATGCTGTGGTCGCTGCCCAAAGGACATATAGAGATGGGCGAGACCGCGGAACAGACCGCCATCCGCGAGGTCGCCGAGGAAACGGGTATTCGCGGCAGCGTGCTCGCCGCGCTGGGACGCATCGACTACTGGTTCGTCACCGACGGCCGCCGGGTGCACAAGACCGTGCACCACTATTTGATGCGCTTCTCCGGCGGCGAGCTCTCCGACGAGGACCTTGAAGTCGCCGAGGTGGCGTGGGTGCCGATCGGTGAGCTGCCGTCCCGGTTGGCCTATGCCGACGAGCGCCGCCTGGCCCAGGTCGCCGACGAGCTGATCGACAAGCTGCAGAGCGACGGCCCGTCCGCGCTTCCGCCGCTGCCGCCGAGCTCGCCGCGTCGACGCCCGCAAACGCATTCGCGGACCCGGCATTCCGACAAGCCCGTGGCGGGCCGGAAGAACGGTCACGGGCCAGGGCCGTGACGGCTCCCCGACTCTGCTGGGCCGGCGTCGCTCGCCTCGCCGCAGTGGTTGGCATCGTGGCCGGTTTTGCGGTGCTCGCCGGGCCCACCCCGCGCGCGGCCGCGGGCGAACCCGGGGAGACGCCCTTCGTCCGGGTCCGCATCGACCAGGTGACCCCGGACGTGGTCACCACGACCAGCCCACCCGTCGTCACCGTCAGTGGAATGGTGACCAACATCGGTGACCGCCCGGTCCGCGACGTCATGGTCCGGCTGGAGCACGCGCCGGCGGTCAACGACTCCGCGGCGTTGCGCACCTCGCTGGACGGCAGCACCGACCAGTACCAGCCGGCCGCCGACTTCCTCACGGTGGCCCCCGAGCTGCAGCGCGGCCAGGAAGTGAGCTTCACCCTGTCGGCCCCACTGCGCGCATCGACCAAGCCGTCTTTGGGGATGGAGAAGCCCGGGATCTACCCCGTCCTGGTCAACGTCAACGGGACACCCGACTACGGCGCCCCGGCCCGCCTGGACAACGCGCGATTCCTGCTGCCCGTGGTCGGCGTGCCGCCCGATCACGCCGACGACGCCAATTCCGCCGTCGCGCCCGACACCACCAAACCCGTCTGGATCACGATGCTGTGGCCGCTGGCCGATCGGCCGCGGCTGTCCCCCGGCGTGCCCGGCGGCACCATTCCGGTCCGGTTGGTCGACGACGACCTGGCCACCTCTTTGGCCACCGGCGGGCGGCTGGACATCCTGCTCGCCGCCGCGGAGGTCGCCACCAGCCATGACGTCGACCCCGACGGCGCCGTCAGCCATGCGCTGTGCCTGGCCGTCGACCCGGACCTGCTGGTCACCGTCAACGCGATGACGGCGGGCTACGTGGTCTCCAATTCGCCCGACGGGCCCGCCCAGCACCCGGGCACCCCGACCCACCCGGGAACCGGCCAGGCCGCCGCGACCGAGTGGCTGAATCGGCTGCGCGCCCTGTCCCACCGCACCTGCGTGGCGCCGCTGCCCTACGCCCAGGCCGACCTCGACGCCCTGCAACGCGTCAACGACCCCGGGCTGAGCGCCGCCGCCACCAACAGCGTCGGCGGCATCGTCGACCGCATCCTGGACGTCCAGTCCGCCCGCGGGGCCACGCTGCTGCCCGACGGCCCGTTGACCGGCCGAACCGTCAGCCTGCTCAGCGCCGATGACAGCACGGTCGCGATCGCCGCCGGCGAGTTGTCCGCCCAGGACTCGACGACCGACAACCCGGCCGGCGTCGACACCGCGCCCCGGCGGTTGTCCCCGCAGGTGGTGGTCGCGCCGTTCGACCCGGCCGTCGGCGCCGCGCTCGCCGGCGCGGGCAACAACCCGATCGCCCCCACCTACCTGGACTCCTCGCTGACCGTCCGCCTTTCGCACGACTCCAACACCGCCCGGCGCCAGGACGCGTTGGGCTCGATCTTCTGGCACGCGCTGCAGCGCGATGCGGCGCCGCGCACCCAGCTGCTGGTGCCGCCGGCGACGTGGAACCTCCAGGCCGACGACGCGCAGGTAATCCTGACGGCGCTGGCCACCAGCATCCGGTCCGGCCTGGCGGTGCCCCGGCCGCTGCCCGCCGTCGTCGCCGAGGCCGCGGCCCGCACCGAGCCGCCCGAGCAGGCAGCCAACGACGGCTCCGCGCGTGGCCGGTTCACCGACGACGTCACCGCCAACATCGCCGCCCAGGTCGGCCGGCTGTGGGGCCTCACCTCCGCGCTGACCACCGACGAGCGCACCGGTCTGACCGGCGTCCAGTACACCGCGCCGCTGCGCGAGGACATGCTGCGCGCGTTGAGCCAATCCGAACCGCCCGACACCCGAAACGGGCTCGCCCAACAGCGCCTGGTGGTGGTCGGCAAGACGATCAGTGACTTGTTCGGTGCGGTCACGATCGTCAACCCGGGCGGCTCCTACACCCTGGCCACCGAGCACAGCCCGCTGCCGCTGGCGCTGCACAACGGCCTCGCGGTCCCCATCCGGGTGCGGCTGCAGGTCGATGCCCCGCCGGGCATGACGGTCACCGACGTCGGCCAGATCGAATTGCCGCCGGGCTACCTGCCGCTCCGGGTGCCGATCGAGGTGAACTTCACCCAGCGCGTCGCGGTCGATGTGACGCTGCGGACCCCCGACGGCATGCGGCTCGGCGAGCCGGTGCGGTTGTCGGTGCATTCCAACGCGTACGGCAAGGTGCTGTTCGCGATCACGCTCAGCGCGGCGGCGGTGCTGGTGCTGCTGGCCGGTCGCCGGCTGTGGCACCGGTTCCGCGGCCAGCCCGACCGCGCCGACCTGGACCGCCCCGACCCGCCGCATCCCAGATCCGCCGACCTGCACGACGAGATCGACGATCGGGTCGAGCACAAACCGCGCGTTTGACGTCCTCCGTCGGCTTCAGGCCGTTGGATTCCAACCCTTCCCCGTCGCACTTAGGCAGCAGGAGAGCAGAGTTGAGGTTCACGGTTCGCAGACCGGCTAGTGCCGAGGTCTCCCCGTGCTGTCACCGCCCGTCCGGCGGCGATGTTGCGTGCGGCGTTCACGTCGGCGTTGCACGGGCCCGCATCGCAGGCGACGCACTGAAAAACCGCTTGGCTCTTGCGGTTTTCCGGCGCGACGTGCCCGCAGTGCGAGCATCGTTGCGACGTATACGCTGCCGGGACGAAGTCGAGCCGCCCCGACGCCTTGTGCTTGAGCCGGGCCACCAGCAGCCCCCACCCCTGCCGGCTGATCTCACGGTTAAGGCCCCGTTTCTGCGCGACGTTGGTGCCCGGGCGGTCGCGGGTCCCGCGTGCGGAGCGGGTCATCGTCCGCACATTCAAGTCCTCGACGCGGATGGTGTCGAAGCGGCTAGCCAGATCGGTGGTGGTCTTTTCCACCCAATCACGACGGCGATCGGCGTCGCGGGCCCGCAACCGCGCGATCGCCCGCTTCGTTCGCGCCCTCCGATTCGATCCGCGTTGCGCCCGGGACAGCCGCCGCTGCAGTCTGCGGAGCCGCTTGGCCTCGCCCACGCCAAGGCCGGGAGCGCGCAGCAGCTCTCCGCTGGACAGCGCAACCGAGACCGCCACGCCGCGATCGACACCGACAACAGTGCCATCGCTGGGTCCCGAGATCGGTTCGGGGATCACAGCAAAAGCGATGTGCCAGCGTCCCGATCGATCCAGGGTGACGCGGTACGACTTCACCGAGGCGGGAATGGCACGGGTCCACCGGAACCGCACCCAACCGATCTTCGGTATCCATATCTGCCCGTGGCGGCGGTTGAGCCGTTTGAGGTGGCGCGGTTTGACTCCGACCTGCCGAAATCCTTCGTGAATGCCGGCCTTGCGCCAGGTTGGGCGGCGGTGGCTGCCATTGAAATAATTCCGCATTGCTTGGGCGAAGTCGCGGAGCGCTTGCTGCTGCACGGTTTGCGATCCGGCTGCCAGCCAGTTGTATTCGGCGCGGGCTGCGGTCAACTGGGCACACTGCTCGTTATAGCCCGGCGCCCGACGGCCTGGTTGCCAGTGCTGCTGCTGCTCGACGGCCATGTTCCAGACAAACCGGGCGTGACGACAGTTTTCAGCCAAGGCCGTCGCCTGCTCAGGGCTGGGAAGCAACCGAAATCTGGACACGCCAACAACCTACGAACGACGACCGACAACCTGCCGAAAGGAGGAATGCGGCCTCTTCTTCCCCGGCTAGAGCCGCGGGTTTCCACACCGCAAAACTGATGGATCACGCCCATCGGCGGACCCACCCACAGCCGCCACCACAACGCCCGCCGGCGGGGCCGCGCCACGCCCGCCCGGGCCCGCCGACCGGTCCCCTGCCGCCCGTGCCCGAGCTCGCTCGGCGCCGACCCGAGCTGTCCGACGCCGCGCTGGTCTCGCGGTCGTGGGCGATGGCGTTCGCGACGCTGATCAGCCGCCTCACCGGCTTCGCGCGCATCGTCGTGCTGGCCGCCATCCTGGGTGCGGCGCTGTCGAGCGCCTTCTCGGTGGCCAATCAGCTGCCGAACCTGGTCGCGGCGCTCGTGCTGGAGGCGACGTTCACCGCGATCTTCGTGCCGGTGCTGGCCCGCGCCGAGCAAGGCGATGCCGACGGCGGCGCGGCGTTCGTGCGGCGCCTGGTCACGTTGACGACGGCACTGCTGCTGGTCGCCACCGCGCTGTCGGTGGTGGCCGCTCCCCTGTTGGTGCGCCTGATGCTGGGCCGCGCCCCGCAGGTCAACGAGCCACTGACCACCGCCTTCGCCTACCTGCTGCTCCCGCAGGTGCTCGCCTACGGGCTGACGTCGGTGTTCATGGCAATTCTCAACACCCGCAACGTATTTGGGCCGACGGCGTGGGCCCCCGTCGTCAACAACGTGGTCGCGCTGGCCACCCTCGGGGTGTACCTGGCGGTGCCCGGCGAGCTGTCCGTCGACCCCGTCCGGATGGGCAACGCCAAGCTGCTGGTGCTCGGCATCGGCACCACGCTCGGGGTGTTTGCGCAGACCGGCGTGCTGCTGGTGGCGCTGAAACGCCAGCGCGTGAGCCTGCGCCCGCTGTGGGGAATCGACGAGCGCCTCAAGCGGTTCGGTGCGATGGCCGGGGCGATGGTGCTCTACGTGGTGATCAGTCAACTCGGCCTGGTGGTCGGCAACCAGATCGCCAGCACCGCGGCCGCGTCGGGTCCGGCGATCTACAACTACACCTGGCTGGTGCTGCAGCTGCCCTACGGGATGATCGGCGTGACCGTGCTGACCGTGGTGATGCCGCGGTTGAGCCGCAACGCCGCCGCCGATGACACCCAGGCGGTGCTGGCCGACCTGTCGCTGGCGACCCGGCTGACGCTCGTCACTCTCATCCCGATCGTGGCGTTCATGACCGTCGGCGGCCCGGCGATCGGCAGCGCGCTGTTCGCCTACGGCCATTTCGGGGAGGTCGACGCCGGCTACCTGGGCGCCGCGATCGCGTTGTCGGCGTTCACGTTGATCCCCTACGGCCTGGTCCTGCTGCAGCTGCGCGTCTTCTACGCGCGCGAGCAACCCTGGACGCCGATCGTTCTCATCCTCGTCATCACCGCCGTCAAGATCGTCGGCTCGGTGCTGGCCCCCCACCTGACTCACGACCCCAAGCTGGTGGCCGGCTTCCTCGGCCTGGCCAACGGCATCGGCTTCCTGGCCGGCGCGATCGTCGGCTACTACCTGCTGCGACGGGCGCTGCTGCCCAAGGGCGGCCACCTAATCGACGTCGGGGCCGTGCGAACAATCCTGGTGACGATCGTCGCGTCGATGCTGGCCGGCCTCGTCGCGCATGTGGCCGATCGGCTGCTCGGGCTCGCCCGGCTGACGGCCCACGGCGGCGTGGGCTCGCTGCTGCGGCTGTTGGTCCTGGCGATCATCATGTTGCCGATCATGGCCGCGGTCATGGTCCGCGCGCGGGTGCCCGAAGCGCAGGCGGCGATTGACGCGCTCAGGCGCCGCTTTTCGCGCCGCGGCCCGCGCGTCGCGGTAGCTTCGCGCAAATCGGCCGGGCAACAGGGATCGTCTCGGCCGGGCCACGTCACGTACCCTGAGCAGAGGAATTCGTCCCCGCCGGGGGGAAGTGCGGTCCAGGAGCCGATCCGGCGCAGGCCTCCGGAGCGGGTAGCCAGCGCCCGAGTAGCGAAAGGACCGGAGGTGACCGACCGCCCATTGGAGAGCGCATCCAGCGCTGGATCCGATCTGGGGTCAGGCGCCGAGACTCCGCGCCCCGTTGCCGACGACTTCCAGCCCGACATTCCGCCCGGGCCGGGCCATGAACGGCCGGCGCCACGCCCGACCGACCGTTTGAACGGCGACCTGTCGGTCGACACCGCCGTCGGGGCCGGGGACGACGTGCACCTCGTCCCGGGCGCCCGCATCGCCGGCGGGCGGTATCGGCTGCTGGTCTTCCACGGCGGCGCGCCCCCGCTGCAGTTCTGGCAGGCGCTGGACACCAAGCTGGACCGGCAGGTGGCGCTGACCTTCGTCGATCCCGACGGAGCCCTCCCCCGCGAGGTGCTGCAGGACATCTTGTCCCGAACCCTGCGGCTGAGCCGGATCGACAAGCCCGGTATCGCCCGCGTGCTCGACGTGGTCCACACCGGCTCCGGCGGGCTGGTCGTCTCGGAGTGGATCCGCGGCGGTTCGCTGCAGGAGGTAGCCGACACCGCACCGTCGCCCATCGGCGCCGTCCGCGCGATGCAATCGCTGGCCGCCGCCGCCGACGCCGCCCACCGCGCCGGGGTCGCCCTGTCGATCGACCACCCCAGCCGGGTGCGCGTCAGCATCGAGGGCGACGTGGTGCTGGCCTACCCCGCGACCATGCCCGACAGCAACCCGCAACAGGACATCCGCGGAATCGGCGCCGCCCTGTATGCGCTGTTGGTCAATCGGTGGCCGCTGCCGGAATCCGGGGTGCGCAGCGGGCTGGCGCCGGCAGAGCGTGATTCATCGGGGAACCCCGTCGAACCCATGGTGATCGACCGCGAGATCCCGTTCCAGGTATCCGCGGTCGCGGTGCGGGCGGTTCAAGAAGACGGCGGAATCCGCAGCGCCTCAACCCTTTTGAACTTGCTGCAGCAGGCGACGGCGGTGGCCGATCGCACCGAGGTGCTCGGCCCGATCGACGATTCGCCCGCGCTGCCTCCCACCACCCGGTTGTCCCCCGGCCGCGAGTACGCGACATTCGCGCGCCGGCGCCGCAACGTGCTGATCGGAGTCGGAGCCGCCGTCGCCGTCATCGTGGTGGCCTTGCTGGTGCTGGCCTCGGTGGTGAGCAAGATCTTCGGCAACGTCGGTGGCGGCCTGAACAAGGACGAGCTTGGGCTCAACGGCCCGTCGTCGTCGGCGTCGTCGTCTGCTCCCAATTCCGCGGCCGCCGGCAGCGTCGTCAAACCCACCAAGGCGACCGTCTACTCCCCCGACGGAGACGCCGACAACCCCGGCCAGGCCGGGCAGGCGATCGACGGCGACCCCTCCACCGCCTGGTCCACCGAGGTCTACACGGACGCCGTCCCGTTCCCCTCCTTCAAGCAGGGCGAAGGGCTGATGTTGCAGCTGCCCAACCCCACCGTGGTTGGTCAGGTGACCATCGACACGCCGAGCAGCGGCACCAAGGTTGAGATTCGCTCGGCCTCGACCGCGGCGCCGTCCAAGCTCGAAGACACCACCGTGCTGGCGCCGGCGTTCGCGCTCAAGCCCGGTCACAACGTCATCCCCGTCCGGGGCGGCTCGGCGACATCGAACGTGTTGGTGTGGATCTCCACGCTAGGAAGCACCAACGGCAAGAGCCAGGCCAGCTTCTCGGAAGTCACGGTCCAGGCAGCCTCCTGACGGAGATCGCGGGCGCCCACAGCCCCCGCGTCGGTGAAGTGCCGCGCGACCACCGATTAGTTAGTGTCCGGCCGTGGGTCTTGGGGGGAACAGCGAGGGCGAACGCAGCGACGCCGAACTGCTCGCGGCCCACGTCGCCGGCGATCGCTACGCGTTCGCTGAGTTGTTCCTCCGTCACCAACGCCAGCTGCACCGGCTGGCCCGGCTGACCACCCGCACCCGCGAGGACGCCGAGGACGCGCTGCAGGACGCGATGCTCTCGGCACATCGCGGGGCGGGATCATTCCGGCACGACGCGGCCGTCGGCAGCTGGCTGCACCGCATCGTGGTCAACGCGTGCCTGGACCGGCTGCGCCGCGCCAAGGCCCACCCGACGGCCCCGCTCGAGGACGTGCACCCGGTCGCCGATCGCACCGCGCAGGTCGAGACGGCGATCGTGGTGCAACGGGCCCTGATGCGCCTTCCCCTCGAGCAGCGGGCGGCGGTGGTGGCCGTCGACATGCAGGGCTATTCCGTCGCCGACACCGCCGCTCTGCTGGGCGTCGCCGAGGGCACCGTCAAGAGCCGGTGTTCCCGCGGCCGGGTCCGCCTCGCCCAGCTGCTCGGTTACCTCGACACTGGTCCCGGCGCGGGCTCACCGATGGCCGTCAAGCAGCGCATGACGGACACTGGGGCGGATGGGTGAACCCGACGACGAAGCCGCCGAGCCGCCCCTGACCGTCGAGCTGCTGGCCGACCTTCAGGCCGGTCTGCTCGACGACGATGCCGCGGCCCGCGTGCGTAAACGCGTCCGCGAAGACCCCGAGGCGCAGGGCATGCTGCGCGCGTTGAACCAGGTGCGCTGCGACGTCGCGACGTTGGGGGCCGATCCGGCGTCCGCGCCCGAGGTGCCCCCCGAAGTCGTCGCGCGGATTTCGGAGGCGTTGCGGTCGGCCGATCACACCGGTCTCGCGCACGCGGCCCGGCCGCATCTGGGTCCCGCCAGGGTGGTCGCCGGCCTGCTCGGCGTGGGCGCCGTGCTGGCGGCGGTCGGCGTGGGCACGGTGGCGCTGATCAGCGCGCCGGAGCCCGCCCCGAGCACCCCGGTCACCGCCGAGCACATCACGGTGTCGACGCCGCCGCCGACGATTCCGCTGTCGCCGGCCGAGATCCTCGGACTGCTCCACCGCAGCCCGGACTACGGCCCGCTCGGCGACCCCGCGCTGCGCGCGTCCTGCCTCAGCGGCCTGGGCTACTCGGCGTCGACGCAGGTGCTGGGCGCGCGACCGGTCGACATCAATGCCCGTCCCGGCGTGCTGTTGGTGTTGCCCGGCGACACGCCCGAAAATCTGGCGGTCTTCGCGGTGGCGCCGAATTGCAACGCCGCCGATACCGGGCTGCTGGCCAACACGCAGGTCCCGCGAGCGTAGTCGCTGCCATCACGCCTTGCGGCGGGTCGCCGCCATGACGCCTAGCGGCGATCGCAAGCGCGGCGCAGCCGGGCGCGGCGGGTCGCCGCCATGACACCTAGTGTGGTGGCCGACACCCGGGAACACCTACGCCTACGCTGGCGTTCGTATGCGTAGCTTCCGTACCTGAAAGGCCCGAATGACTGCCGATACTCCCGCTCACGACACCGTTCACGACGTCATCGTCATCGGCTCCGGCCCAGCCGGGTACACCGCGGCCCTTTACACCGCCCGCGCGCAGCTGGCCCCCCTGGTTTTCGAGGGCACCTCATTCGGTGGTGCGTTGATGACGACGACCGAGGTGGAGAACTACCCGGGCTTTCGCGACGGGATCACCGGCCCGGAGTTGATGGACGAGATGCGCGAGCAGGCGCTGCGGTTCGGCGCGGACCTGCGGATGGAAGACGTCGAATCGGTGTCCCTGGACGGGCCAGTCAAGTCCGTCGTCACCGCCGACGGGGAGACCCACCGCGCACGAGCCGTCATCCTGGCCATGGGCGCGGCCGCTCGCTACCTGCAGGTGCCCGGCGAACAGGAGTTGCTGGGGCGCGGCGTGAGTTCGTGTGCCACCTGCGACGGGTTCTTCTTCCGCGACCAGCACATAGCCGTTATCGGTGGCGGCGACTCGGCGATGGAAGAGGCCATCTTCCTGACCCGCTTCGCCAGCAGCGTGACGCTGGTACACCGGCGCGACGAGTTCCGGGCATCCAAGATCATGCTCGACCGCGCCCGCAACCACGACAAGATCAAGTTCATCACCAACGCCGCCGTGCTCGCCGTCGAGGGCGACACCACGGTGACCGGATTGCGGTTGCGCGACAACATAACTGGCGAAGAATCCACCCTCGCGGTGACCGGTGTTTTCGTGGCAATCGGCCACGAGCCGCGCTCGGGGCTGGTGCGCGATCAGGTCGACGTCGATCCCGACGGCTACGTACTCGTCCAGGGCCGCACCACCAGCACCTCGGTGGAGGGCGTGTTCGCGGCCGGCGACCTGGTGGACCGCACCTACCGGCAGGCGATCACCGCCGCGGGCAGCGGCTGCGCCGCGGCCATCGACGCCGAGCGTTGGCTGGCCGAACGGGAAGACGAGTCTGCAACCGGAAACGCTGAGGGTACCGACACATTGATTGGAGCACCGCGATGACCGACGCCGAAAAGGCTGGCGCCACAATAGAAGTCTCTGACGCGTCTTTCTCCTCGGAGGTGCTGTCGAGCAATAAGCCTGTGCTGGTTGACTTTTGGGCCACGTGGTGCGGGCCGTGCAAGATGGTCGCCCCGGTTCTGGAGGAGATCGCGAGCGAGCGCGCCGAACAGATCACCATCGCCAAGCTCGACGTGGACGCCAACCCAGAAACGGCCCGGGATTTTCAGGTGGTTTCGATTCCCACCATGATCCTGTTCAAGGACGGCCAACCGGTGAAGCGGATCGTCGGGGCCAAGGGCAAGGCGGCGTTGCTGCGCGAGCTTTCCGACGCGGTTCCCAACCTGGCCTGACGCCAACCAGTTCGTCGCACCACGCCCCGGCGCTTAGCCTGGGGTTTTCCGAAAATTGAGAAGCATCTGCGACAATAGCGCTTAGCCGTTGCCCGTATTCAGCCTGTCAATTTGTCCCGGAGGGCCTTTGGTATGTCGAGTCAGCGCCGTGAATACGGCGACGCGCTGCGCTGTGGTGCCCGCAGCGCAGCCGTGACCGAAATCCGGGCGACGCTGGCCGCGCTAGGGCTGCTGGACAATCCCGACGAAGACATGGCCACCGGGCGACACGTGGCCCTCGAGGTCTTCGATGACCACCTTGATCAAGCGGTACGCGCCTTCCAGCAGAACCGCGGATTGCTGGTGGACGGCATCGTCGGCGAAGCGACCTACCGTGCGCTGAAGGAGGCCTCGTATCGGCTGGGCGCGCGCACGCTGTATCACCAGTTCGGCGCACCGCTTTACGGCGACGACGTCGCGACCCTGCAGGCGCGGCTACAGGACCTCGGTTTCTACACCGGCCTGGTCGACGGGCACTTCGGCCTGCAGACCCACAACGCTTTGATGTCGTACCAGCGCGAATACGGGCTCGCCGCCGACGGCATCTGCGGCCCGGAAACCTTGCGCTCGTTGTACTTTCTCAGTTCCCGCGTCAGCGGCGGGTCCCCGCATGCCATTCGCGAGGAAGAGCTGGTCCGCCGCTCCGGGCCCAAACTGTCGGGCAAGCGCATCATCATCGATCCGGGCCGCGGCGGCACGGACCACGGCGCCATCATGCAGGGCCCGGCCGGCCCGGTCAGCGAAGCAGATGTGCTGTGGGACTTGGCAAGTCGGCTCGAGGGCCGGATGACCGCCATCGGCATGGAGACGTTCCTGTCGCGGCCGACCAATCGCAGCCCGTCGGATGCCGAACGCGCCGCTACCGCGAACAACGTCGGCGCCGACCTCATGATCAGCCTGCGCTGCGAATCCCAGACCAGCCCGTCGGCCAACGGCGTGGCCTCCTTTCACTTCGGCAACTCACATGGTTCCGTCTCCACGATCGGACGCAACCTTGCCGACTTTATTCAGCGAGAAGTGGTGGCGCGCACCGGTTTACGGGATTGCCGCACGCATGGCCGGACGTGGGATCTGCTGCGGCTCACCCGGATGCCCACCGTTCAGGTCGACGTCGGCTACATCACCAACCCGCGCGACCGCGCGATGCTGATCTCCACGCAGACCCGCGACGCCATCGCCGAGGGCATCCTGGCCGCGGTCAAGCGGCTCTACCTGCTCGGCAAGAACGACCGTCCCACCGGCACCTTCACCTTCGCCGAGCTGCTGGCTCACGAACTGTCGGTGGAACGGGCCTCCCGGCTGGGCGGTTCCTAGCCGCTCTCGTTGGCCCGCAGCGTATTTCCGGCGGCGGACGAACCCGCACCCACCGGTTCTTCCAGTTGGGCCAGCAGGCGCTCCAGCGCCGCCTCGACCTCGGCCTTCCAGCCGAGTCCCTTGTCCAACTCCAGCCGCAGCCGCGGAAAGTACCTGTGCGGCGCCACCACAACGAATCCCACGTCCTTCAAGAATTCGGCGTCGATCATGCAGTGGTCGACCGAGCAGTCGCCGAGCGCCTCCAGCACCGGCCGGACATCGGGATCCACCAACCGCGGATCCTGTAGCTCGGACGCCTCCGATGTGCGACCGAAAGCTTCCAGAGCCCGGACGCCGCGTCGGACGAGCTCGTCGACGACCCGGGCGATGAGCCCATGCGGCAGATCGTCGGCGGCTTGCCCCGGCTCGATGTTCATCGACGTCAGCAACACCGCATCGGCGGACACCGGAGCGGTGGGAAACCGTTGCGCCCGTGGCACCGCGCGCGGCGGGGCGTAGAGGACATACCCCAGGCACGGCGGCTCGGCGTGGCTGCGTTCGTCGTCGGGAATCGCGGTCGCGACCAGCCCGCACGAACCCCACTCCAACATCACCATCGACAGCCAGGCCTCTTTTTCGAATTCGGGGTCGGCGAGGTGGTCTTGGTTACCGAGGGTCGCCGGGTCGACCTCCCAGAACACGCAGCGGCGCGCGTGCTTGGGAAGCTGCTCGAAAGCCTCGAGCCGAAGCGGCGTGATTCGAGCGGACACTAGCCTCCTGGCTTCTGTGCGGTACTGCGGCCAACCCATTCCCGGCCATCAGCAACCCCTCCAGGATAGGAGAGTTGGACCTCATCGGACCAGTGTTTGCCCTGCCACTTCAGCCGGCCCCGCAGAACGGTCCGAACAGCCGGCTGGCGGCCGGGCAAACCGCGAAACAGCTTGGGGCACATCGAAACTCCGCTGAGCAAGGGCACACGAGGCCGGCGATTTCGGGCCCGGGACGGGCCCAGTGTCACAGTGACGTAATTACACCGTATGGATGGTCAGGCCTTGGGCGGGGTCATCACGTCGACGATCCGCTGGAGGTCCTCCACCGAGCCGAACTCGACGACAATCCGTCCTTTGCGTTTGCCCAGGCTGACCGTGACCCGGGTGTCGAACGTGTTGGACAGCCGGTCAGCAACGTCTTGAAGGCCGGGCATCTGGATCGGCTTGCGGCGCGGCGCCGCCGGGGCGGCCGCATCGCCGCGGTTGGCCAGGGTGACCGCTTCCTCGGTGGCGCGCACCGACAGGCCCTCGGCGACGATCCGGCTCGCGAGCTCCTCCTGCGCCTCCGGGCCGGCCTCCAGGGCCAGCAGCGCACGGGCATGGCCGGCGGACAGGACCCCCGCGGCGACCCGGCGCTGCACCGCGATCGGCAGCTTCAGCAACCGGATCATGTTCGTGATCAGCGGCCGCGACCGGCCGATGCGCGATGCCAGTTCGTCGTGCGTGACGTCGAACTCGTCGAGCAACTGCTGGTAGGCCGCCGCCTCCTCCAAGGGGTTCAGCTGCACCCGGTGGATGTTCTCGAGCAGGGCGTCGCGCAGCAGGTTGTCGTCGCCGGTCTCGCGCACGATCGCCGGGATGGTGGCCAGGCCTGCTTCCTGCGCGGCGCGCCAACGCCGCTCCCCCATCACGATCTGGTACCGCGCGCCGCTCGGCGAACCGGTCACCGCGCGGACCACGATCGGTTGCAGGAGCCCGAACTCGCGAATGGAATGCACCAGCTCCGAGAGCGCCTCTTCGTCGAACACCTGCCGAGGCTGCCGTGGGTTGCGCTCGATGTCGCCGGGCGCGATCTCGCGGTAGACCGCACCTACCGAGGCGGCATCCTGCGCCGGCCCGCCGATCAACACATCGGCCGCCGCGTCGCCCATCCGGGGACCCAGCGTCGCCGGACCCGAGTCGCCCTCCGCCGGGCCGGTGGGAATCAGGGAAGCCAGGCCCCGGCCGAGGCCACCCTTCTTGCGTAACGGCTGCGTCATGGTCGTCCCTTCACGGATGGTGGTCAGTCGCGCTCGGCGAGTTCGCGGCTCGCGTCGAGGTAGCTCATCGCCCCGCGCGAACCGGGGTCGTAGTCGATGATGGTCATGCTGTAGCCGGGCGCCTCGGAGACCTTGACGCTGCGCGGAATCACGGTGCGCAACACCTTGTTTCCGAAGAACCGGCGGACCTCGTCGGCCACCTGGTCGGCCAGCTTGGTCCGCCCGTCGTACATCGTGAGGATCACGGTGGTCACCTCGAGCCGGGGGTTGAGGTGGGCCTTGACCATCTCGATGTTGCGCATCAGCTGGGACACGCCCTCCAGCGCGTAGTACTCGCACTGGATCGGAATCATCACCTCGGGCGCGGCCACGAGCGCGTTGATCGTCAGCAGTCCGAGCGAGGGCGGGCAGTCGATGAACACGTAGTCGAAGTCGAACTGGTCGAGCTCGGCCAGCGCCGTGCGGAGCCGGTTCTCGCGCGCCACCATGCTCACCAACTCGATCTCGGCGCCGGCCAGATCGATCGTCGCCGGCACGCAGAACAGCCGCGGGCTGTGCGGGCTGGGCCGCAACGCGTCGCGCAACGACACCTCGCCGAGCAGGACCTCGTACGAGGAGGGCGTGCCGGCTTGCCGGTCGTGGATGCCCAGCGCGGTGCTCGCGTTGCCTTGGGGATCGAGGTCGATGACGAGGGTCTTGAGCCCCTGCACGGCCAGCGCGGCGGCGAGGTTGACGGCGGTGGTCGTCTTGCCGACGCCGCCTTTCTGGTTGGCGACGGTGAACACCCGTCGGTGGGTCGGGCGGCGCAGCGGTGCATAGGTCGTGTGGAGGACCCGCATGGCGCGCTCGGCGGCGGCGCCGATCGGGGTGTCATAGTCGGCCGATGTTTCACGTGAAACATCAGCGGGCGCGGCGTCGGCGGGAGCGACGGGCGCCGATGGTTGCGCCTGCGCGACGGGCGGTGCCGGCGCGGACTCGCCGGACCAATCGTGTGGAGAACTCACCGTGCCCCCCTGTCTGCCGACCGGGCCGGCTTCCGCCGCGCCGGCTTTCCGCGTCGCGCTAAAACCACGGTTACGGGCGGACACAAGAAGTTCACGCCACATGCCACCACCCTGACATCAACGGCTCCCGAACCGGCCATCACACGCCGGTGCGCTTCCACTTCCTCGGGAGCACGCTCCCCCTTGATCGCGACCATCCGCCCGTCCTGCCGTAGCAACGGCATGCTCCACTTCGCCAGCTTGTCCAGCGCCGCCACGGCGCGCGACACGGCGACGTCCCGGGAGCCGAACTGATCGCGCACCCAAGGGTCCTCCGCGCGGCCGCGCACCACCTCGACCGCCAACCCTAGTTCGGCGACGGCCTCGGTGAGAAACTCGCTGCGGCGCAGCATCGGCTCGAGGAGCGCGACCTCGAGGTCGGGCCGCGCGATCGCCAGCGGGATCCCCGGCAACCCGGCCCCGCTGCCGATGTCGATCAGCCGCTCCCCCGGATCGAGAAGCTCCCCCACGGCCGCGCTATTTAATAGATGGCGATCCCAGAGCCGGCCGACTTCCCGGGGGCCCAGGAGCCCGCGCTCCACGCCGGCGCCGGCGAGCAGATCGGCGTAGCGCTTCGCCACATCTAGCCGGTCGCCGAACACTGCGGTCGCGGCATCGCTCAGCGAGCCTGAGCTTTCGGCGGCCCCGCCGCTACGGGCATGTTTCACGTGAAACATCTTGTGGTCTTGTTTCACGTGAAACATCCTCGATCCTCTGCGGCCCGTTACGACCCGCGAATTACACGGCTGTGACTCAGTGGGTCAGTCGAGCAGGACGACGACGCGGCGCGACGGCTCCTGGCCTTCGCTCTCGCTGTGCACCCCGGGCACCGCCGCCACGGCGTCGTGGACGATCTTGCGCTCGAACGGCGTCATCGGGGAAAGCTCCTCGCGTTCGCCCGTGTTCAGCACGCGCCGCGCCACCTTGTCGCCCAGCGCGGCCAACTCCTCGCGGCGCCGCCGCCGCCAGCTCGCGATGTCGAGCATCAGCCGGCTGCGCACCCCCGTCTTCTGGTGCACGGCCAGCCGGGTGAGTTCTTGGAGGGCGTCCAGCACTTCACCGCCGCGGCCGACCAACTTGTTTAAGTCGTCACTGCCGTCGATGCTGACAACCGCGCGGTCGCCCTCGACGTCCAGGTCGATGTCGCCGTCGAAGTCCAACAGGTCCAACAGCTCTTCGAGATAGTCGCCGGCGATCTCCCCCTCGGCGACCAATCGCTCTTCCTGGTCGTCGACTTGGTCATCGCCTTCGTCGTCGCCACGCTCGGGCGCCGCCGTCTCATCGTCGGACGGCTCCTGCGCTTCGAGTTCCGTGTCCACGTCGCGCTCGGTGGTGTCGGCGTCTGTCATGTTGTTCCCTCTCCCTCATCACGGGTCCCTCTCCAGTCGGGTCGCTCGCCCGGGGGACCCCCTAAAAGCCGTGGCGCCTCGTCAGCGCTTCCGTTTCTTCGGCCGCGCCCCGGGTCGCGGGGTGCGGTTGGTCGGGCCGTCGGTCCGGCCCGCCGCGTTCGGCTTGTCCGGTTGTGCCAATGCCGTTTTCGCCCCGGCGGGACCGTTATCCGATCGATCCGAATCCGAGTCCGAACCCTCGCTCCCGTCGGCCTCGGTCGACGAACCGTTGCCGCTCGGCGACGTCGCCTTCGGATTGCGCTTGGGCTTGGCCCCCGGCGCCGGCGCGTTCGCGGCTCGCCGCTGAACGGCCTCCTGCCGCTTGGCCTCTTCCTCTTTCTCGATCATCCCGAACACGTAATGCTGCTGTCCGAACGTCCAGATGTTGTTGGAGAACCAGTACAGGATGATCGCCAGCGGAAGAAACGGTCCACCGACGACGACGCCGAGCGGGAACACGTACAGCGCAAGCTTGTTCATCATCGCGGTCTGCGGGTTGGCCGCCGCCTCCGCGCTCTGGCGCGCCACCGACGCTCGGCTGTTGAAGTAGGTCGCGACGCCGGCCAGGATCATCACCGGCGCACCGACGGCGATCACCGCGGGCCGGCTGAAGTGAGTGAAGGCGTCCAACCCGGCGTGCTGGGTCATGAACGCACCGATCGGGGCGCCGAACAGGTTGGCGTCCAGGAAGTGCCCGACGTCGGCCGGTGTGAAGACGTAGTTGCCGGTCGCCCGGTTCTGGGCCACCGACATGTGCGGCTGGCCGAAGCCGCCGGTCGTCCGGTTGAAGGACCGCAGCACGTGATACAGCCCGAGGAACACCGGGATCTGGGCGAGCATCGGCAGACAGCCCAGGATCGGATTGAAGCCGTGCTCGCGTTGCAGCTTCTGCATCTCGAGCGCCATGCGCTGGCGGTCCTTGCCGTACTTCTTCTGCAGCGCCTTGATCTGCGGCTGCAGCTCCTGCATCTGCCGGGTGGTGCGGATCTGGCGCACAAAGGGCTTGTACAGGATCGCGCGCAGGGTGAAGACCAGGAACATCACCGACAGGGCCCAGGCGAAGAAGTTCGACGGTCCAAGCGCGGCCGCGAACAACTTGTACCAGGCCCACATGATCCACGACACCGGGTAGTAGAAGATGTCAAGGCTGAAAAAATCAAACGACAAAAGACTCACTCTCCCGTTGCTGCGGCGCGGGGCGCCCCGCTTGTCTGGGGCCGGCGCCTTCGAAGCTCGCCCGGCATCCGTGTCGATCCGGTATCGGATCCCATCCTCCCGGATGCCACGGTCCACATCTGGCCAGCCTGGCCACGGACAACCAACTCCCCCGAATCAAGCCGTACTCGGTGAGGGCGTCGACGGCGTATTGGCTACAGGTCGGTACGAAGCGGCACGTCGCCGGACGCAGCGGTGACACCATGTGCCGGTAGAGCTGGATCGCAAAAATCAGCCCGCGCGCGGTGGCCCGGCCGGCCCCGCCGATCACGGCTCGCATCCCTGCCGCCCGCGTCACCGGTCGGTTCCCGCCGACTCGAACGCGCGTCGCAGGCAGCGCCGCAGCTGTTGCTCGAGGCGCGCCGACGACGCCAACCGACTGCTCGGCAGCGCGCGGATCACCACGTGATCGGATTGGTGGAGATCGCCCAACATCGTCCGGGCGACGTGCCGCAACCGGCGCGCGACGCGATGGCGCTCGACGGCCGAGCCCACCCGTTTGCCGACGATCAACCCCACACGCGGACCGGCGCCGTCCTCGGGAGCACGCCGCACGTGCACGACGACGTCGGGCTGCGCCGAGCGCATCCCGTACTTCACCGCGGCGTCAAACTCCGTTGACCGCCTCATGCGGTTGCGTGCGGAAAGCACCGCCAAAAACCTGGCGTTGCGATCAGGCAGTCAGCGCGCGGCGGCCCTTGCGCCGCCGCGCGGAGACGATCGCCCGCCCGGCGCGGGTGCGCATCCGCAACCGGAAGCCGTGCACGCGGGCTCGGCGCCGGTTATTCGGCTGGAAAGTCCGCTTGCCCTTGGCCACGGCGTTCTCCTCGTAATTCGAACCTTCCGGCCGCTCGCGCCATTCGTCCGCGGGTCGATCGGAGGTGGGTCTTGCTACTGGCCGGCGCGGTCCCCTGCCTTGATTTGGGTCGCAGCCGTATCGCCGACTTTCGGGCGACTGTTCGAGGGTACTGACGTGTCTTCGCCGGGTCAAACTTGGTCTGCCGCAACGCACCAAACTCACACATCCGCGAAAACCGAAGTTCTCGAAGCCGTCCCTGCGGCACCATAGGAGAACGAGCGACAAGCAGGCCCCAAGACACCCTAGAGAAGCCGATTGGAATGCAGCAGAACTGTTGGCAGCCGAACGGAAAACTGTTAACTTCTCCCAATGCCGTTTCAGAGTGGAGCGGCGCTCGACGACGAAGCGAGGATGGCGGATCAAGTAGCTGGCTAGGCGACCGGCGGGGGTTGCCATCAGCACGGAGATCGCGGGCCGTCGCCGGTAGGCTGCGGCTCGTCTACGATCATCCTGTCCACACCTGTGGATAACCATGTGGACAGTTGTTTCGTCGTTAAGCGTTGTTGCCCCTCGACCCGGGATCTGCGAGAGCCAGGGAGATTACGTCGTTGACCGATGACCCCGGTTCAGGATTCACAACAGTTTGGAACGCGGTCGTCTCCGAGCTCAACGGCGAGTCTGCCTCGGACGCCATGGGCTCCAACCGCACGACGCTTGTCACCCCCCTGACCCCCCAGCAAAGGGCGTGGCTGAACCTCGTCCGGCCGCTGACGATCGTCGAGGGCTTTGCCCTGTTGTCGGTGCCGAGCAGTTTCGTGCAAAACGAGATCGAGCGTCACCTTCGCGCCCCGATCACCGACGCGCTCAGCCGACGGCTCGGGCAGCAGATCCAACTGGGTGTCCGCATCGCCCCACCCCCCGAGGATTCCGACGCTGGCGCGTTCAGCAATGCCGAAACGTTCGGCCAAGTCTCGGACACCCAAACCCTCGACCAGGTAGACGACGCCGACCTGGACACGTCGATCGACACCGACGAGACCGACGAGAACGGTGATGTCCCGGGCGGCGCCGAGCACAGCTGGCCGAACTACTTCACCGAACGCCCACACGCGGCCGACCCGGCCGTCGCCGGCGGAACCAGCCTCAACCGGCGCTACACCTTCGACACGTTCGTCATCGGCGCGTCCAACCGCTTCGCTCACGCTGCTGCCCTGGCCATCGCCGAAGCCCCGGCCCGCGCTTACAACCCCCTCTTCATTTGGGGCGAGTCCGGCCTCGGCAAGACGCACCTGTTGCACGCCGCCGGCAACTACGCCCAACGGCTGTTTCCCGGCATGCGGGTGAAGTACGTCTCGACCGAGGAATTCACCAACGACTTCATCAACTCGCTGCGCGACGACCGCAAGGTCGCGTTCAAGCGCAGCTACCGCGACGTCGACGTCCTGCTGGTCGATGACATCCAATTCATCGAGGGCAAGGAAGGTATCCAGGAAGAGTTCTTCCACACCTTCAACACGCTGCACAACGCGAACAAGCAGATCGTCATCTCGTCCGATCGGCCACCAAAACAACTCGCCACGCTGGAAGACCGGCTCCGGACCCGATTCGAGTGGGGACTGATCACCGACGTTCAGCCGCCCGAGCTGGAAACCCGGATCGCCATTCTGCGCAAGAAGGCACAGATGGAACGGCTCGCGGTGCCCGACGACGTGCTCGAGCTGATCGCCAGCAGCATCGAACGCAACATCCGCGAGCTCGAAGGGGCTCTCATCCGGGTGACGGCGTTCGCCTCGCTGAACAAGACTCCCATCGACAAGGCGCTGGCCGAGATCGTGCTTCGCGATCTCATCGCCGACGCGAGCACGATGCAGATCAGCGCGGCCACCATCATGGCCGCCACCGCCGAGTACTTCGACACCACCGTCGAGGAACTGCGCGGCCCGGGCAAGACGCGGGCGCTGGCGCAATCACGACAGATCGCGATGTACCTGTGCCGCGAGCTGACCGACCTGTCCCTGCCCAAGATCGGTCAGGCATTCGGCCGCGATCACACCACGGTCATGTACGCGCAGCGAAAGATCTTGTCCGAGATGGCCGAGCGCCGTGAGGTCTTCGATCACGTCAAAGAGCTCACCACCCGCATCCGGCAGCGGTCCAAGCGCTGACCGAGGCGCTTCCGCCGAACTTATTTTCAAAAAACTTCTCACTCCCCTGTCACAGCTGTCACTCCAGGGCGTTGTGCGCAGCCCTGTGCACAAGCCGGTCAAAGATCGGTGCGGGATTGGGGTTTCCGTGCACATCCGTCATCCATCCCCATCGGCCCAACAACCGCGGCCCCGTTCTCAACCGCACCATCCACAACCCCGCCGCTCCCCTAGCTGCACTAAAGCCAAGCTGTCCCCAACATGCACAGGCCTTAATACTGTTACTGAGATCTATCCGTTATTTCTTCTTTGAAGAACGGCGTTGGGGACACCCGTCGACCGCGCCGCGCCGGGACCCACGTTCACCCCGCTTGTCGGCCGCTGGCATTAGCTTTCAAGATGGCGGCAGAAGATCTACGGTTGTGGTTCGACTGCTAGCGACGGGCGGCTAGCCACCGTGGTTTTTGAAGGTTTTTGGACACTCGGCAGGTAAAGGGACGCTATGGACGCGGCGACGACAACAGCTGGCCTCACCGACTTGAAGTTCCGTCTGGTGCGAGAGTCATTCGCCGATGCGGTGTCGTGGGTTGCGAAGAACCTGCCGACCCGGCCCGCGGTGCCGGTGTTGTCCGGGGTCCTGTTGTCCGGTTCGGACGACGGCCTGACGATCTCCGGATTCGACTACGAGGTGTCCGCCGAAGCCCAAGTTGCCGCCGAAATCGCTGCTCCGGGAAGCGTTTTGGTGTCCGGAAGACTGTTGTCAGACATCACCCGGGCGTTGCCGAACAAACCGGTCGACTTCTATGTGGACGGCAATCGGGTCGCGTTGACCTGCGGAAGCGCACGATTCTCCCTGCCGACGATGCCAGTTGAGGATTACCCGACGCTGCCCGCACTGCCCGAAGGCACCGGCACTTTGCCGGCGGACTTGTTCGCAGAGGCGATCGGCCAGGTCGCCATCGCCGCCGGTCGGGATGACACTTTGCCGATGCTGACCGGGATTCGGGTCGAGATTTCCGGCGACACGGTGGTTTTGGCCGCAACCGACAGGTTCCGTCTGGCGGTTCGCGAGCTGACCTGGACGGCGCTTTCGCCTGACATCGAGGCGGCGGTGCTGGTACCGGCCAAGACGTTGTCGGAGGCGGCCAAGGCCGGCGCCGACGGGTCTGAGGTTCAGCTGTCGCTGGGCGCGGGCGCCGGAGTCGGAAAGGACGGGTTGCTCGGCATCAGCGGCAACGGCAAGCAAAGCACCACCCGGCTTCTGGATGCGGAGTTCCCGAAGTTTCGTCAGCTGCTGCCCGCCGAGCACACCGCGGTCGCCACCATCGACGTGGCGGAGCTGACCGAGGCCATCAAGCTGGTCGCTTTGGTGGCCGACCGCGGTGCGCAGGTGCGGATGGAATTCTCCGACGGGACGTTGCGGCTGTCTGCCGGCGCCGACGACGTGGGCCGGGCCGAAGAAGATCTCCAGGTTGATTTCGTCGGCGAACCGTTGACGATCGCATTCAACCCGACGTATTTGACCGATGGCCTCGCATCGGTGCATTCGGAACGGGTGTCGTTCGGCTTCACGACGCCGGGCAAGCCCGCGCTGCTGCGCCCCGCGTCGGACGGCGACACCTCCCCCACCGGCTCCGGGCCCTTCCCCGCGTTGCCGACGGATTATGTGTACCTGCTGATGCCAGTCCGGTTGCCTGGCTAGGTGTACGTCCGGCATTTAGGTCTGCGTGATTTCAGGTCCTGGGCCCACGCCGACCTCGAATTGCAGCCGGGCCGCACGGTGTTCGTGGGTCCCAACGGCTTTGGAAAGACGAATCTTGTTGAGGCCCTGTGGTATTCGACCACATTGGGATCGCACCGGGTCGGAACCGACGCGCCGTTGATCCGGGCGGGCGCGGACCGCGCGGTAATTTCGACGATCGTCGTCAACGACGGCCGGGAATGCGCGATCGATCTGGAGATCGCCGCGGGCCGCGCCAACAAGGCGCGGCTGAATCGCTCGCCGGTTCGCAGCACGCGTGAAGTGGTCGGTGTATTGCGGGCGGTGCTTTTCGCGCCCGAGGACCTGGCCTTGGTGCGCGGGGATCCGTCGGACCGGCGGCGCTACCTAGATGATTTGGCCACGGTCCGCCGCCCAGGGGTGGCCGGTGTGCGCGCCGATTACGACAAGGTCTTGCGGCAACGGACCGCGCTGTTGAAGTCCCTTTCCGGCGCGCGGTTTCGGGGCGACCGCGGCGCCCTGGACACGCTAGATGTGTGGGACAGCCGGCTGGCCGAGCACGGCGCCCAATTGATGGCCGCCCGCATCGATTTGGTCAACGAACTGGCGCCGGAGGTGGAGAAGGCCTACCAGCTGCTGGCGCCGGGATCACGTCCCGCCTCGATCGCCTACCGCGCGAGCCTCGAGGCTTCCGACATCAGCGACCGCGAGTTCCTGGAGGCCGCTTTGTTGGCCGCCCTGTCGGCCCGGCGCGACGCGGAGCTGGAGCGGGGAATGTGTCTGGTCGGCCCGCACCGCGACGACCTGGAGCTGCGACTCGGCGACCAACCCGCCAAAGGCTTTGCCAGCCATGGCGAATCGTGGTCCTTCGCGGTCGCGCTGCGGTTGGCGGCATATGAGTTGCTGAGAGCGGACGGCGGCGAACCGGTGTTGTTGCTCGACGACGTGTTCGCCGAACTCGACGCCACCCGCCGCCGCGCGTTGGCGACGGTGGCCGAGTCAGCCGAGCAGGTTTTGGTGACCGCGGCGGTGCTGGAAGACATTCCGGCCGACTGGGATGCTAGGCGGGTGCACATCGATCTGCGCGACGACGACACGGGCCGGGTATCGGCGGTGCGGTCATGACCGACGCCGACGACACAAAGGACGACGTCGAACGACTGGGCGGCTTGACCGGGATCGACCTGGTGCGCCGGACGCTCGAGGAGGCTCGGGCGGCGGCCCGCGCGCAGGGAAAGGACGCCGGCCGTGGGCGCGCGGTCCCATCGGCTCCGCGCCGCGTCGCGGGTCAGCGCCGGAGCTGGTCGGGGCCGGGGCCCGACGTTCGCGACCCACAACCCCTGGGACGGTTGGCGCGCGACCTCGCGAAGAAACGCGGCTGGACGGCGCACGTCGCCGAAGGCACGGTGCTGGGCCACTGGTCGTCGGTGGTGGGACACCAGATCGCCGATCACGCCACCCCGACCGCGCTCAACGATGGCGTTCTCAGTGTCACCGCCGAATCGACGGCGTGGGCCACCCAGCTGCGGATGATCCAGGCACAACTGTTGGCCAAGATCGCGGCGGCGGTTGGCAACGGCGTGGTGACCTCGCTCAAGATCACCGGACCCACCGCGCCGTCGTGGCGCAAGGGGCCCCGCCACATCGCCGGTCGCGGGCCGCGGGACACGTACGGCTGAGGCGTTCGGGGGCCCAATCGGTCCCCAGTTGAGCCGGTATCAACAGGCGCCTCAGAGCCGCTAGGACGAAAGAGACCCCTATCAGGCACGTCGGGACGCGGTGAGAATAAAGAAATCGTGTGCACGGCGCAGTTAGCTGGGTAGAAACGCGCCCAGAAAATCGGTGCTAAGCCCCAGTCACGGTAGACTGGCGGAGTGCGACTGCTGCGGTGACCGGACCGCCCGCATGAAACCCCAAGGAGAGCATTCCGACCGTGGCTGCCCAGAAGAAGAAGCCTCAAGCCGGATACGGCGCTGAACAGATCACCGTCCTCGAAGGGCTGGAGGCTGTCCGCAAACGTCCGGGCATGTATATCGGCTCCACCGGCGAGCGTGGTTTGCACCACCTCATCTGGGAGGTGGTCGACAACTCGGTGGACGAGGCGATGGCCGGTTACGCGAACCAGGTCGACGTCCGGTTGCTGGAGGATGGCGGCGTCGAGGTCGCCGACAACGGCCGCGGCATCCCGGTGGCGATGCACGCCACCGGCGCGCCGACCGTCGACGTGGTGATGACCCAACTCCACGCCGGCGGCAAGTTCGGCGGTGAGAACAGCGGCTACAACGTCAGCGGCGGCTTGCACGGCGTCGGCGTGTCCGTCGTCAACGCGCTATCAACCCGCCTCGAGGTCGACATCTCCCGCGATGGCTACGAGTGGTCGCAGTTCTACGACCACGCCGTGCCCGGAACCCTGAAACAGGGCGAGGCCACCAAGAAGACCGGAACCACCATCCGGTTCTGGGCGGACCCGGACATCTTTGAGACCACCCAGTACGACTTTGAGACGGTGGCGCGGCGGCTTCAAGAGATGGCGTTCCTGAACAAGGGTCTGACGATCAATCTCACCGACGAGCGGGTGGAGCAGGATGAGGTCGTTGACGAGGTGGTCAGCGATACGGCCGACGCACCAAAGTCCGCGGAAGAGAAGGCTGCCGAATCGACCGCGCCGCACAAGGTGAAGCACCGCACCTTCCATTACCCCGGCGGTCTGGTCGACTTCGTCAAGCACATCAACCGCACGAAAAGCCCGATCCAGCAGAGCATCATCGACTTCGACGGCAAGGGCCCCGGCCACGAGGTCGAAATCGCGATGCAGTGGAACGGCGGCTATTCGGAGTCGGTCCACACGTTCGCCAACACGATCAACACCCACGAGGGCGGCACCCACGAGGAGGGCTTCCGCAGCGCGTTGACGTCGGTGGTGAACAAATACGCCAAAGACAAAAAACTGCTGAAGGACAAGGACCCGAACCTCACCGGCGACGACATCCGGGAAGGCCTGGCGGCGGTCATTTCGGTCAAGGTCGGCGAGCCCCAATTCGAGGGCCAGACCAAGACCAAGCTGGGCAACACCGAGGTCAAGTCGTTCGTGCAGAAGGTCTGCAACGAGCAGCTCACGCACTGGTTCGAAGCCAACCCTGCCGACGCCAAAGTAGTTGTGAACAAGGCGGTTTCGTCGGCGCAGGCCAGGATCGCCGCCCGCAAGGCGCGGGAGTTGGTGCGCCGCAAGAGCGCTACCGATCTGGGTGGGCTGCCGGGCAAGCTCGCCGACTGCCGCTCCACCGACCCGCGGAAATCCGAACTGTATGTGGTGGAGGGCGATTCGGCCGGTGGCTCGGCCAAGAGCGGCCGCGACTCGATGTTCCAGGCCATCCTTCCGCTGCGCGGCAAGATCATCAATGTCGAGAAGGCGCGCATCGACCGGGTGCTGAAGAACACCGAGGTTCAGGCGATCATCACCGCGCTGGGCACCGGCATCCACGACGAGTTCGACCTCAGCAAGTTGCGCTATCACAAGATCGTGTTGATGGCCGACGCCGACGTCGATGGCCAGCACATCTCGACACTGCTGTTGACGTTGTTGTTCCGCTTCATGCGCCCGCTCATCGAGAACGGCCATGTGTTTTTGGCACAGCCGCCGCTGTACAAGTTGAAGTGGCAGCGCAGCGATCCCGAATTCGCCTACTCCGACCGCGAGCGCGACGGCCTACTCGAGGCCGGGCTGAAGGCCGGCAAGAAGATCAATAAGGAAGACGGCATCCAGCGCTACAAGGGTCTGGGTGAGATGGACGCCAAGGAGTTGTGGGAAACCACGATGGACCCGTCCGTGCGGGTACTGCGGCAAGTGACCCTGGACGATGCGGCGGCCGCCGACGAGCTGTTCTCCATCCTGATGGGCGAGGACGTCGACGCGCGCCGAAGCTTTATCACCCGCAACGCCAAGGACGTTCGCTTCCTGGACGTCTGATCGATCAGGCACGCGTATCCCAACGCAAACGAGGAATAGATGACTGACACCACGCTGCCCCCGGGCGACGAGGCCGGTGACCGCATCGAACCGGTTGACATCCAGCAGGAGATGCAGCGCAGCTACATCGACTACGCGATGAGCGTGATCGTGGGCCGCGCGCTGCCGGAGGTGCGCGACGGCCTCAAGCCCGTGCACCGCCGGGTGCTCTACGCGATGTACGACTCCGGCTTCCGCCCGGACCGCAGCCACGCCAAGTCGGCGCGGTCGGTAGCCGAGACGATGGGTAACTACCACCCGCACGGCGACGCGTCTATCTACGACACGTTGGTGCGCATGGCCCAGCCGTGGTCGCTGCGATACCCGCTCGTCGACGGCCAGGGCAACTTCGGTTCGCCAGGCAACGATCCGCCGGCGGCCATGCGCTACACGGAAGCGCGGCTGACGCCGTTGGCGATGGAGATGCTGCGCGAAATCGACGAGGAGACAGTCGATTTCATTCCCAACTACGACGGCCGCGTCCAGGAACCGACGGTCCTGCCGAGCCGGTTCCCCAACCTGCTCGCCAACGGTTCGGGCGGCATCGCGGTCGGCATGGCGACCAACATCCCGCCGCACAACCTGCGCGAGCTCGCCGAGGCCGTGTTCTGGTGCCTGGAAAACCACGAGGCCGATGAGGAAGCCACCCTGGCCGCCTGCATGGAGCGGGTCAAAGGGCCCGACTTCCCCACCGCCGGCTTGATCGTAGGCAACCAGGGCATCGCCGACGCCTATAAGACCGGACGCGGTTCGATTCGGATGCGCGGTGTGGTGGAGGTCGAAGAGGCCAGGGGCCGAACGTCTTTGGTGATCACCGAGTTGCCGTATCAGGTCAACCACGACAACTTCATCACCTCGATCGCCGAGCAGGTCCGCGACGGCAGGCTGGCCGGCATCTCCAACGTCGAGGACCAGGGCAGCGACCGGGTCGGGGTGCGCATCGTCGTGGAGATCAAGCGCGACGCGGTGGCCAAGGTGGTGCTCAACAACCTCTATAAGCACACGCAGCTGCAGACCAGCTTCGGCGCCAACATGCTGGCCATCGTCGACGGCGTGCCCCGCACCCTGCGGCTCGACCAGATGATCCGGCATTACGTCGCGCACCAACTCGACGTCATCGTCCGGCGCACCACCTACCGGCTGCGCAAGGCCAACGAGCGGGCCCACATCCTGCGCGGACTGGTCAAGGCGCTCGACGCGCTCGACGAGGTGATCGCGTTGATCCGGGCATCGGAAACCGTCGACATCGCCCGGGCCGGCCTGATCGAGCTCCTCGACATCGACGAGATCCAGGCCCAAGCGATCCTCGACATGCAGCTGCGGCGCCTGGCCGCCCTGGAGCGCCAGCGCATCATCGACGACCTGGCCAAGATCGAGGCCGAGATCGCTGACCTCGAAGACATCCTGGCCAAGCCCGAGCGGCAGCGCGGGATCGTGCGCGACGAACTCAAAGAGATCGTCGACAAGCACGGCGACGACCGTCGCACCCGGATCGTGGCGGCCGACGGCGAGGTCAGCGACGAGGACCTGATCGCCCGCGAGGACGTCGTGGTCACCATCACCGAAACCGGTTATGCCAAGCGCACCAAGACCGACCTCTACCGCAGCCAGAAACGCGGCGGGAAGGGTGTGCAGGGCGCCGGGCTCAAGCAGGACGACATCGTCGCGCACTTCTTCGTGTCCTCGACGCACGACTGGATCCTGTTCTTCACCACGCAGGGCCGGGTGTATCGGGCCAAGGCCTACGAACTACCCGAGGCCTCCCGCACGGCGCGTGGTCAGCACGTGGCCAACCTGCTGGCCTTCCAGCCGGAGGAGCGCATCGCCCAGGTCATCCAGATCCGCAGCTACGAGGACGCGCCGTACCTGGTGCTGGCCACCCGCAACGGCCTGGTGAAGAAGACCAAGCTGACCGACTTCGACTCCAACCGTTCGGGCGGGATCGTCGCGATCAACCTGCGCGACAGTGACGAGCTGGTCGGCGCCGTGCTGTGTTCGTCCGACGACGACCTGCTGCTGGTGTCGGCCAACGGGCAGTCCATCCGCTTCTCGGCGACCGACGAGGCGTTGCGCCCGATGGGCCGGGCCACCTCGGGCGTGCAGGGCATGCGGTTCAACGCCGACGATTACCTGTTGTCGCTCAACGTGGTCCGCGAAGGCACGTACCTCCTGGTCGCCACATCCGGCGGTTACGCCAAGCGCACCGCGATCGAGGAGTACCCGGTGCAGGGCCGCGGCGGCAAGGGCGTCCTGACCGTGATGTACGACCGTCGGCGCGGCCGGCTGGTCGGCGCGCTGATCGTCGACGACGACAGCGAGATCTACGCCATCACCTCCGGCGGCGGCGTGATCCGGACGGCCGCGCGCCAGGTCCGCAAGGCGGGACGGCAGACCAAGGGCGTCCGGTTGATGAACCTGGGCGAGGACAACACACTGTTGGCGATCGCGCGCAACGCCGAGGAAGCCGCGGAGGAGGTCGTCGGAGACGCCGACGAGGCCGACGACTCGCAGAGCTAGGCAGGTAACGATGCGGGCAAGCGGGGGTCCGCACAAATGCCGAGGCAACTAGACTCGGCCCGACCGGACATATTGCGACTGCCAGGCGGCCAGCGCAGAAGATCTAAGGAGTCGGGGTGACCTCACCGAACGAGCCGGGCGCCCCCAAACAGGGCGACGGCCTTAATGGGGACGGCGCGGCCGAGCGCGCCGGCGCGCACCGCGCGGCGCCTGCGCAGACCGGCCGGGCTCCCGAAGCTGGCGATCCCCCGCCCCGGCAGCGCGGCGCCGCCCGGGCGGCCGTCCCGACGCATCGCGAGCCCGAACCGCACGGCGAGCCGCGACCGGCCACCGCTCCCACCAGCGCCGATGCCCGGCTCAACCGCTTCGTCTCGGGCACGGCCGCGCCCGGGACCGGCGCGTCCGCTCGCGCCAAGAACCCGTATGAGTACGACCCCGCGCCGCCCCGCGGCGACGGCCCGCCCGCGGAGGCCTACGCCAGCGAGCTGCCCGACCTGTCCGGGCCGCTGCCCCGGTCCCCGCAACGCAAGCCTCCGCCGGAGCGCAGCGCGGAGGCGCCCAGCCCATCGGTTTCGGCCAGATCCACGAACGCCGATACCAACGAAGGCCGCGAAAACCGCGTCCAGGTGTCGCGGCGGACCCGCGGTCCCGTTCGGGCCAGCATGCAGATCCGGCGGATCGATCCCTGGAGCACGCTGAAGGTGTCGCTGCTGCTGTCGGTGGCGCTGTTCTTCGTGTGGATGATCGCGGTGGCCTTCCTGTACCTCGTGCTCGGCGGCATGGGCGTGTGGGCCAAGCTGAACAGCAACGTCGGCGACCTGTTGAACAACACCAGCGGCAGCAGCGGCGAATTGGTATCCAGCGGCACGATCTTCGGCGGAGCCGTGCTCATCGGCTTGGTCAACATCGTCCTCCTGACCGCGATGGCCACCATCGCCGCGTTCGTCTACAACCTGGCCACCGATCTGATCGGCGGCATCGAAGTCACATTGGCGGACCGCGACTAGTGGGTCGACACCCATCGGACTGGTGGCGATCACAAGCGCGGCGCAGCCGGGCGCAGTGGGTCGACACCCATCGGACTGGTGGCGATCACGCGGTTTTGGGGGTCCGGCGACGATTGCGGTAATCTCGTCGCTCGGCCCTACGCGAGTGCGGGCCTGTAGCTCAGGCGGTTAGAGCGCTTCGCTGATAACGAAGAGGTCGGAGGTTCGAGTCCTCCCAGGCCCACAACCATGTGCCCGTCCAGACGTTGCGTGAGGCTTGCATTGCCACTGGCACTTGCCGCGGTAGCGGCGGCGGTGGTGCGGTCACGACGCGGAGTCGAGGTCTGGCACGTGGCGGTGGCCGATCCACCCGATCATCCACCGAGCCACGACGAGGGGCCTTAGCTCAGTTGGTAGAGCACCGCCTTTGCAAGGCGGGTGTCAGGGGTTCGATTCCCCTAGGCTCCACCGCAGTGATGTGTCGGCGCTTCCCCAATCCCATTGCGACGGCCTTATCCGACCTTGATCCACGGCGTGCAGCCGTGGGTAATGAATCTTCCGATCGCGGGCGCCACGATCTGCGCGGTAAGCGAAGCCCCGTCGTCGGAGCTGATGAATTTTCCGGCGCTGGTCCAGGTACTGAACGAGCAGGCTGCTGAATAGCCGCCGGATTCGGCGCGGGCGACATATACGCCGTAGGGAAGTTCGCCCGGCACTGCGTAGGAGCCCGGTCCGTAAGTCGCGTCCGCGCGCGCTGGCGGGTAGCCGACACAGGCGACGATCAACGCGAACGCCGCACCTGCTCGGACGGGCGTTGCACACCGCATCTTGGTCACGACGCCTCCGTCCTGCGCCTGGTCCGGTCACCCCTTGGTAGGCCCGGGAGACGACCCTAGAGCACCGGTTCGCTCCACTCCCGGTATAAAGCCGCCGCGATCCAATCTCGGTCGGACGCCCGACCTGACCGGCCCCGGCATCAGGCGATTAGGTGTTTTGGTTCGGTCGGATTTACTCTTGCGCGCGGTCCATCTTCAACTCAGGAAAGTAGCCATGCCCGGTCAGACTCTGCACCGTCCAAGCACGCTGCGCAGGAGCCGCACGCAACGCGTCACTCGCCGCGTGACGCGCCCCACCGTCGGCCAGTGCTTCGACATCGAGATCACTCGCGACGCCGATGGATGGCTCATTCGAATTCCCGAGATCGGCGGTGCCACCCGAGCCAGCAGCCGGGCCGCCGTGGAGTTGGCGGCGCGGCAATCGATCGCGAACCGCACCGGTATCCCGCTCGGATATGTCGCAATCTACGTTGCACGCGAGATCGGTTAGACCCAAACACTTTTCGATCCAGGCGCGTCGGTCACCCGGCCGCCGGCGGCTTTGCCATCACTGACGGCTTGAAACCGTAGGTCGGAAGTATTCTCCCGTAACGGTTTCCGCCGAGTTGCCCCAACGGGGCCATGGGCAGGGCATTCATTCCGTCGGCCCCGACCGGGACGACCGCGGAGTTGAGGGCGGCCACCCCCGGGTTGGTCACCGCGCTGACCGGGGCCCAGCTCGGCGGTACCGACAACGCGCCCATCGGGAGCGCCCTGCCCAGACCCGCCGCGACGCCCCCGGCGTTCGTGCCGGCGTTGGCCGCCGACTGCGCCGCGCCTTCGGCCGCCTTGACCGCGGGGCCAAGGCCCTTGGCGAAGGTGGTCATGGCCGTAATCCCGTTGCTCACCTGCCCGAAGGACTGCGTCGATTGAATCATCGACTGCGCGGTTGACACATAAGGCACCAAGTACTTGCCGTACAGCATGACGACGTCGTCCAAGATGGTGTTCGCCGAAATGTATTTGTCGAGCTGCGTGCCGTTGAACGACGAAACCAGTTCCGCCCACGGGTTCGGAATGGAATCTAAACGCGTCAGCACATCCTGCACGACGGTCTGGACGGGATTGTCGGCGGCGGCCGCGGACACCGCCGCAGATTGGCGTGCCAGGCCGGAGGAATCGGCCACCTCCGGTGGCTCCGCAAAATCGGTCAACTGTGCCGCCGCCGCCGCCGACGAGCTGGCGTAGGCATACATTGCCGTTGCGTCCTGAGCCCACATTTCGAAATACTCGGCCTCGTTAGCGGCGATCGCCGGGGCATTTTGCCCTAAGAAATTTGTCGCGAGCAAGGCCGCCAACTCTGCACGGTTGGCCGCGATCACCGGGGGCGGCACCGTCAGGGCGAACGCGGTCTCGTGGGCGGAGGCGGCGGCCGCCGCCTGGCTGGACGCCAGCTCCGAACTCGTGGCGCTGCTTTGTAACCACGCCACGAACGGCGTCGCGGCCGCAACCAACGACGCCGACGCGGGACCCAGCCACGGACCGCTGGTCAGCGCCGAAATCACCGACTGGAATCCGGCTGCGGCCGAATGCAATTCGACGGCGAGATCACCCCAGCCGGCCGAGGCGGCGACCAACGAACCCGCCCCCGGACCGGTGTACATGCGTGCGGAGTTGACCTCGGGCGGCAACAACCCATAGTCCATGGCCGCTCAGCCCGCAGCCGCCGCGTTCGCGGCTTCTGTTGCAGCATAGGAAGCCGCGCCTGCGGCCAGCGTCGCGACCAGCATCTGCTGAATCGCCGCCGCCTGAGCACTCAATGCTTGAAAACGCCGCGCGTGCGAGGCGAAGTAGGCCGCGGTGAGCGCGGATACCTCGTCGGCGGCCGCGGGAACGACACCGACGGTCTGGGCGGCCGCGGCCGCGTTGCCGGCGTTCAGTGCGGCGCTGATCGACTGAAGATTCGCGGCGGCCGACGCCAGCTTCTCCGGATAAGCAGTTACGAAGGACATGCGGTTTCCTCCCGTGTTGTGTCGTTGCTACGGGACGCTATTCAAAGCCGGCCGGGTATCGATCCCACCCGAATGACAACCAATCGCGCCTGACCTCGGAATTCTGGCAAAGCTCACGCTGATTCAAATTCCGGCACTCGAAAAATATGAATTCCGGCGCGATTTCTCTGAATTAGCATTGAAGCGCAGCGTATTCGACGGAAGCATATGAATCCGACGTGAGCTGCCATCAGAAGAAGCCTTTTCATCGTCATGAATATATGAATTCGCTCGGCTCCGCGGCTCGTCGGCCTGACAACCGGATTGGACATCAGCATTGGGGCATTGCGCGGTGTCAACCGCCCTAAATGGGGCACGCTGCGCCGCCTGGGAACGACATTTCGGGGGCGCGTGTGCATTGCGTGTGAGTTTCAATTGACGGAGCCGCGGACTTTCTCCGGCGGCCTTCCGCCCGGCGGCCACAACCGGCGGGTGCCCCACCCCGCGCTATTTTTTTGTTCCGAATCGTCTATAAAGCGCGTGGCGCATGTATACGCTTTTGGGTATTCCGCGAGGCTCGACGATCTAGCTGAGTGGCCGACCGCCGGGTCGTAGCGTCGATCGGAGGTGCGGAATGTCGTTTGCTGTCGCAATTCCAGACCTGATCGCCGCGGCCGCGACCGACGTGGCGAGTATCGGCTCGCAGATCAGCGAGGCCAATGCGGCCGCGTGGGCCCCCACCGCGAACGTGCTCTCGGCCGGTGCCGACGAGGTGTCGGCGGCGATCGCGTCGGTGTTCGGCGAGTACGGGCAGGCGTATCAGGCCCTCAGCGCCCGAGCGGCGGCGCTCCATCAGCAGTTCGTGCAGGCCTTGAGCGGGGGTGCGGCCGCTTACGCCGGCACCGAGGCGGCCAACGTGTCGCCACTACAGACGGCCGTGCAGGACCTGCTGAACGTGATCAACACGCCCACCGAACTGCTGCTGCAGCGCCCGCTGATCGGCGATGGCACCAACGGAGCACCAGGCACAGGGCAAAACGGCGGCGCGGGCGGCATCCTCTGGGGCAATGGCGGCGACGGCGGGTCCGGCGCGGGGGGCAAAAACGGTGGCAACGGTGGCGCCGCGGGCCTCTTCGGCCACGGCGGCAATGGCGGCACCGGCGGGAGCGTCAACGTCGCGAGCGGCACCGGCGGCACCGGCGGCACCGGCGGCACCGGTGGCCTGCTTTACGGCAATGGCGGCGCGGGTGGGACCGGTGGCGCAAACAATTTCGTGGCCGGCCGGGCCGGCAACGGCGGGGTCGGCGGTAACGCCATCGGGTTGTTCGGCGGAGCCGGTGGCGCCGGCGGAGCCGGCGGCTTTGCAAACGACGGGACGGGTCCCGGAGGGGCCGGCGGCAGTGGCGGCAGCGGTGGCCTGCTCTTCGGGACAGGGGGTGCCGGCGGCGACGCCGGATTTGGCAACGGCGGCAACGTTGGCGGTTCCGGCGGCAAAGGCGGATTGCTGTTCGGCGATGGCGGCGACGGCGGGGATGGATCCCTGGGACAGGGCGGCGGCACCGGCGGCAGCGCAGGGCTGATTGGAAACGGCGGCGCCGGAGGGACCGGGGGCGGCATTTTCAGCTCCGTGAACCCCGGAGGTCCTGGCGGCGCAGGGGGCAGCGGCGGGCTCCTGGCGGGCAACGGCGGTCACGGCGGCACCGGCGGGCAGGCGGTGTTCGGTACCCCGGGGACAGGGGGTGCGGGGGGCAACGCGGTGGGGCTGTTCGGCAACGGCGGCGACGGCGGCGAAGGCGGCGCGGCCGGCACCGGCTCGGGCGGTCTCGGGGGTGCCGGCGGAAACGGCGGAATTCTGTTGGGAGCGGCGGGGACCAACGGATCGACCGGGGCGCACCTATAGGGCGGTTCGCCTAGAGGTCCGCACCTTCGGCCAAGTAGGTGACGCGGTACCAACGCCCCGGCCCGGTTGCCTGCGTGTCGTAGTCCTCGGCGGCAACCGCCGACTCCAAGCGGACGTCGGTCAGATGCGGATTCTGTACGCGCACATGGTCTTCGAGCGCCGCCTCGAGCGCGTCGCCGGTGAGAGCGGTGTCCGCGAGCACCCTGCCCTCGTACCTCGTCCAACTCACGGCTTACATCCTTGCTGCGTCGCCGGCGGCGAACCCAGGAAGCGTTGAATCAGGGCGCGTTCGGCATCCGGGTCTTTGAGCGGCCAGCACCACAGCGCCAGGAAAACGCGGATCAGCCACTGCGCGGCCAGGGGGTCGTCGTTGTCGGGGCCGACCATTTCGGCGGCCAACCCCGTGACGATGGGTGAGCTGATGACCCATTCACTGACAGGATTCACATGCATGGACTGCATGAGCTGAGCCAAGGGATCGGCCCGCAGTCGTTGTAGCGCGATGATCGTGGCGGCCACAACACGGTCGGACCCCCTGAGGTCCTTGATGGCTTCGCGCGTGGCGTCGACGATGCGAGCCGCTTGGATGGTGACGACGGCGTCGCGGATGGCCGCCTTACCGCCGGCATGGCGGTAGATCGTCGCGGGCGAGCAGTGCACCCGGGCCGCTAAGGCTTCGATCGTGAAACCCTCGTATCCCTCGCGAGAGATGAGATCGGCGGCGGCGGCGAAAATCCGTTCGGTGGCTTCGCTGCGGCGATCGCGCCCCACCAGCCAGTCGTCCCGCGCCATCCACCCATGCTCTAACAGATCGCGGCTGACAGAAATACTTCTCTCACGATGAGAATTCTCCAGCAATATCTCTCAGGCCAATGCGCTGCTGGCGGTAGCTAACCGCCGCCGGCCTCGACCGGCGCCCGGCGCGATCGCTCCTCAACATTGTCTAGTCCCGTTGACGTGGGCAGGTCGGCGCACCGAGGCTAAAAGCATGCCCGTCCTGGACAAACCGAGTGAGCTCCTCGGCCCGGAGGCGCTGCAAGATCCGTACTCGCTGTATGACCGGATGCGCTCCGAAGCGCCGGTACAGCGCATCGGCGAGTCCGTCTTTTACGCCGTATGTGGTTGGGACGCGGTCCACGAGGCCGTCGAGCGCGTCGACGACTTTTCGTCAAACCTGACCGCCACCATGGTTTTTCATGAGGACGGCACCGTCACCCCGTTCGACATGGGGCCGGCGGGAGGCGCCGCTCACGCGCTGGCCACCGCCGACGACCCAGTGCACGCGGTGCACCGCAAAATTTTGCTGCCACACCTATCGGCCAAGCGGGTGCGGATCATCGAGGAGTTCGCCGCCGCCACCGCCGACCGGTTGTGGGAGCAGAATCTGGACAACAGTCAGATCGAATGGATGAGCGCCATCGCCAACCGGTTGCCGATGATGGTGGTCGCCCAGCTTCTCGGCCTGCCCGATGACGACGTCGACAAACTCATCCGGCTCGGGTACGCCACCACCACGCTGCTCGACGGGATCGTCACCCCCGACCAACTTCAACAGGCGTTCGCGGCGGCACTGGAGCTATCGGGGTACGTCACAGAGCATTTCGAAAAGGCAAGCGAGAATGCCGAATTCGGCCTGATCGCCGACCTGGCGGCGCGCTGCGCTTCGGGTGAACTGGACCAACTCCCCGCAATGGGCATCATGATGACACTTTTCAGCGCCGCCGGAGAATCGACGGCGTCGCTCCTGGGCAGCGCGGCGTGGATTCTCGCCGATCGCCCCGCGATCCAACGGCAGCTCCGTGAAAACCCCGAATTACTAACCGCTTTCATCGAGGAGACGCTGCGCCTCGAATCTCCGTTCCGTGGCCATTACCGACACGTGTGGCGCGACACCACGCTGGCCGGTGTCGAGGTGCCGGCCGATTCCCATCTGCTGCTGATGTGGGGAGCGGCCAACCGCGACCCGGCGCACTTCGACGCTCCGAACGAATTCCGCCTCGATCGCACTGCCGCCAAGGGCCACCTGGCGTTCGGCAAGGGCGTGCACTTTTGCGTGGGCGCCGCGCTGGCCCGCCTCGAGGCCCAAATCGTATTGCGCAAATTACTGGAGCGCACCGCCTGGATCGACGCGGTTGACGTCGGCGACTGGCTGCCCAGCATCCTGGTCCGGCGCCGCAAAAGTCTGCAATTGGCCGTCAGCTGACGATTACGGTCGGGGCTGCACGTCGACACTCGGCGGCCGGGGCGACGGCTCCTCCCCGCCGCGCATCGAACGCCGGACGACGCTGAACGCGACGGCGCCGCCGGCCACGACCAGGACCGCCGCCCCTGCGATCACCCAGGGGCGGGGCCGGCGGCGCTGGGCCCGGCGCGCCTCCTGCAGCGCCTGGGGCAGCCCGGCGACCACCTCCTGCGCGGCGGCCAGCTCCTGCGTGAGTGTCTCTTGGGCAGCGGCGATTTCGCGGGCGAGCCGGCCCTCGCGATACCGGCGACGAAGTCCCGAAGCGGTCGACTGCGCGCCGTGCACGCTCAGCCCGACGACGCCCCGGGTGACATCGACCGGACCCACCGCCGAGTAAGTGAGCCCGCGGGCCAGTCGCTCCCGTGGGGTCAGCCGAGTTTCCGTCTTCGCGCTCATCTGCCGCCCTTCTGTCCGCTCGTGCGATGCCTCATCAGCGTGCCGTTGATGGGCCACGCCCGGCCCTGTTGCGCGCATCCGGGTTCGGTACCGGGTGCGGGCAAGGTCGCGCGTAATGGCAGACTCTAGCCCCGTGACTAACAGCCCCATTCAGACCGCCACCGCAACGCTGCACACCAACCGCGGAGACATCAAGGTCGCCCTGTTCGGAAACCACGCGCCCAAGACCGTCGCCAACTTCGTCGGCCTGGCGCAGGGCACCAAGGAGTACTCCACCCAGAACGCATCGGGTGGCCCGTCGGGCCCGTTTTACGACGGCGCGGTCTTTCACCGGGTGATTAGGGGCTTCATGATCCAGGGCGGTGACCCGACCGGTACCGGCCGCGGCGGTCCGGGCTACAAGTTCGCCGACGAGTTCCACCCTGAGCTGCAGTTCGACAAGCCCTACCTGCTGGCGATGGCGAACGCGGGCCCGGGCACCAACGGTTCGCAGTTCTTCATCACCGTCGCCCAGACGCCCCACCTGAACCGGCGCCACACGATCTTCGGCGAAGTGACCGACCCCGATTCGCAAAAGGTGGTCGACGCGATCGCGACGACTTCCACCGACGGCAACGACCGTCCCACCGAGCCGGTTGTCATCGAGTCGATCACGATCTCCTGAGGCGGCGGTCGCTCAGCGCCGATTGCCGCCCGCGTAGCCGGCGTCCGTGAGGGCGTCGAGCACCTTCAACGGGTCCGTCCCGAGGTCCCAGCGGTTCAAGATCAGCAGCCCACCGTTGACCGTTTCGACCTCGAGCAACCGCACGGTGCGCGCGTGACGGCGGAATTCGGTGATCCGGATGATCTTGATGTCGGAGTGCCGCAATAACTGCGTCCGGAACCACCCCCGCAACGCGAGGCCGGCCGGGGTAATTGCCAGTTTCGGACGCGCGCGCCACGTCATGCCCGCAAACAAGATCAACCCCGCCGCGGCAATCCCGGTCAGGATGCGGCCGGGCGCGTCTGTGACTACGGTCACACTGGCGATAGCCATCAAGACCCCGGCAACCCCGCAACCTGCGATTCCAGTCGCGGGCGGCGCCCATTCTGTTTGCTGCATGGGCTACCTAACCCCTCCCACCACTGCCAACGCGCTTATCCACAAGCGCTATCAACAGTGGGGATAAATCACACGCGTGTGATTGGTTGGTCGCGACGTTGCTGAGCCAGTTACAGGGACACCCCAAGATGAATTCATTACCTCTGCGGGGTTGGTCAGTGCCAGCGCATTGTGAGCAACAACCCGGTGATCATGAAAGCGAACGCGATCGCGTAGTTCCACGGGCCGAGTTGCGCCATCCAGTTGAGGGCGGCCGGCGCTTGGCTTCCGACGGCGGCCAATTGGAACACCATCAGCCAGACGAGCCCGATCAGCATGAGTCCGACGAACAGGCAAACGAACCACACGCTGGACGGTCCGACCTTCACTTTCACCGGGGTGCGGCTGACCGCGCTGACGGTGAAGTCGTTTTTCTTACGGACCTTCGATTTGGGCATTTGAATACCTCGGCATACCTGAACAACGGGACGGGGTGCGACGATAACGGTGGCAGCTGCACGCATAGCTCGGATACGAGACTAACTCACCTGGCACGGGGACCAGGAAATGGAGACTCGATGACTGACACGCGCCGCTCACCATGGCGCTTCGGGGTCCCGCTGGTGTGCCTCCTGGCCGGGTTGCTGCTTGCCGCCACGCACGGGGTCTCCGGCGGCGCCGAGATCCGCCGCAGCGATGCGCCCCGCCTGGTCGATCTGGTCCGGGAGGCCCAGTCGTCGGTCGATCGCCTCCGGGCCCAACGCGACGAGCTGGCCCACAAGATCGACTCCGCGCACGGCCGGTCGACGGACACCGCGCTCAAGGCGATGCTGCGGCGCTCCGCCGAGCTGGCCGGCGAAGCGGGCCTGGACCCGGTGCACGGCCCGGGTCTGGTGGTGACGCTGCAGGACGCACAGCGCGACGCCAACGGCCGCTTCCCCCGCGACGCATCGCCCGACGATCTGGTCGTGCACCAGCAGGACATCCAGGCCGTCCTGAACGCGTTGTGGAGCGCCGGCGCCGAGGCGATCCAGATGCAAGACCAGCGCATCATCGCGACCTCGGTGCCCCGCTGCGTCGGCAACACGCTGCTGCTCAACGGGCGTACCTACAGCCCGCCCTACACGATCACCGCGATCGGCAACGCGGCGGCCATGCAAGCCGCCCTGGCCGCCGCTCCCCTGGTCATCCTCTACAAGCAGTACGTGGTCCGGTTCGGCCTCGGCTACCGCGAAGAGGTCAAGCCCGACGTGCAGATCGCCGGCCATTCCGAACCGGTCCGGATGCACGTCGCGCAGCCGGCGGGCCCGGTGGGGTACTGAGCGGCGGCCCCCCGCCGGGCCGGACGGTAACCTGACACGATGCGGATCCTGGTTGTCGACAACTACGACAGCTTCGTGTTCAACCTGGTGCAGTACCTGGGCCAGCTCGGCGTCGAGGCCGACGTCTGGCGCAACGACGACGCCCGCCTCTCGCACCCGACCACCGTCGCGGCGCAGTTCGACGGCGTCCTGCTCAGCCCCGGACCGGGCACCCCGGAACGCGCGGGCGCGTCGATCAGCCTGGTTGGCGCGTGCGCCGCGCAGCGCACCCCGCTGCTGGGGGTCTGCCTCGGACATCAGGCGATCGGCGTGGCGTTCGGCGCCACGGTGGACCGCGCGCCGGAGTTGTTGCACGGCAAGACGAGCAGCGTATTTCACACCAATGTCGGTGTCCTGCAAGGGCTTCCGGATCCGTTCACGGCGACCCGGTACCACTCGCTGACGATCCTGCCCGAGTCGCTGCCCGAGGTCCTGGAGGTGACGGCCCGCACCCGCAGCGGTGTGATCATGGGCGTGCGCCACACCGGGTTGCCGATCCACGGTGTCCAGTTCCATCCGGAATCGATCCTCACCGAGGGCGGGCACCGGATGCTGGCGAACTGGCTCGGGTACTGCGGCTGGACGCACGACGACATGTTGGTGCGCCGCCTGGAGAACGAGGTGCGCGCCGCGGTCCGGCCTTATTTCCCGGACGCCGAAACCAGCGGCGCGGGAGCTACTGGCCGAACTTCAGCGTGATGATCCCGTCCCGGTTGCAACCGGTGCCGGCCGGCGGGTTCTGATAGACGACCCGGTGGGATTGGGCGCCGCCGGCGTCGACATCGGGCCCCTTGTCCAGCCCCCCGGTCCAGCCGAGGGCACGCAGCCGGGGTTCGGCGTCCGTCCAGAACATGCCGGTGAGGTCGGGCATCGTGAATTGGTTGCCCTTGGACACCTGCAGTTCGATGATCGAGTCCACCGGAACCATCTGGCCCTTGGGCGGATTCGTGCCGATCACCTCACCGGCGGGCCGGGTGCTGTCCACCTGCGTCTGGGTGACCTTTGTGAAGCCGTAGACCGTCAGGTTCTTCTGCGCGACGTCGACGGTCTGACCGGCGACGTCGGGGACCTGCTTGGTCTCCGGTCCGGAGCCGACGATGACGGTGATCACGTTCGTGATCGCCGACGTCTGGTTGGCCGGCGGGTTGGTCCCGATCACCTTGCCGAGCAGTTCCGGGGTCGACGGGGAGTTCGCCTGCTTGAACTTGCTGAATCCGGCGGTCTTCAGCTTGGTGACCGCGTCGCTGTAACTCAGCGACGAGACGTCGGGCACCTCGCGCTGCTCGGGGCCGGTCGAGACGTTGATGGTGATCTCGTCCCCGGCGCTCACCGACGCGTTGGCGGCGGGGTCGGTGCTGATGACGTGGTCGGGCGGAACCGTCGAGTCGGGCTTCTGCAGTGTGCGCGTCTTGAAGCCCCGGTTTTGCAGCGCGGCAATGGCGTCGGCGGACACCTGCCCGCGCATGTCGGGCACCTGGACATCGCGGGTGCTGCCGCCGAACGTGTTGAAGGCAATGACCACGACGATCGTCAGCACCGCCAGCACGGCGACCGCGACCACCCAGCGGCCGATGGAACCGCCGCGGTCGCGGTCCGTGTCGTCCAGCGCCTGGCGCGGCAGCGGGTCGGTGCGCGGTCCGTGACCGGGGCCGGTCGACGAAAGGAACGAACTGCGCTCGGCGTCGGTGAGCACCTTGGGCGCCTCCGGCGGCTCACCGTTGTGCACCCGCACCAGGTCGGCGCGCATCTCCGCCGCCGTCTGGTAACGGTTCTCCGGGTTCTTGGCCAGCGCCTTGAGCACCACGGCGTCCAGGTCGGCGGAGATGCCCTCGTGCCGCTTCGACGGCGGCACCGGATCCTCGCGGACATGCTGGTAGGCGACCGCGACGGGTGAATCACCCGTGAAAGGCGGTTCGCCGGTGAGGATTTCGTAGAGGACGCAGCCCAGCGAATAGACGTCAGATCGGGCGTCGACGGAGTCACCGCGGGCCTGTTCGGGTGACAGGTACTGGGCCGTCCCGATCACGGCCGCGGTCTGGGTGACGCTGTTGCCGCTGTCGGCGATGGCGCGCGCGATGCCGAAGTCCATCACCTTGACCGCGTTGGTGCTGCTGATCATGATGTTCGCCGGCTTGACGTCGCGGTGGATGATGCCGTTCTGATGGCTGAAGTTCAGCGCCTGGCAGGCGTCGGCGATGATCTCGATGGCCCGCCGGGGCGGCAACGGCCCGTCGGTGTGCACGATGTCGCGCAGGGTGACGCCGTCGACGTACTCCATGACGATGTAGGGCAGCGGGCCGGTGGGGGTTTCCGCCTCACCGGTGTCGTACACCGCCACGATGGACGGGTGGTTCAGCGCCGCGGCGTTTTGCGCCTCGCGCCGGAAGCGCAGATAAAAACTCGGATCGCGGGCCAGGTCGGCGCGCAGCACCTTCACCGCGACGTCGCGGTGCAAACGGACGTCGCGGGCCAGATGAACTTCGGACATGCCCCCGAAACCGAGGATCTCGCCGAGCTCATAGCGGTCGGACAGGTGCTGCGGGGTGGTCATCGCGGTGTCTCATAACGGGCCGGCGATGTGCTGGGTCGAGAGGGGGTGACCCAGTCAGGTCCATGCGGCCTGCTCTGAAGTCCAGAATTACCTGAGCTCTCCGGATCCGTCCAATCCAGGCGCAGACGCGGCGCGGAGCCGCTGGGCGTCTTGCTCGCCGGCGGCGCCGTGGCCGGCGGTGTCCCGGTGTCGGTGACCGTCGGGGGCGCTGGTTGCCCGTTCTCCGCGCGGGAGTTGATGACGATGATCACCGCGATCAGGATGGCC
>NZ_AUWQ01000014.1 GCF_000455205.1 Mycobacterium sp. UM_CSW | reverse complement strand
GCCGACGAGGTCGAGGCGGTGCTGCCGGGCAGCCGGACCACCACCTCGACGGGCACGCCCGGACTGGATCTTCGGGCCGGAATCGCTTGCCAGCTAAGGGATTTGGGTGTCACGGCGATCGACATCGACCCCCGCTGCACGGTGGCCGACCCGACCCTGTTCAGTCATCGCCGGGACGCGCCGACTGGTCGGCTGGCGTCGCTGGTCTGGATGGAGTGATCTCCATGGCGGGGGACATGCCGGCCGGGCAAGACCGCGAAACGGAATTGACGCACGCATTGGCCGCGGTGCGTTCGCGACTTGCGGCGGCCGCGGAAGCGGCGGGCCGCAATGTCAGCGAAATTGAACTTCTCCCCATTACCAAATTCTTTCCAGCAACCGATGTCGCGATTTTGTCTCGATTGGGTTGTCGGTGCGTTGGCGAATCCCGCGACCAGGAAGCCGCGGCGAAGGTCGCCGAAGTCGCGCGGTTGGCCGGTAGTTCGGCGCGTGCGGACTTGCCGAATATGCACTGGCACATGGTCGGCCGCATTCAGCGCAATAAGGCGCGGTCGCTGGCCAACTGGGCGCACACCGCCCACTCGGTCGACAGCACCCGGCTGGTGACCGCGCTCGATCGGGCGGTGTCGACGGCGCTGTCGGAGGGACGCCGGTCCGAGCCGCTGCGCGTTTACGTCGAAGTCAGCCTCGACGGCGACGTGTCCCGCGGGGGCGTCGACATCACCGCCCCCGGCGCCCTCGATCAGGTCTGCGCGCAGGTCGCGGACTCCAAAAGCCTGAAGCTGCTCGGCCTGATGGGCATCCCGCCGCTCGACTGGGACCCGGAGCGGGCCTTCGACCTGCTGCGATCGGAGCACCTCCGGGTGCTCGAATCGCACCCGGATGCGGTGGGCTTGTCCGCCGGCATGTCCGGCGACTTCGAAATCGCCGTCAAACATGGTTCGACATGTGTGCGTGTCGGTACCGCGCTATTGGGTCCGCGGCGGCTACCGTCACCGTAATTAGTCACTGTAGTCACACCTTCATCACAGACACCAATAATCCCAGGGGCTAGAAGGGTTAAGCGATGAGCACACTGCACAAAGTCAAGGCCTACTTCGGTATGGCTCCGATGGAGGACTACGACGACGAGTACTACGACGACCGGGCGCCCTCCCGCGGATTCCCCCGCCCGCGCTTCGACGACGGCTACGGGCGCTATGACGGGCGCGACTTCGACGACCCGCGCGGCGAGCCCGCCGACTACCCGCCGAGCTACCGCGGCGGCTACCCGGAGGAGCGGGGCTACAGCCCCCGCGAATTCGACCGTCCGGAGATGGGCCGCCCCCGCCTCGGGTCGTGGCTGCGGAACTCCACCCGTGGCGCGCTGGCGATGGACCCGCGCCGGATGGCGATGCTCTTCGAAGAAGGCAGCCCGCTGTCGAAGATCACTACGCTGCGGCCCAAGGACTACAGCGAGGCGCGCACCATCGGCGAGCGGTTCCGCGACGGCACCCCGGTCATCATGGACCTGGTGTCGATGGACAACGCCGACGCGAAGCGGCTCGTCGACTTCGCGGCCGGCCTGGCCTTCGCGCTGCGCGGCTCGTTCGACAAGGTCGCGACCAAGGTGTTCCTGCTGTCGCCCGCCGACGTCGACGTGTCACCCGAGGAGCGTCGCCGGATCGCCGAAACCGGTTTTTACGCTTACCAATAGGCGCGCCCGGGCCGCCGCCTAGCAGGTCGGCGGCCGTGAGGTGTGTGCCCGCACCGTTGACTCGGTACGCTGGCGGCTGATATTCGGGTCATCTCATCGGTTAGGTCGGGGCGTCGGAGTTGGTGCTGTTCTTTCAGATCCTTGGGTTCGCGCTGTTCATCTTCTGGCTGCTGCTGATCGCCCGGGTCGTCGTCGAGTTCATCCGTTCGTTCAGCCGCGACTGGCATCCGACCGGCATCACCGTGGTGGTTCTCGAGATCATCATGTCGATCACCGACCCGCCGGTGAAACTGCTGCGGCGGCTGATCCCGCAGCTCACCATCGGGGCGGTCCGCTTCGACCTGTCGATCATGGTGCTGCTGCTGGTCGCGTTCATCGGCATGCAACTGGCGTTCGGCGCCGCGGCGGGAGCCACGCCGTGAGCGCGCCGACGGAGCCCGGAGACGGTTCGGCCACGTTTTAGCGTCGGTTCGGCGGCCGCGATTTAAAAACTTTAAGGGTTTGGATTTTATTGGTCTTAGTGTTTGAAATTGGTTCTTAATTATTGGGCTAATCGGCTACCGCCGGGTCTGGTGTGACAGGATGGACGGCAGTTGCACGACGGCAACCACTCCGTTCTACACTTTCCAGATCGTTTGACAGGAACTCGAGGGGACGAACAATGCCGCTTACACCAGCCGACGTCCACAATGTGGCGTTCAGTAAGCCGCCGATCGGCAAGCGCGGTTACAACGAAGACGAGGTCGACGCCTTCCTCGACCTGGTGGAAAACGAGCTGACGCGGCTCATCGAGGAGAACTCCGATCTGCGTCAACGCATCGAGGAGCTGGACCGCGAGCTGGCCGCCGGTGGCGGCGGTGGCGCCGCCCAGCCCACCCAGGCGATCCCCACCTACGAGCCCGAACCCGAGCCGGTCAAGCCGGCGCCCGTCGTGGCGCCCCCGCCGCCCGCGGCCCCCGCGGGAACCAACGAGGAGCAGGCCCTCAAGGCCGCCCGGGTGCTGACCCTGGCCCAGGACACCGCCGACCGGCTCACCAGCACCGCCAAGGCCGAATCGGACAAAATGCTGGCCGACGCGCGCGCCAACGCCGACCAGATCCTCAGCGAGGCCAAGCACACCGCCGAGACCACCGTCGCCGAGGCCCGGCAGCGCGCCGACGCGATGCTGGCCGACGCTCAGAGCCGCTCGGAGACCCAGTTGCGGCAGGCCCAGGAGAAGGCCGACGCCCTGCAGGCCGACGCGGAACGCAAGCACTCCGAAATCATGGGAACCATCAACCAGCAGCGCACCGTGCTGGAGGGCCGCCTCGAGCAGCTGCGCACGTTCGAGCGCGAGTACCGCACCCGCCTCAAGACCTACCTCGAATCTCAGCTCGAGGAACTCGGCCAGCGTGGCTCGGCGGCACCCGTCGACTCCAGCGCCGATGCCGGCGGGTTCGACCAGTTCAATCGGGGTAATAACTAGCCTGGCAGCCGCGCCAAGCCACGACGCGGCACTAACCTGCACTAGACCTGGCAGTCCCGCTCGTCGCCTGGAGGATGGCCGATGCTGATCATTGCGCTGGTACTCGCCCTGATCGGGCTCGTCGCGTTGGTGTTCGCGGTCGTCACCAGCAACGAGTTGGTCGCCTGGGTGTGCATCGGCGCCAGCGTCCTGGGCGTAGTGCTGCTGATCATCGACGCCCTGCGGGAACGCCAGCGGCGCGATGCCGGCGGCGAAGTCGCCGACGACGCCGTAGCAGCGGGGGACGGCGAGGAGGCGACGGTCGACTACCCCGAGGAAGTCCCGGAGGAGGGCGAACGACCCGCCGCCGAGGACACCACCGTCGGCGAGTCGTCACAGGGGCTCGAAACCAGCGAGCAGTCCGCGGTGCCCGCCGACGGCCGCGGCGAGGACCGCACCACATAGCCGTCAGCGGGTCGGCGTATTCAGCAGCTCGCGGACCTCATCGTCACTGACCTGGTGGAAGTCGGCGTACACCTGTCCGACGGCTTCAAACCCGGGGGGCATGGTCGCGCACACCACGTCGTCGGCTTCCTGCCCGATCTCGCGGCACGTCGACGGGGGGCCGACCGGAACCGCGACGACGATCGACCGCGGGCCCGCGGCCCGCAGCGCGCGGACGGCGACCAGCATGCTGGCCCCCGTGGCGATGCCGTCGTCGACCAGGATCACGGTCTTGCCCCGCGGGTCGGCGATGGGGCGGCCGCCCCGGTACGCCTGCTCGCGCCGGTGGAGTTCGGCCGTCTCGCTGGCGACCACCTCGCGGACCTGCTCGTCTGTGATGTGCAGGCTCGAAACCACGTTGTCGTTCATCACCACCGCACCACCGCTGGCCAGGGCGCCCATCGCGAGCTCCGGCCAGCGCGGCACCCCGAGCTTGCGGACCAGGAATACGTCGAGCGGGGCGTGCAGCGCCGCCGCGATTTCCCACGCCACCGGGACGCCGCCGCGGGCGAGCCCGAAAACCAGTAGATCGTCCTTGCCCCGGTAGGACGCCAACTGCTCGGCGAGCACGCGGCCGGCCTCGCGACGGTCGCGGAACGTGCGCGTCGCCGTTCGCCGAAGAAAGCCGCTCGGTGGGTTCATTGGTCGCATTCGCCAGGCTTGGCCTTTATCTAGCCTACGTGCGGCGTCGCGCTGCGCGCAGAAGGTCAGGGGGCCGGATTTTTCGCGGTGAGTTTCATCACTCAGATAGCCTTGTGCGCGAGGGGAATTCGCGGCGACACGAGAGGAATGGCGAAATGAGTCGGCGCACTTACACGTCCTACAGCATCGCCTGCGCGGTGGTGTGGGCCGTGATCTTGGTCGGAGTTTCGGCGGTGGCTGGCGCGGATACCCGGCGCACGTTCCTGCTGGTCGGCCTCGGATGGGGGATCGGATGGCTGTCGGCGACGATCGCCCGGGCCGTCTACCCGCCGCCCAAGCGGCATGCCGGGCCGTAAAACCGCGGTGTGATCGCGGCTTCGCCGCTCAACGCACACGGGTCGTAAAGCCGCGGTGTGATCGCGGCTACGCCGCTCAACACACGGGTCGTAAAACCGCTGTGTGATCGCGGCTTCGCCGCTCAACACACTCCATCGGCTCGGAAATGAACGCGAGCGTTCATTTCGCTCGCCTCAGTCGTGTGTCCGAGGGGGGACTTGAACCCCCACGCCCATTAGTAGGGCACTAGCACCTCAAGCTAGCGCGTCTGCCATTCCGCCACTCGGACAAGACCAACGAGAGTTGGCAGCTAAGGCTATCGGATCGGCCCGCGCGGACCCAAGTTAGCTCGCCGCGCGCCGGGGGTTCCGGCCCGAGCCCGGTCGCGCCGCCAGTGGTAGGAAAGGTGGTTGTGACCGATCACAGCGAGCAGCCGTCCAATCGCTTCGATGACGTAGTCGAGGTCGTCAGCAAGCTGATCCGGTTCGACACCACCAACACCGGCGAACCCGAGACCACGCGTGGCGAGGCCGAGTGCGCCCAGTGGGTCGCCGAGCAGCTGCAAGAGGTCGGCTACCTGCCGCAGTACGTCGAGTCCGGCGCCCCCGGCCGCGGCAACGTGTTCGCCCGCCTACCCGGCGCGGACAGCTCGCGCGGCGCCCTGCTGATCCACGGGCATCTCGACGTGGTCCCGGCCGAGCCCGCCGATTGGACCGTGCACCCGTTCTCGGGCGCGATCCGGGACGGCTTCGTCTGGGGTCGCGGCGCGGTCGACATGAAGGACATGGTCGGCATGATGATCGTGGTCGCCCGGCAGTTGAAACGGGCCGGCATCGTGCCCCCCCGCGATCTGGTGTTCGCGTTCGTCGCCGACGAGGAGCACGGGGGCCACTACGGGGCGCAATGGCTGGTCAGCAACCGGCCGGAGCTGTTCGACGGCGTCACCGAGGCGATCGGCGAAGTGGGCGGGTTCTCCCTGACCGTGCCGCGCCGCGACGGGGGAGAGCGCCGGCTCTACCTGATCGAGACGGCCGAGAAGGCGATGTCGTGGATGCGGCTGAGCGCCCAGGGCCCGGCCGGACACGGGTCGATGGTGCACGACCAGAACGCCGTCACCGCCGTCGCCGAGGCGGTCGCCCGGCTGGGCAGGCACCAATTCCCGCTGGTGGTCACCGACACCGTCCAGCAGTTCCTGGCCGCCGTCAGCGAGGAGACCGGGCTGAGCTTCGACATCGATTCGCCCGACCTGGCGGGGACGATCGACAAGCTCGGCCCGATGGCCCGCATGCTCAAGGCCGTCCTGCACGACACCGCCAACCCGACGATGCTCAAGGCCGGATACAAGGCCAATGTCATCCCCGCGACGGCGGAGGCGGTGGTGGACTGCCGCATCCTGCCGGGCCGCAAGGCGGCATTCGAGGCCGAGGTGGACCAGCTGATCGGCCCCAACGTGACCCGCGAATGGATCAGAGACCTCCCGTCGTACGAGACCAGCTTCGACGGTGAGCTGGTCGATGCCATGAACGCCGCCGTGCTGGCGGTCGACCCCGACGGCCGGACGGTGCCTTACATGCTTTCCGGTGGCACCGACGCGAAATCCTTTGCGCGCTTGGGGATTCGCTGTTTCGGCTTCAGCCCGCTGCGGCTGCCGCCGGACCTGGACTTTGCCGCGCTGTTCCACGGCGTCGACGAACGGGTACCCATCGATGCGCTGAGGTTCGGCACCGAGGTGCTGGAACACTTCCTGACACACTGCTAGCAGACAACCAAAGAGAGGATCGCCCATGAGCCTGCCGCCCGACCCGTACGACGCGCTGCCGAAACTGCCGTCGTTCAGCCTGAATTCGAACTCGATTACCAACGGGCAGCCGCTGGCCACCCCGCAAGTCAGCGGGATCATGGGCGCCGGCGGGGAGGACGTCAGCCCGCAGCTGAGCTGGTCGGGGTTCCCCGAGGAGACCCGCAGCTTCGCGGTCACCGTCTACGACCCGGACGCCCCGACGCTGTCCGGATTCTGGCACTGGGCGGTGGCCAACCTGCCCGTCGACGTCACCGAGCTACCCGACAATGCCGGCGACGGCAGCGATTTGCCCGGCGGCGCACTGACTTTGGTGAACGACGCCGGCATGCGCCGCTACGTCGGCGCCGCGCCGCCACCGGGCCACGGCCCGCATCGTTACTACGTCGCGGTGCACGCCGTGGACGTCGAGAAGCTCGACCTGCCCGAAGACGCCAGCCCGGCGTTCCTCGGGTTCAACCTGTTCCAGCACGCGATCGCGCGCGCCTACATCTACGGGACTTACGAGCAGAAGTAGCCCGCACGTTCGCGAAAGTGCAACTGCCGACAGGCCCACTCGGGCAACGCGTCGCCAGTTGCACTTTCGCGACAGGGACTAGCCGGTCGGTGTGATCGCCGCGGCGATCGCTTCCGGAATGGTGTTGAACAGCGTCGGGAACAGGCCCCCGAATTCGGTGCCGCCGAGGGTGGCATTGATCGGAACGGTGATTCCCGCGACGCCGGCCGGGATCGTGACCGTCAGCGGTTCGGGCGGCGTGAGAAGTCCGTCGAAGGGGACATGGGCGATGGCTGGCAAGGTGAGAGAGCCCAAAAGCGGCGTCGATACCGTGATCGGCAGCGGCAGATCCACGATGAGCTGGCCGTTGAGGAAGCCGTTCGCGGCGTAAGCGGGCATATCGCCGATCGCGTTCAGCATTCCCAGGACGTTGCCGGTCTGCGCGGCCGCACCGAAAGCCGTTGCCCCCTGGGCGATTCCGTTCGCCATGGCGAACGGCGGGCCCAGTATCGCGAAGCCTAGCTGCAGCGGCAACCCGAAAATGGCGGTGCCGGCCAGCGTGCCGCCGGGCGGTATGCCACTGATATTCAGCGCGAAGTTCGCCGTGACGTTTGCGTTGACCAGGGTGTCGACCGCGTTGGCGAGGTTGCCGAGCATCATCCCGGGGATGGACCCGTGCGGGACCAGGCTCGCGACGCCGACCGGCTGCTGTCCGATCGCGGACAGGATGGGCAGCAATTCGGCGGCCGGACCCTCCAGCCCGACCGGCCCAGCGATGTTCACCGCGAAGTTGGGCGGGATGATGCTGGTGATGCCGCCGGTGATCGCCAGGTGGCTGGTGTCGAATCCGGTGATGAACAGGTCGATCGGCGCGTGTGCCGCGTCCTGCACCGCCAGGTAGTAGTTGCCGACGGCTATCGCGTCCCGAGCCGCCGACATGTCGCGGAGCGCGGCGGGCAATGTGCCCTGCAGGTCCGAGCCCATCTTGGCGAGCGACGAGCCGATGGTCCCCCATAGGCCGGTGGTCCCGCCGACGAAGTCCTCCCCGATGGCCACCGGGTTGAAGGTCGAAGCGCCCTGGATCGCGAGCTGAATGTTCGTCGGCACGTTCGCGGGAAAGCCCTGCAGGCCGGTCGCGAACCCACTCGCCAAGATCTGCGCGTAGTGACTCTGGTTGGCGATGATCTGACTCAGGATCGGGAATGGATGGGTCGCGAACTGCGCGCCCATCAAGTTCAGATCCAGCGCCGTCGTCTCGAAGAGGACGGTGTACGGGTTGGGATAGGGGGCCGCGCCGCCCGACGGCATCGGCCCGAATAGCCCCGGCAGCAACGAATTCAGCAGGGGTTGCAGTCCCTGGAGCAGCGGCACGTCCTGGAAGAGCCCGGTGCCGACGCCGAAAAGGTTGGACAGGGTTATGCCGTTGACGAGCTCGTTGGACAGGAAGTTGCCCACGTCGAGTCCGACGCCGTTGAGGGTCGGCCCCAGCAAGGCGCCGAGGGGTCCCGAGGTGAGGCTCAGGCCGGGCGTCAAGTTGCCGAGGTTTATCGGCCCAAAGAAGTCGCTGAGTGTGGGGAAGGCATTGAGGATCGCCGGGTTGAGAAATAGTGAACCCAAGCCGTTGGCGAATTGGCTGCCGATGGTGTTGAGGGGTGCGAAGAGTTGGCCCAACCCGGTGCCCAGCCCGCCGAGCAGCCCGCCCCCGCCGGTGCCGAGGCCGAGCAGTCCGTCGAGTCCGCCGAGCAGGCCGCCGCTGCCGCTCGAGCCGCCGAGGAGACCGCCCCCACCGAGCAGCCCGCCCCCGCCGAGCAACCCGCCGAGAAGCGGGGCGGACGCAGCCGCGCCGTTGGCGGTGAATTCGCCGATCATGGCCTGCTGGGCATTGGCGAGCTCGGTACCGAGGTAAGCCGCCGCCCCACCGTTCAGCAGGTTCACAAACTCGTTGTGAAATGCCGCCGCCTGGGCGGTCATCGCCTGGAATTGCTGCCCGTACGCACCGAATAGCTCCGAGACGGCCAGCGACACGTCATCGGCGGCAGCGGTGGTAATGGCGGTCGTCTGGCCCGCTGCGGCCGCGGTGGCCTCTCGCAGCGCGGAACCAATGCCCGCCAAATCCCCGGCGGCGGCCCCTACCGTTTCCGGCGCAGCAACGACAAATGACATGGCCATCTCCCCTCGAAGGCTCTCCCGATTAGCCCACTGAGATACCGGTCACAATGTTCACCAAAATGTGACTGGCTAAACCCTGTTTCTAGCAGTTAGTTGTACAAATGCACAACCCGCAACGCGCGGCGTCGTATTGGCAAGGCGTTCAACCGTTTTAATTGACACACGCCAAATAGGACGGCTATCCCGGCTCCCCGAGCCGTTCCGAGCCCCCCGTCGGTCGGCCCGGGTCGATGGCCGCGGACCCCACCGCGTCGCCGAGTGACGCGAACCCGCCGTCATGCAGGCGGCGGGCAATGCCGTCGTGAATGTGCTTGGGCCACAAGCCTCCTCCGTAGATGAAGCCGGTGTAGCCCTGCAGCAGCGACGCGCCTGCGGTGATCCGTTCCCACGCGTCGTCGGCCGTCTCGATGCCGCCCACGCTGATGAGTACCAGCCGGTCACCCACCCGGCCGTAGAGCCGATGCAGCACCTCGACCGCCCTGCGCGCCACCGGCGGCCCCGAGATACCGCCCGCGCCAAGCTTTTTCACGCCCGGCGTGTTCAGTCCCTCCCGTGACACGGTGGTGTTGGTCGCGACGATGCCGGCCAGGCCCAGCTCGACGGCCAGGTCGGCGATGTCGTCGACGTCGGAATCTGAAAGATCGGGTGCGATCTTGACCAGCACCGGCGTCGACGTCGTCGAGGCCTCCAGCAAGACGCCCTGCAGGATCGGCCGCAGCGATTCCACGGCCTGCAGGTCGCGCAGCCCTGGCGTGTTCGGCGAGCTGACGTTGACCACCAGATACGACGCGAGCGGCCCCACCAGCCGGGCGCTGGCCCGATAGTCGCCGATGGCGTCGGCGGCCGCGACCGCCTTCGTCTTGCCGATGTTGACCCCGATCGGCACGTCGGGGCGGCGATGGGTGAGGCGGATCGCCAGCGCGCCGGCGCCGCGATTGTTGAACCCCATCCGGTTCAGCAGGGCCCGATCGGCGGGCAGCCGGAACAGACGCGGGCCGGGGTTGCCGGGCTGGGGTTGCGCCGTGACGGTGCCCACCTCGGCATACCCGAAACCCAACGCACCCCAGGTGAGCAGCCCCTTGCCGTCCTTGTCGAAGCCGGCGGCCAGGCCCAGCGGTCCGGGGAAACGCACCCCGAACACCGTGCTGGCCAGCACCGGGTCGGTCGGGCCGAGCCGTCGATGCAGCGACCGCCGCGCGGCGGGCAGGACCGTGACGGCGCGCAGCAGTGCGAACACCAGCGTGTGTATGCGTTCGGGCGGTAACAGGAACAACAGCCGGCGGGTAAGCCGGTACATCACAATTCCGGTTGGTCGGGCCGCCGGCTGTCCAGACGAGTCTTCTTGCGGCGCAACAACACCCGTCGGCTGCCGTCGGTGTAGAGGCGCACCCGGGTGAGCTCCCAGCCGCGATATTCGGCCTCGATGGACAGCCGGATGGACGCGCTGAGTCGCGTCACTTCCGGCGGCAGGCGCAGCGGGATCCATTCGTATTCGTCGGACATCTCCGCTTCCCAGCCCGCCGGCAGCCGACTCCACCGCGGTTCTTGACGGCTCGTCACGGCGTGCCCGCCGCGTGCTCGATGACCTGGACACCCGCACCCGACCCCGACACCACGTACAAGGTGCCCGACGCTTCGTCAAAAGCCAGCGAGTTGGGTTGCTGCACGGTTGGGTATCGCACCCTTTCGACGGGAATTCCGGTTGACAGATCGTAACCAATGACGACGTTCGCCGCGGTGAGGGACACCCAGGCCAGCCCCCGGGAACCGGCCAGGCCGTACGGGGACTGCCGCACCGGGTAGGCCTGCCGCAGGATCAGCGGATCGACGCCGTAGACCAGCAGCTGCCCGCCGCGGGTGTCGGCGACCAGGACGCGGCCCAGCGAGTCGGCGGCAACGGTGGTGGCGCCCTCCCCGGCTCGCAGCGCCTGCTCGGCGCGTCCGTCGGCGCCGATCGTCGTCACCGAGGTCTGGCCCCGATCCAGCACCACTATCGTATTCCCTTGTGCCACAATCGCATCCACACGCGCGAAGATCTTGTTGCGGGTGCTGATGGTGGCGCTGCGTACCGAGGCCGGTGTCCGGGAGGCGAAGGTGTAGAGGGCGCCGTCCGCGCTGCCCAGCACCAGCGTTCCGTCGGCTCGCTGGGCGACGGCCGTGAAGTCGACCTGCTGGGCGTTGGCGACGGGTACGCGGGTCGCGCGGCCGGCGGACAGGTCGACCACGAAGTAGCCGCCCCGGGTGGCCAGGAAGGCCGTGCCGCGGCCGTCGCCGGTCAACGCGGTCGCCGGGCCCGGCAGGTCGACCACCCGCGGCGCGGCCTGCGGGTCACCGAATTCGGTGAGGCTGGCGGGCGCCTCCGGGTCGCCGCCGGGGGCCAGGACGGCCAGTTGACGGGTGGCCGCGTCGAAGATTGCCGCGGCGCCGTGGCCGGCCAGCTGTCGCACCGTGCCGGCCGCGGGTTGCGACGTCGGCGGGGAGACGGCCGGCTGGGCCGGTTCGATCGTGGGCGGTGCGCTACCGAGCGGATCGCCCGAGCAACCCGCCACCGCTACCAGCAAAAACGCCACCGCAAGGAAGGCGCCCTGGACTGCCGGTTTGTCGCCCGTACGTCGTCGCAGCAATTATTTTCCCTCGCGTCACCAATGTGAAATTCAAATTTTAGGGAACGGTTTCGCATCCAATATGGCCATGTTGCCTGCATGGGGTCGGACTGGAGAGGTATCGTCGCGTCATGACCGTCATCGTTGACCGGCATGTCGCAGACAAAGAGTTTGCTGTCGAGGACATCTCGACGGGAATCTTTGCCAGCGGGTACGGACAACTCGGTGATGGGCGCAGTTTCTCCTTCCACATCGAGCACCGCTCGCTCGTTGTCGAAATTTACCGCCCACGCCTCTCCGGCCCCGTTCCGCAGGCCGAGGACGTGGTCGCGCGGGCGATTCGCGGCCTGGTCGACATCGACCTCACCGACGAGCGCAGTCTGACCGCCGCGGTCCGCGACTCGATCGCGCACGCCGTGCCGGTCTCCCGCTAGCGAACCAGTCGCGCCCGCCCGTACCGAGTACGGTCGTCGTCGTGACCGTCATCCTGCTCAGGCACGGCCGCTCCACCTCGAACACCGCCGGTGTGCTGGCTGGGCGGTCGGAGGGCGTCGACCTCGACGACAAGGGCCGCGAGCAGGCCGCCGGGCTGATCGACCGGATCGGCGACCTGCCGATCCGCGCGGTGGTCACCTCCCCGCTGCTGCGCTGTCGGCGCACCGTCGAGCCGCTGGCCGAGGCGCTGTGCCTAGAGCCCCTGATCGACGAGGAGCTCGCCGAGGTGGACTACGGCGACTGGACAGGCCGCAAGATCGGCGAGCTGACGAAGGAGCCGTTGTGGCGGGTGGTCCAGGCCCACCCCAGCGCGGCGGTGTTCCCCGGGGGCGAGGGCCTGGCGCAGGTGCAGGCTCGTGCGGTCGCGGCCATCCGCGCGCACGACCGGCGGCTGGCCGGAGAACTCGGCGGAGAAGACGGCGCCGACGTGCTCTGGGTGGCCTGCACCCACGGTGACGTCATCAAGTCCGTCGTCGCCGACGCGTACGGCATGCACCTGGACGGGTTCCAGCGCGTCACCGCCGACCCCGGGTCGGTGACCGTGATCCGCTACACCCCGCTGCGGCCATTCGTGTTGCACGTCAACCACACGGGCGGCCGGCTGTCCGCCGCGTTGCGGGCGGGGCCGCCGCCGAAGGACGAGACCAAGGGTGATGAGGCTCACGATGAGTCGAAAGGGGAGTCGCAAACCGGGCCGGCCGAAGCGGTGCCGACGAGCGACGCGGTGGTCGGCGGGTCGACTGATTAGTTTCGCTGCGGCGGGGCAATCGAATCGCACGGCGACGGCAACAGCCGGTATTTTGGAGGTGCCATGGCCCGCGCAATTCACGTCTTCCGCACGCCCGACCGCTTCGTGGCCGGGACCGTCGGCCAGCCCGGAAATCGCACGTTTTACATACAGGCCGTGGGCGATTCGCGGGTGGTGTCGGTGGTCTTGGAGAAGCAACAGGTCGCGGTGCTCGCGGAGCGCATCGGCGCGCTGCTGCTCGAGGTGAACCGCAGGTTCGGCACGCCGGTTCCGCCGGAGCCCGCCGAGATCGACGACCTCAGCCCGTTGATCACGCCCGTCGACGCGGAGTTCCGGGTCGGGACGATGGGCCTCGGCTGGGACTCGGAGGCGCAGACGGTGGTGGTCGAGTTGCTGGCCGTCACCGACGCCGAGTTCGACGCCTCGGTCGTGCTCGACGACACCGAGGAAGGCCCCGACGCGGTGCGGGTCTTCCTGACGCCGGAGTCGGCACGCCAATTCGCCACCCGCTCCAACCGCGTCATCTCGGCCGGCCGTCCGCCGTGCCCGCTGTGCGACGAACCGCTGGACCCCGAGGGCCACATCTGCGCGCGCACCAACGGCTACAAGCGCAGCGCGCTTCTCGGGCCCGACGATGACGCCGAGGAATAACGAGGCGCACGAGCGGGAGGTGCTGCGGGACGGCGAACTGACGGTCCTCGGACGCATCCGCTCCGCCAGCAACGCCACCTTCCTGTGCGAGTCGACGCTCGGCGAGGCCAGCGTGCACTGCGTCTACAAACCGATCTCCGGCGAGGCGCCGCTGTGGGATTTCCCGGACGGAACCCTGGCCGGGCGCGAACTAGGGGCGTACCTGGTGTCGGTGCAGCTGGGCTGGAACATCGTGCCCCACACCATCATTCGGCACGGGCCGGCGGGCCCGGGCATGCTGCAGCTGTGGATACAGCAGCCCGGTGACGCGGTGGATTCGCCCCCCACGAGCCTGCCCGACCTGGTCGACCTGTTTCCCGCCGACAAACATGAGCCGGGGTATCTGCCGGTGCTGCGGGCCTACGACTACGCCGGCGACGAGGTGGTCCTGATGCACGCCGACGACATCCGGTTGTGGCGGATGGCGGTGTTCGACGTGCTGATCAACAACGCCGATCGCAAGGGCGGCCACGTCCTGCGCGACCTCGAGGGCCACATCTACGGCGTCGACCACGGGGTGTCCCTGCACGTGGAGAACAAGCTGCGGACCGTGCTGTGGGGCTGGGCCGGCAAGCCGATCGACGACAACACGTGCGAGGCGATCGCCGGGCTCGCCGATTCGCTGGCCGGCTCGTTCGCCGACGAGCTGGCCGGGCACATCACCAGCGCGGAAATCGCGGCGCTGCGCCGGCGCGCGTGCCGGCTGCTGGACAACCCGGTCATGCCGGCGCCTAACCGGCACCGCCCCATTCCCTGGCCGGCGTTCTAGTGCGGGTCGCCGCCACCGGATAAAGCGGGCAAGGTCGTCGGCGATACTGAACCGGTGACTTCCGCGCCGGGTGAGATGACGGACGCCGCCCTCGCCGCCGATCTCGCCGCGGACGCGGGTGAGCTGTTGCTCAAGGTGCGCGACGAAATCGGTTTCGGCCATCCCTGGGCCCTAGGCGACGCGGGGGACAGCCTGGCGAACGCGTTGATCCTGCGCCGGCTGCGGGCCGAGCGGCCCGGCGACGCGGTGCTCAGCGAGGAGGCCTACGACGACCTTTCCCGGGTCAATCACGACCGGGTGTGGATCATCGACCCGCTGGACGGCACCCGCGAGTTCTCCACGCCGGGACGCGACGACTGGGCGGTCCACATCGCGCTGTGGCAGCGGCCCACCGACGGGCAGCGCGAGATCACCGACGCGGCCGTCTCGCTGCCCGCCCGTGGCAACACGGTGTACCGCAGCGACACCGTGACCGCCGGCGCCGCGCGCACCGGCATCCCCGGGACCATCCGGATCGCGGTCAGCGCCACCCGGCCGCCCGCGGTGCTGTATCGCATCCGCCAGACGCTGCACATTCAGCCCGTGGCGATCGGATCGGCGGGCGCCAAGGCGATGGCCGTCATCGACGGCGACGTCGACGCCTATGTTCACGCCGGGGGGCAGTGGGAATGGGACTCGGCCGCCCCGGCCGGGGTGCTGATGGCCGCCGGCATGCACGCGTCGCGGCTGGACGGCTCGCCGCTGCGCTACAACCAGCTCGACCCGTACCTGCCCGACTTCGTCATGTGCCGCGCCGAGCTGGCCCCGATCCTCCTCGGCGCCATCCGCCAGGAATTTCGCTGATCCGGTGCGCGTTTAGAGTCGACGTTATGCAGACGTGGTCTTCCGCACAGGTCCCGGTGCTGCCGGGGCGCGGCCCGGAGCTGCGGTTGTATGACACGTCCGACCGGCAGGTGCGTCCGGTGGCGGCCGGATCCAAGGCAACCATGTACGTCTGCGGCATCACCCCCTACGACGCCACCCACCTCGGTCACGCGGCCACCTACCTGGCCTTCGACCTGGTGCACCGGCAGTGGCTGGACCTCGGCCACGACGTCCACTACGTGCAGAACGTCACCGACATCGACGACCCCCTGCTCGAGCGCGCCGAGCGCGACGGCGTCGACTGGCGCGAGCTGGGCGACCGGGAGGTCGACCTCTTCCGCCAGGACATGACGGCGCTGCGGATACTGCCGCCGCGCGAGTACGTCGGGGCGACCGAGGCGATCGCCGAAGTGGTGGAGCTCGTCGAGAAGATGCTGGCGTCGGGTGCGGCGTACGTCCTCGACGGCGACTATCCCGACATCTACTACCGGGCGGACGCCACCGTGCAGTTCGGCTACGAGTCCGGCTATGACCGCGACACCATGCTGCAGCTGTTCGCCGAGCGCGGCGGCGACCCGGACCGCACCGGCAAGACCGACGAACTGGACGCCCTGTTGTGGCGGGCGGCGCGGCCCGGCGAGCCCAGCTGGCCCTCGCCCTTCGGCGCCGGCCGGCCCGGCTGGCACGTCGAGTGCGCGGCGATCGCGCTCAGCCGCATCGGCAGCCCCGTGGACATCCAGGGCGGCGGCAGCGACCTGATCTTCCCGCATCACGAATTCACCGCCGCCCACGCCGAATGTGTCCGCGGCGAGCGGCGATTCGCCCGCCACTACGTGCACGCCGGCATGATCGGCTGGGACGGGCACAAGATGTCCAAGAGCCGCGGCAACCTGATCCTGGTGTCGGAGTTGCGTGCACAGGGTGTCGAGCCGGCGGCGATCCGGCTGGGCCTCTTGGCCGGGCACTACCGCGCGGACCGGTCCTGGAGCCGGCAGGTGCTCGACGACGCGACCGAGCGGCTGGGGCGTTGGCGGGCCGCGACCGCCCTGACCGCCAGCCCGGATGCCGCCGACGTCATCGCCCGCGTGCGTCGCTACCTGGCCGACGACCTCGACACACCGAAAGCTCTTGCCGCGCTTGATGGTTGGGCGACCGACGCACTCGAGTACGGGGGCCACGATGCCAGTGCGCCGGCGTCGGTGGCGACCGCGGTCGACGCGCTGCTCGGGGTGCAGCTTTAGGAAGCGTTGCCGCGCAGGGTTTTCCGGCGCACAAAGTCGCGCTTGGACGAACCGGAGCCGGTGTTTTGCCCGCGGGCCGCATCGATGGGGTCGCCGAACGCTTCGTGGACCTCAAGGGCGAGACCCAGTTGCGCAATAAGTTTTGGGAGTGTCCGCTGATACCAGAGCGCCTTCAACATGGCCAGGTCAGAATCGTTTTTGGGGCCAAAGGAAAGACTCAGCATCTCGTCGACGTCGTTGGCGGGCTCGGCTTGTGCAGCCGTGAGCATTTGTTCGATCTCGGCGATACGGCGTTGCCCTGCCACCAGTTCGCGGACGAGTGTCCATACGTCGGCGGCCGGATCCAGGCGGAACGAGCCTGCGGTAGGTCCATCAGGGATGCTCATCGCGTCCAATTCCTTTTTGCTACCGGCAACTACTCGAAGGCGATTACGCCGCGGATGTTCTTGCCCGCGCGAAGGTCTTTCATGGCTTCGTTGATGTCGTCGAGCTTGTACTTCTGAGTTACCAGCTCGTCGAGCTTGATCTGGCCCGCCTCGTACATCGATAGCAGCTTGGGCATGGCTTCGCGCGGGTTCATCTCACCGTAGAGCGCCCCTTTGAAGGTCTTGCAGGAGTTGACCATGTCACCGAGCATCATCGGGACCATCATGTCGGTGATCTTGGCCATCCCTGTCAGCACACAGGTTCCGCCCTTGCGCAACAACATCATCGCCGTAAAGATCAGGTCTGCGGGTACGACCCCTGGGGTGAGAACGACGCGATCGGCCATGACTCCCCAGGTGATCTCCTTGACCAGTTCCACTGCCGCACCGGCGTCGACAGCGGTGTGGGTGGCGCCGAACGTCGGCGCGACTTCACGCTTGAACTCGTTGGGGTCGACAGCGACGATGTGCTTGGCGCCCGCGACCTTTGCGCCCTGCACGGCGTTCATCCCGATTCCGCCGACACCAATCACCACGACGGTGTCACCCGCTCCCGTGCCCGCCGCGACGGATCCCGACCCGAAACCTGTTGTCACACCACAGGACACCAGTGACGCGGCCTCCAGGGGGATCCAGTCGTTCACTTTCACGAGCGAACGCTCGGACGCCACCACGTATTCGGAGAAGGTGCCGACCTGCATCATGGCCATGAGGTCTTCGCCGTCGAGGTGGCGCCGTCGGGTGCCGTCGGTGGTCATCGCTTTGCTGTAGATGTCGGCGCCAATGTCGCACAGGTATGTGTGCCCGGTCGCACACCATCGGCAGCTACCGCAAGCAGGCAGGAACGAGATGGCCACATGGTCACCGGGTTTGAGTGTCTTGACCCCGGGGCCGACCGCCTCGACGACACCGGAGCCCTCGTGGCCGCCAAGCATGGGAAACCACTCGGGGACCGGTATGTCCGACGCCCGCATCATTTCTTCCATCTCCGGGGTCGGCACACTGTCGCCGGTGTAGAAGTGCTCGTCCGAGTGACAAATTCCCGCGTACGCCATCTTGACCAGGACTTCACCCGCATGTGGTGGGTCGAGGTCGACTTCGGTGACTTCCCAGTCCACACCGACGCCGCGCAACACTGCTGCTTTGGACTTCATTGTCGCTTCTTTCGTTGGGAGTCAGGACGCCGGCCAGCCGACCGTCTTTGTCTCGGTGAAAATCTCAAGTCCCTCGATGCCGCACTGACGGCCGACGCCGGACTGCTTGTAGCCGCCGAACGGGGCGTCGGCGCCGTACCAGAGACCGCCGTTGATGCCGAGCGTCCCGGTCCTGATCCGGCTCGCCACGGATTTCGCGCGGTCGAGGTCATTGGCGAACACGACGCCCGACAGGCCATAGATCGAGTCGTTGGCGATCCGCACCGCGTCGTCATCCCCGTCAAACCCGATGACCGACAGCACAGGACCGAAGATCTCCTCCTGGGCGATGGTCATCTTGTTGTCGACATTGGCGAACACAGTCGGCTCGACGAAATAGCCTTTCGGCAGATGCTTGGGCACCTTGCCGCCAGTGACCAGTCGGGCGCCTTCCTGCTTGCCCTTCTCGATATAGCCGAGTACCCGATCTTGCTGCTTCTTGGAAACCAGAGGTCCCTGCAGCACCGACGGATCGGTGGGGTCTCCGTACTTGTTTTTTTCCATTGCAGCCGTGACTAGTTCGACTGCCTCGTCGTAGCGTGAGTTGGGCACCAGCAGGCGGGTAGGCATGGCGCAACCCTGCCCGGCGTGCATGCAGATGAATGCGCTGCCATCCACCGGTCCGCTGATGTCTCCGTCCTCGTCGAGAACCAGGTACACGGACTTGCCGCCGAGTTCGAGGAACGTTGGCTTGACGGTTTCGGCGGCGGCGGCCATGATGCGCCTGCCGGTGGCCGTCGAACCGGTGAACGCCACCATATCGACCAGCGGCGACGTCGAAATCGCCTCGCCGACAAGGTGATCGGATGATGGGACAATGTTGATGACGCCGGGCGGGATGTCCGTCTGCTCGGCGACGATTCGGCCGATCCTGGTGGCGTTCCACGGAGTGTCCGGGGCGGGCTTGAGCACGCACGTGTTCCCCATCGCGAGGATTGGACCGATCTTGTTGAGGATGATCTCGAAGGGGAAGTTCCACGGGGTGATGACGCCGACGACGCCGATCGGCTCCTTCCACACCTCGCGGGTGGTCAGGCTGCCCATGCCGAACGCGTCCTTGTCCGGAAGCGAACGCTTCCATGCGAATTCGCGGATCATGTCGGCGGGCCAGGAGAGGGCTTCCTTGAGGGGCACGTCAAGCTGCGGTCCATAGGTGGATAACACGGGACAGCCGACTTCGGCGACCAGTTCGGCTCGCAAGTCCTCGCGTTCGGCTTCCAGCGCCGCCTGCAGCTGCCGCAGTCCCTCGGCGCGCGCTTCGCCGTCGCGCGACCACTCGGTGTTGTCGAACGCGTGCCGCGCCGCGGCGATCGCACGCTCCATGTCGGCGCGGGTACCGTCGCTGGTGGTGCCCAGGACGTCCTCCGTCGCCGGGTTGACGTTTTCGAACTGCCGCCCGGTCTCGGACTCGACGAGCTTGCCATCGATCAGCATTCGCGGTTCGTGGTTCACCATTTGCGAAGTTCCTTCACTGCGTCGGAGGTGCGCGGGGCAAGGGTTAGGTAAGGGATGAAACTGCTATTCCCGCAACGGATCACGGAATTGACCACTTCGGTCAGATGCTCCGCGTCAACCAACCCACCAAGCATGTACTTGTTCTCCATCCAGAACCGGATGGCCGTCTCCAACGCGTCGGGATCCCAGCTCTTGTTGAACTCGGTCTGCGCGTCGCCGCTGCCGCCGAGACTGTCGCCCACCGCGAGGCGGGTGAAGCCGATCTCCGGATGTTCCATGCGCCAGGCCTCGACGAGTTTGTCCAACGCGCCCTTCGTCACCGCGTAGGCTCCGAGCATCGGCCAGGGAGTCGTATAGGACGCACTCAGCGACGACAGGTACACGGCCGAACCCGCCGCCGCGGCCAAGTGTGGCGCGGCCGCGGCGGTGACAAGCGAAGCGCCGGTGACATTAGTCGCGAACAACTGCGCCCATTGTTCCGCAGTCACATCGCGCAGTGGCGCGAGCACGCCCATGCCGGTCGTGTACACCAGGGCGTCGAGGCCGCCCAGCGCGCCGACCGCCTCGGAGATCGCTTTCTGGCAACTGTCGGTTACGGTGACGTCGCAGGCGACGGCTACCGCACCGTTGCCCGCTTCCTTGGCCGCTTCGACCAGCCTGTCGTATCGACGCGCCAACAGCGCGACATGCGCGCCCCGCTGTGCGAGCCCGATTCCGATGCATCGGCCCAGACCCGAGGAGGCGCCCACGACCGCGACTCGCAACGGGCGTTGTTCGTTGTCAGACATCGAGCTTCGCGCTCACGGAGCCGAGGGTTGCACCTATGGTGCGTTCGAACCGGGCGTGGTCGAAGCTGCGGATCTCGACGTCGTGGTCACCCGCCTCGGCGCGCAGGGCCCCCACCGTGCACCGCTCGCGGGTGCGGTGTTTGAACGGATCGAACGAATACCACCGGCAAGCGTTCTCGTAGGTGATCTTGTTGACTTCGTCGTCGGGCAGCCCGGCCATGACGAGGGCGAGTTCTTCGGCCGCCAAGGGCCACGACGAATCGGAGTGCGGGTAGTCGCACTCCCAAGCGATGTTGTCGATGCCGATGTCGTGGCGGAGTTTGATTCCGATCGGATCGGCGATGAAGCAGGTCAGAAAGCGTTCTCGGAAGATTTCGCTGGGCAGCCTGCCGCCGAAGTCCTGGCCGGTCCACAGGTGATGCATCTCGTAGGTGCGGTCCAGCCGATCGATGAAGTAGGGGATCCATCCGGTGCCGCCCTCGGAAAGTGCGAACCGGACGTCGGGGAACTTCTTGATGACGCGCGACCAGAGTAGGTCGGCGGCCGCCGAGCACACATTCATCGGCTGCAGCGTGATCATGACGTCGATGGGGGCGTTGTCGGCCGTCATCGTGATCTTGCCCGAGGACCCCAAGTGTACCGAGAGCACCGTGTTGGTGTCCGACAGCGCCCGCCACATCGGATCCCAGTACTCGTCGTGGAAGCTCGGGAATCCGAGCGTGGCGGGGTTTTCGGTGAAAGTCACGGAGTGGCAGTCTTTATCGGCGTTACGGCGGATCTCTTTGGCGCACAACTCCGGATCCCAGAGCACGGGCAGCCCCATCGGAAGGAACCGTCCCGGATAGGAGCCGCACCAGTCGTCGATGTGCCAGTCGTTGTACGCCTGGGTGACGGCGAGCGCGAGGTCCTTGTCGGGGTGGGTCGCGAACAACCGGCCGGCGAAGCCGGGAAAGGACGGGAAGCACATCGACCCGAGCACGCCGCCCGCGTCCATGTCCTTGATCCGCTCGTGGATGTCGTAGCAGCCCGGCCGCATCTCGTCGAAGGCGGTGGGCTCGATGCCGTACTCCTCGCGCGGGCGCCCCGCCACGGCGTTGAGGCCGATGTTGGGAATGATCGCACCGTTGAAAGTCCAGACCTCCGACCCGTCGGGTTGGCGGATGACTCGCGGCGTCTGGTCGGCGTACTTGCTTGCGACCCTGCCCTCGAACAGGTTCGGGGGCTCGACCAGGTGGTCGTCGACGCTCACCAGGATCATGTCTTCGGGCTGCATGGGTCTCCTTGGGCAGAGGTTGAAAACGAGATTATCAGAAAGCAGAGGCGCTATTTCGATTTATGGAAATAAGCATTTCCATGACGGCAGCAAGGCGCCGCGAAGCATTGGCCGCACGGATCACCGCCGCAGGACTTTTTGGGGCTCGACGGCAAATGAGAGCAGGAGACGGTCGAGGACTTTGCCGGCCCGCCGGCGCGCCCTGCTGGGGTTTGCGGCATGCGCCACCAGAAGCGAGGCTTCCTCGAGCGCGGCGACGATCATGTGCGTCAGCTCCCCGACGGGCTGATCGTCGATGATTCCTTCAGCAATCGCCTCGCGGACCACCTCATTGATAAGGGCGATGCTGTTGCCCTCCTGGATTTCGCGCAGGGTTTGCCAGCCCAGTACCACCGGTCCGTCGACGAGTATCACCCGCTGCACCGCGGGCTCCTGTGCCGCTTCCAGGAACCCGTGTAGACCCCTCGTGAGCCGCTCCCAGGGGTCCGTCCCCGGCGGGGGAGCGGCGATGGACCGAAGTGTGAGGTCGTTCTCGACGTCTTCGAACACGGCGCGGAACAGCTCGGCCTTGTCCTTGAAGTGGTGGTAGAACGCACCCCGAGTCCCGACGCCCGACTTGGTCACGATGTCGCTGATGCTCGTGTTGAAAAATCCGTATTCCACGAAGAGTTCGCGCCCCGCGTCGATCAGGTCCAGACGAGTCTGCTCCCCCCTGGCCCTCCGTTCGTCGGCCGCCCCACCGCGCTTCGCCATGCCGGCGATCGTAGCAACATTCAGGTTGAATGTTGAGTTGCCCGGCCGGTTGTTTTCTTCAGCGCACGATCCCGCGAACGGTCATCAGGCCGAGCTCGGCGTGCGACTTGAAACCCGGCGGCGCGTCGCAGATGGCGGGGATCGAGTTCACGGGTTCCATCGCCGTCCAGGCATAGCCGACATAGCCAGGCTTCGCGTGCTCGCGGGCTTCCTGGCTGCCCCGCAGAATCAGCTCGGTTCCCGGATCGCCTTCGATCACCACGCGGTAGTGGTAATACGGCTCCCAATCAGGCTTCGGTTCGATGGCGTCGTGTTCGATGAACGAGTACAACTCGTGCAACGTGATGAATGGCCGGCCGTCCACCCACGCCGTCCACAGGTGATGTTGGGATGCGACGGTGCCCTGCTGGATAACCCCTTTAAGGCCCGGCATGTCCATGTCCGGGGTCCCCTCATAAGGAATATCGCGGGTGGCCGTGCCCAACTCCACGTCGGTCGTGAACTTTTCCACCGTTTTGCCCAGCCCTTCGACGACCATCGTCAGCGACTGCGCGAACAACGACCAGGCATCCTGGAAGAGATTTCCCTTCGCGAACTCGGACGGGGTTTTCCCGAAACCCATTTCGTCCAGATACTTCAGGGTGTCCCTGTTGAAGTTCACCGCCTCGTAGATATGGATGTGGTCGGTCTTGCCGACGATCCGGGCCAGCGTCAGGACGAGCAGGTCCGCCGCATAGCCGGGGTGGATGCCACCTCCATGAAACGAAGTACCGCCCTCTTGGCACGCCGCTTCGATCTTGTCGATGTCCGCGCTGTTGGTCTCGGTCCGATGCCACCACGCGCCACCCGAGGCGACGACGCTTTTACCTCCGCGCAGCAGCCGGCAGATCTCGTCGACGTCCGACCAGAGTGGCGCGTAGAACACGCAGTCGGCGTCGAGGGCTTCCAGGGCCGCCTTGTCCGTGGTTGCGAGCACGCCGATCGGCCCCACCCCGACCAGCTCGCCCGCGTCTCTGCCGACCTTCTCTGGGCGATTGCAGAGCACTCCGACCACTTCGTAGAGAGGGTTGTGTGCGAAGTGCCGCAGCGCCAACGTGCCGACATTTCCCATGCCCCATTGGATGACGCGATACCTCTTGTCGGCGGACGGGCGGTGTGATTGCAGCGGCGATGCGAGCGTCATTGCGTCTCCTTTGGGCGGGCCCACTCGAAAGGTACACCGACAGAGGTCGGATATGCATTTTTCGTAAATCACCGTTTCCGACCCGCGGGGTTCGGGATGCACTCGGTCGCGACAACCTTCATCCTGTATGTTGCCGCTATGGCAGACGATGATGTTCGCGCATACGGTTCGGTCGCTCCGTTGAAAGTTGGCTTGCTCAACGATTATCCGACTACCGGCGACACCGACAGCGACAGCGTCGATGCGCTGCGGCTGGTGATGGATGAAGCCGTATCCTCCGGGCTCATCGACCGGCCGATCGAACTCGTCACCCGCAACGTGGTCGGCCTGCCCAACGGAACGTATCTCGCGGTCGAACGGGCCTTTGACGAGCTTGTGGCGGAGGGTTGTCTGGCGATCTACGGTCCGTGGGTGTCGGACAACGTGGTGCCGCTGCGTTCGCACGTCGATGCCACCGCTCGCGTTCCGATCGTCACCCTCTCAGGTTCGGAGGGTGCGCTCGGCGAGTGGTGCTTCGCGCTGAACAACGGTTCGATGGCCGAGGAGCCGGTGATGCTGGCCGCGGTGATGATCGGCGACGGCCGGTCGCGGATCGCGATTGCCTACGAGTCATCGCTGATCGGCAAGGAGTACCTCGCCTTCGCTCAGAAAGCCTACGACGCAGCCGGTTTGAACGTCGTTGCGACCGTGGCGATTCCGCAGGTGGAGGCCGACAAGACTGAAGCGGTGGCAGCGTTGCGCGCGTCGGAACCCGACGCGCTGGTGCACGTCGGGTTCGGGCACGGTCTGTGGGGCTTTACGGATGCGCTTCTGGCTAGGGGCTGGGATCCGCCGCGGTACACGACAACGGCTTTCGAAATGGCGCACATCAACGCGGAGTGGAGGCGCCACCTGTCCGGCTGGATCGGTCTGGACAGCTACGACGAGCGCAATACCGTCGGGCAGGCGTTCCTCGACCGGTTCGAGGCCCGATACGGACGCCGGCCCGGACATTCGATGCCAGGCTTGTCGCACGACGCGGCCACTGTGATCGTGCGCGCCATCGCCGCGGCGCGCCCGCTGACCGGAGAGGGTGTGAAGAACGGGATGGAGCAGGTGAAGCTCGTTCCATCGGCCAGCGGCGCCCCGGGGACGTTTTTGCGGTTCGGCCGGTTCATCCGGCAGGGCTGGATGGGTTCGGACTATCTCGTGGCCCGACGGGTGCTGGCTGACGGCAGCGCACACGTGTTCCATGCGGCTCCCAGCGACCACATCGCGCGCGCGGTCGCTCTCAGCTCACGCTAGTTGGATCGCACCGAACACCGGCGCGGTCACGATGCCGGGCGGCTGGGCAAGCACGTAGGGGATGGCGCGAACCGCGCCCATCGCGATCATCAGGTGACCTGGGATGGCGTGCTGGCCCGCCGGCGCTGGAGCGTCGGATCCGACGTCGAGCTGCAGTTCGAAGTTCGGCTGGCCTTTGATGACGGCGCGGATGAGCGGCGCCTTCGCGCCGGGCGCCAGCGGTGCCATATTCCACTGGGGAAGGTCGCGGGTGAGTACCCACTCCTCGTGGATGGCCAGCAGCGGGCGCCCCGACCAGTGACCGGTCCACGAGAATCGCTGCCCGACAACCGTTCCCGCCTCGATCGTCCCCGCGAGGACCTCGATGTCATGGGGCAGCGTGGTCGCGTCGACCGTCACGTCGATGTGCGACAGGCTGATCCCCAGGACGTCGGCCGTGGCGTTGAGCGCCTGGCGGTAGGCCATGTCGAGCTTTTTGATGATCGGGGAATCGACGCTGACGTCCTCGGGCGGCCTGCCCATGCCCATCAGGTCGACGAGCATCGGCCGGCTGTCGACGGCCGAAACGTCGGTGGCTTCATAGAGGTCGATCCGGTCGATCGTCTTGCTCAACCCCGTCACCGTGGCGACCAGGCGCTCGAACATGAAACCGGGGTTCTCGCCGGCGGCGTGGAACCGCGACCCGCCCCGTCGGCAGGCTTCGACGAACGCCGCCTCGGTTTCCGCGCCGTAGGTGGGCAAATGGTTGTACGACGTCGTCGTGATGACCGTGCTGCCCGCCGCGAGTAGCCGGCAGATGTCCTCGGCATTCGTCTCGATCGCGTGGGCCTTGCTGGCCGCGTGCACGACGACATCGGCGCCCAGCGCGATGATGTCGTCCTTGTCCGCCGTGGCGATCACGCCCGTTGTCGGCGGCAGCCCGCACAGCGCGCCGGCGTCAAGGCCGGTTTTTGCCGGGTCGTACACCAGCACACCGACCAGTTGATAATGAGGATTCTCGATGAGTTCCTGCAGCGCGGCGCGACCAACCGCGCCCGTCGCCCATTGCGCTACTCGAATAGCCAATCAAACTCTCCAGGTTGTGCTTTCGCAATTTGCCGGGGTTCTGGTTCGTTCAACCTACATGATGTACGTTTGCAACCGACAGCATGTAGGTTGATCGAGCGTACGCGAGGTGGCACGTGGTCGAGCCGGCGGTTACCGACGACTTCGAAACGATCCGGGCGCAGCGCATCCGCGAGGCACAGGAGAAGTTCAACGCCGGGATGGGCGCCGACGGCGACGCGACCCCCTATCCGTTGCTGCGCGAACTGCGCGATAAGGCGCCCGTTCACCCAGGCTGGCCGGAGATGGGCGTCCCTGAGGACGGGCCGGCGGGCAAGAAGACATTCACGGCGTACTCGTTCGACGCCGTCAAAGCCGTCTTCACCGACAATCTCACCTTCAGCACGCGAATCTACGAAGACATGGTGCGGCCGCTACAGGGACCGACCATCCTGGAGATGCAGGAGCCGGAGCACGCCACTTACCGCCGGTTGCACGAGTTCGCCTTCGCCAAGTCCTCGATGAAACGTTGGGACTCCGAACTGGTGGAGCCGCTGGTCGATCGCACGATCGCGAAGTTCCGCGACGACAAGCGTGCCGACTTGGTCGACGCGGTATTCATGCCGATCCCGGTGCGGATCATCGCGGCGCTTCTCGGATTGCCGGAATCAGATATCCGAGAGTTTCACCGGCTGGCGATCGACCTGCTCGGCTTTCGTGCAGACATGGAGACCGCCATGAAAGCGTCGGCGGAGATGAAGGAGTACTTCGTCGGCGTGCTCGCCGATCGACGCAAGTCGCCGAAGGACGACATGGTGACCATCCTGTCGCAGGCCGAGATCGACGGCGTCAAAATGTCCGACGAGCAAATCTACGGATTCATGCGCAATCTTCTACCCGCCGGAGCGGAGACCACGTCGCGATCCACAGCGAGCCTCGCGCTGGCCCTGTTGACCCACACCGACCAACTCGACGCGGTCCGCGCCGACCGCAGTCTGTTGCCGCAAGCGATCGAGGAGGGCATCCGGTGGGAGACGCCTCTGCTCAATTTCATTCGAGAGGTCAGCACCGACACCGAATTCTTCGGAATGGACATCCCGAAAGGATCGACCATGATGGTGAACCTCGGCAGTGCCAACCATGACGAGACGCGCTGGGACGACCCCGAATCCTTCAACATCTTCCGGGAACGCAAGCCGCACATCGGGTTCGGTCACGGAGCCCATCTATGCCTCGGAATGCACTTGGCACGGTTGGAGAGCACCAAGTTCTTCAACGCGCTCTTCGACCAACTTCCGGGCCTGCGGCTCGATCCCGACGCCCCGCCGCCCTATGTGAGCGGCACGATGTTCCGTTCGCCGCCGCGGCTGGACGTGGTATGGGATTGAGGTTCGCCTGATATGACCCGCGTGATCCAATGGGCGACCGGGGTGACCGGAATGATGTCGCTGCGCCACGTGTTGGGCCGTCCGGACCTGGAATTGGTCGCCGTGCGGGTGTACGACCCGGCAAAAGCCGGCCTCGACGCGGGCACCTTGTGCGGGGCTCCCGATGCGGGCGTGCTGACCTCTGCCGACCGTGACGCCGTGATCGCCACCGACGCCGACGTCGTGCTGTATATGGGAAAGGTCGAAACCGACACGCCCGGCTGCTTTTCCGATGTCTGCGACTTGCTGGCTTCGGGCAAGAACGTGGTGGCCACCGGCAGCCGGTTCATCCATCCCCGGTCGCTGCACGAATCGCTGGCCGACGGCATCGAAAAAGCTTGTCGTGCGGGCGGTTCCTCGTTCCTCGGGCTGGGCCTATACCCGGGCTTCGTCGGTGAGTCACTGGCGCCGATTCTGACGCGACTCACGGAGCGCACCAGCCGCATTAGTGTGCGGGAGGTGCTGAACTACTCGACCTACGCCAGCCACGACCTGATTTTCAACGCGATGGGTTTTGGTCATGCACCGGACGACACGACGCCCTTGCTGACCAACACCGACTACGCCGCGAGCGCCTGGATCGGCAGCGCGACGGTGCTGGCGCAGGCGCTCGGGCTCGAGATTCGATCCGTCGAGGGGTTTCGCGAGGTCGCGACGACACCGAGGGCGCTGACGGTGGCGGCCGGGGAGATACCCGCGGGAACCGTGGGCGCCATGCGATTTGGTGTGGTGGTCGACTGCGGCGAGACCACGCTCGCGATAGAGCATCTCACCAGGATGGCCGACGATCTGGCCCCCGACTGGCCCACGGAGATCGGTTATCAGGTGGCTTTCGAGGGCAAGCCCAACATGAGTTTCCATCTCGTGATCGGCGCCCAGGACGAGGATCACGCCGAACAGGGTTGCCTGGCAACGGCCATGCATGCCATCAACGCCATCCCGGCCGTGATTGCGGCTGAGCCGGGGCTTTACGACCTCTCGACGATCGCCCCGTTCGTCGCGCACTGGACCGAGCGCGGCGTCATGCCGACGGCGTAGAAGTCCGCCGGAGCGCACCGCGGAACAGCGAGCACAGTCGGTTCCACGCGTCAGTCTGCGTTGACGGGCCCGCCGCCGAAACCCGTATAGCTGCGGATCAGCGGCAGATCCGCCATCGTGGCGAAACCCGCGGGCGCGGAACATATCGCGGGTATGGCATTGACGACCTGCATCGCAACGGCGACAAGCCCAGCCCGCACATGCTCCTCGACCGACGCCGGCCGCGTGTAGCTGGCCAGGCAGAAGAAATGCACCCGCATCGATGGGTCCCCTTCGAGCGTGAGGGTCCAGCCGTCTTGCGGTGTGGGCCAATGGTCGGGGTATTCTCCACCAACCGTCCACAGCGTCTCGAACTCGATGAGCGGCTCGCCGTTGCGGAGTCCAACGAAGTTCCAGCGCTGACCGGCGGTCGTGCCCGCGCGCACCTGATGCTCGAAGATCTGGAAGTCCTTTGTCGCCGGCACCGCGTCGACGCTGACCGTGACATCGTCGATCGCCGCGTTCAAGGTGTCGGCGATGAACCAGGTCTGTTGGGTGAACAAGGCGGTGTTGAACGTCAGGAACTCGTTAGCCGTGGGGGTGATGTCCTCGGGAGGTCGTCCGAACCACATTCCGTCGAAGGTGATTCCGGTGCTTTCCCACAGCGACCAATCGGCGCGCTCCTGCAGGGTGAACCGGTCGATAGTGCGGCTCATCCCGGACAGGGCCAGCGGCAGCACGCCGGAGAGGTTGCCCGGGTTGAGACCACTGGCGTGGATCGTGCTGTTGCCCTTCTTGCATGCCGCCAACAGCCGCCGGCGGTCGGCATCGCCGATGCGCCGGGGATGGAACAGAAACGAGACCGTCGCAACGTTTTTCCCGCTCTCCAGCAGCGCGCACACATCGTCGAGGCTTGTGAAAGATGGTGCGTAGAGGACGATGTCGGCGTCCGTCGCCAGAATTTCGGCGACATCGGTGGTGGCGGTGACGCCAATCGGGCTCCGGTCGGCCAGCGTCCCAACGTCGACACCATGTTTGAAGTCGGAATACACCCGCGCCCCGACCAGTTCGAGATCGGGCCGATGGTCGAGGATCGTGTTGATCATCTCAGTGCCCACAGCGCCGGTCGCCCACTGGATGACTCGAAGTCGTCGGGAATGCGCGGTCAATTTCTGGACTCCCTTCAAACCCTGGTGAGGACGCTTACTCTAGCCGCGCCGGTAATCTTTACTCTCACGTTGCGTGGGGTCACGTTCTCAACGGGCGTCCTCACCTCCGCTAGATGAAGTCCGACCCGCCGTCGACGTTGACGGTGGCTCCGGTCACGTAGCCGTTTCGCCGTGACGCCAGATATGCGGTGACGGACGCGACCTCTTCGGGCAACCCGGCACGACCGACGTCACAGGGATGCCCGTAGGTCTTCTCGACCCACCTCATGACATCCTTCGGATCGGACGAGTCCAGCCCATCTGCGGCCAGCACATCGCGAAGGATCTCGGTGAAACTAGCCGTTACGATGGTGCCCGGGCACACACAGTTGACCAGGATGCCCTCGGCGCCAAGGCTTTTAGATAAGTTCTTGGTAAAGCTCGACAGTGCCGATTTGCTAGCCGTATAGGCGACCAGACGCGGGCTCTGGCGCTGGATCGAGTGTGCCGAGAGGGTAACGATGCGAGCCCAGTCGGCCGATCGCAACAATGGCAGTGCGGCGCGGACCGAGCGCACCGCCGAGAGCATGCCGAGATCGAATGCCGCGTGCCAGTCGTCGTCGTCAAGCTCCTCGAACGCGCCCGCATTAGGACCGACCGTGTGCACCAGGACATTCAGGCGGCCCCAGGCATCATCAACGGCTGCGAACCCCGCCGCGATGGACACCGCGTCGGCCATGTCGACGCTGATCGCCAGCACCTCGGGGGCGCCCGCCCGCCGGATTTGCTCCGCAGCCGCGTCCAACGTGGTCCGACCGCGTGCCATGATTGCCACCGAAGCGCCCTCGGCCCCGAGGCTCTCGGCGACTGCCAGGCCCATCCCCTTGCTGCCTCCGCTCACGACCGCCGTCGCACCCTCGAAGCCAAGGTCCATTGACCTGTCCTTTCGTAGAGTTGCCGATGAAGCGCTACTGGCCCTTAACGATTCGGGGCGCCAGATGCACGATTTCGCTGACCACAGTGGGGTTCGCACGCGAAACGGCGATCAGGGAAAGCATCGCGTTGGCCACGTCCACGACGGCGGACATCTTGGCGGGAATCTGGCCTTTCTGCGCCCAGGACCGGTACAGATCGGCGAGCAGGTCGCGGTCGGCGCCGCGCAGGATCTCGGTGTCTTCGGTGGGACCGACGCTTACCCGGATCACCGCGAGGTCGGGATGCTCGGCCCGCCAGGACCGCAGGATCTCGTCGAGCGCCGCCTTGCTCGCGTGGTAGGCGGCAACGCCTGCACGGGGCCGGCCGACGTCGTGGCTCGACGCGACGACGACCACCGCGTTGTCCGCCAAGTGTGGCAGGGCCGCTCGCAACACGTGAGAGGCGCCGACTGCGTTAACGGAGAACGCATGCAGCCAGGTCTGCACATCGGTGTCCTCGATCAGCGCGAATGGCACCACGGCACTGGTGAACACCACCGCGTCGAGCCCGCCGAACTTGGCGGCGACGTCGCCGATGACGGATTCGATGGCTTGCGGGTCGGACACGTCGAGCTCGTATGCCGAGCCGTCGAGCCGATCGGCAAGTTCCGATAGGCGATCCAACCGCCGTGCGGCGAGTGCCACCTCGGCGCCCCTGGCGTGGGCGGCATTTGCCAACGCCTGCCCGATGCCGGAGGACGCTCCGATGATCAGCATCCGCGTTCCAGCGATGTTGGAGTGCCGGTCGCTCATTTCCCGCTTCTTTGACTAATTGATGATTAGGGTTACCGCGATTCTCTCATATGAGAATTAACATTATCGATAGCGTGGAGCAACATTGCTCCGTCGTGGAAACAGGAGGCGACATGATCGACTTCAAGGGCAAGGTTGCGCTTGTCACCGGCGCGGGTGCGGGCATCGGACGCGCCACGGCGATGGCATTCGCCGACCTGGGCGCGTCGGTCGTCGCACTCGAACTCGACTCTGCGCGGTCTGAGGACCTGCGCAGCCTGCTCGACGAGCGGGGGCTCGTAGTCACCGGCGACGCGACCGCCGCCGCCGACGTGACGGCGCTCGCCGAGACGATCGGCAAGCGGTATGGGCGTCTTGACGTGCTGGTGAACAACGTCGGCCATTTCGTGACGCGACCGACGCCTTTCGAGCGGCTCACCGACGAGCAGATCGATGACGTTTATCGGGTGAATCTCAAGCACATCTTCCTGGTCAGCCGCGCCATGCTGCCCCTGCTGCGCGCCGCCGACGGGAACGCGAGCATCACAAACGTCTCGTCGATCGAGGGCTTCCGGGGGATACCTCGGTTTGCGGTATACGGCGCGTTCAAGGCTGCGGTGACGGGCTTTACGATGAGCCTCGCCCTCGAATTGGGCCCGGAGGGCATCCGGGTGAATGCCGTGGCGCCCGAGACAACCGATAGCGCCCAGGTGCCGCTCGACCGCATGATTCACGAATCGCACCGGCATCATATTCCGCGCTGGATTCCGCTGGGCCGCTTCGGGACCCCGCAGGACATTGCGGGCTGCGTTCTGTTTCTGGCGAGCCCGCTGGCCGCCTGGGTGTCGGGGACTGTGGTGCATGCCGACGGCGGAGCGCTGGCCGCCGCGGGGTGGTATCGGGACGATCAGGGGACGTGGACAAACATGCCTGTCATCAAAGGCAACAGCGGGAAGCCCGCGGAGACGGTGGGCTGATCCCAGACGATCCTGTCACACCTTGTTCGCGGTTCGCGATAACGTCTATTCTCAACCGGTCGGACGTGTTATCTCGGGACGTGGAAGAAGGGATTGTCGGGCTGCCACATGACGAACCCCGTTGACTACGGTACCGATTCGGCTTTCATCGAGCCGGTTGGGCCGGGCGGCGGGCGTTCGTTGTGCAGGGCTGGGTGGGGGCTGTTTATCGTGGCCTACCTGGTCTTCGCAATCGTGACCGTTGCGAACATCCAATCGGGTACTCACGACAATCCCCGGATCACCAACCCAAACCCGGGTCCGGCACCGTATCCGCCGTTCCTCGGCTTCGACAACTGGCCGTTGGCAGTTGGTCTCAGCTCAATTCCAATGGCGATCGGCCTGATCGGAACGCTGGTGTGGCTCTCGGTGCGACAGCGCAAGGTGCACTGGACGGTGGTGATCGCTTTCGCCGGCCTGATCACTGGGGCGCTGGATCCCTTGGCCAACTGGGCGACATTCGCGATCTTCGACCCGCGCATGCTGCACTTTCCGCTGTCCTGGCCGTACGTGAACATTTCGCCGGACCTGGAGCCCGCGCTGGCCTTTCTCGGCGGATACGCCGCGTACTACCTCCTCAACGGTTTAGCTTTCCTGAAGCTGCATGACCGATTTGTCGACCCGCTGATGCGGCGCACGAGTTGGTTCGCCCGCCATCGACTGGTGGCGGTGTTCCTCGGCGCAACACTGGTCGCAATCCCAATCAATGGGCTGATCCAGTTCACCTGGATGCGTTTCGGCATTTTCTTCTACACCGAAGCGGTCGGGCCGGTATTGCGAGTCGGCCATCTCTATTTCCCACTGATCATGGCGGTATACGACTCGATCATCTTCGGGATGGTCGCCGCGATGTGTGTCCGCGACGAGCACGGCGGGCTGGTCCTGATCAACCGCATTGCGCGCTGGGTTCCGGCGCGGGGGCGCGACAACACCGTCACCTTGACGCGCCAGCTCCTCGTGTCGGTTGCGGTGGGGCTGCTTTCGTTCAGCGTGCCGCTGGCGGCGCTGTCCGCGCTGCGGGCCGCGGGATTGTCCGCGCCCGCGTACGAGCAGAATCCGTACCCGAATGTCAAGGTGTACGACCCTTATGGGCATCTCGAGGAAGCAGGCAAGCCTGGACCCTTCTACAAGTGAGCCACTTCGTTCGACTCGTGCGGGAGCGCGGTCCTGCTACGCCTGGGCGACTCCGACGTCAACGGAAATGGCCGCCGCGGTAACAAATCTCGACTCATCCGACGCGAGCCACGCAACAGCGTTGGCGACGTCGTCGGGCATCGTCACCGCGTTGGGAAGGAGTTGTTTGCTGAAGCCGTACTGAGGATGCGGGTACGATTCCGCTGCCTGCTGCATCGCTTCGATCATCCGCCCACTACCCATCGGCGTCGCGACCGATCCAGGATGGAGACTGTTCACCCGGATGTCGTACCGGCCGAGTTCCACTGCGAACGAGCGCGCGAGTCCAGTGACGCCGTGCTTACTCGCGGTGTAGGCCACCATAAAAGGCTCTACCTTCAGCCCCGCGACGGATCCGATGAGGATGATCGACCCGCCCCGCCCACCGGCAATAATGTGCTTCGCGCCGGCCATCACCGTGTTCCAAGTCCCGACCAGGTTGATGTTGACGGTGTCCTGAAAATCGCTGGGGGAGGCTTGATCCCAAGCGGCCGGGCAGCAAATACCGGCGTTGGCGACGATCACATCGAGCCGGCCTAATTGGGCGACGCCCTTGTCGACCGCGGCACACAACGCGTCGTAATCGCGGGTGTCGACGATCGCGGTGACGGCGCGTCTGCCGTTCGCAGCGACGAGGTCGGCGCTTTCGGCCAACTCCTCGGGGATGGCCGAATCGTATGGGACGCTTGGCGGCAGTGGGCCCGCGATGTCGACGAGGATGGTGTCGGCGCCGTCGGCGCTCAACCTGACGGCGTGGGCACGGCCCTGGCCGCGGGCGGCTCCCGTGATGAATACAACCTTGCCGGTCATGTCTGGCACACAGGTACGCTACATCAGCACGCCGCCTATGAGAACTTCCTTTATCTTTGGCCGAGAATGAGTATTCTACGATCGCATGGGTGTACTTGACGGACAGACCGCGTTCATTCTGGGCGCCTCGGCCGGAATCGCTCAGGCGAGTGCCAGGCTGTTGGCCGCCGACGGTGCGACGCTATACCTGCTCGGCAGGTCGAGCACGCGCCTGGAAGCGACCCGCGAGGGCATCCTCGCCGTAGCTCCGGAGGCCGAAGTCGTACTCGACAAGGGCGATCCGGAAGACGAGGCGACCGTCGCAGCAGCCGCCCAGGCGGCCTTTGACGTCAACGGGCGGCTAGACATCGTCCTCGGGACGGTGGCCATCGGGGGCACAGGTCCGTTGATCGAGCAGGACCTCGAGACCTTCACCAACTTCGTCATGGGCAATCTGCGGTCCAATTTCCTGGCGATGCGCTACTCGGCCCCGCTGATGACGAACGGCGGGTCAATCGTGTTCATCTCGTCGACGTCATCGAAGATCCCGATGGAGGGACTCGGGCACTATTCGGCCGGCAAGGCCGCGCTCGAGATGATGATCCGGGTGGCGGCATCGGAACTCGGGCCGAAAGGAATTCGCGTCAACGCCGTCCGGCCGGGTTTGACCGAGGCGGCCACCACCCAGGGCTACATTCACCTGGAGGAGTTGACCAGCAGCTTCCTTGAACGTGTCCCGTTGGGCCGGCTTGGGGTCTCCGACGATATCGCGCCCGGCGTCCGGTACCTCGCCGGCCCCGAGTCGAGTTGGATGACCGGGCAGAGTTTCGCGATCGACGGCGGCAACGAGGTGAGGGGCGCGCCTCGTGGCCCGATGTTCACCGTCTAGCCGAAATCCAATGCGTCGCGGGGCGCGGTGATCGGCAGATCCAGCGAGGTGGCGATGCCGGGGGCGGCATCGACAACGTAAGGGATGGCGTTGACCACGCGCATGGCTGTCGCCTCCATGGCATCGTCGTTCGCGGACTTCGCCGTCGGTTCGGTACCGAACCGAAGATCGCAGTGGATGTGCGGTTCGCCTTCGATGACGATGCGGTAGGTGCCGTGCGGCGCCGACGCCCATTCGGGTGCGAGATCGGGGGCCATGCGGTTGATGTGTTCGATGGTGATGACCGGATGGCCGCCGACGACACCAGTGGTCTCGGCACGCACCGCCCCACAGGTGCCGGCAGGTATCAGCCCGCACGCCACGTGGAGGTCGCGTGGCGTGATCACCCGCTCGTAACGTTCCGTCACCTCGTCGAGCTCAACGCCGAGGGCTCGTGCCACCAGACCTATCGGTGGTCCCCAGGCGAACCGCTGTGCGCCTTCCAGCTCGAGCAGCGGCGTGAAGTCCAGCGGACGACCGAAGCCCATCGCGTCGAACATCGAGTACTCATTGGGGTAGGCCGAGTAGTCGATGATCTCCTGCGCGCGGACCGATCGGATGGTGTTGGACAGGGTCGACAGCATGACGGCGAACTGATCACCGGCGAAACCCGGTTCGATACCCGAGGTGTATATCGTGACGCCGCCGGCGAGCGCCGCCGCTCGCACTTGATCTGCCAGATCGGGAATCCATCTGTCGGGAAACATCATTCCCGGTGTGTTGGTCGTGACGACGTTGATGCCGGCGTTCAGAAAACGGACATAGTCGGGAACTGCGGCCGCATCCATGTCGGCACCCAAAGCTGCGTAGACCACGCAGTCTGGCCTGAGCTTGATGATGTCGTCGAGGTCGGATGTGGTCGTCACGCCGATGGGGCCAAGGCCGACGATCTCGCCGGCGTCGCGCCCGGTCTTCTCGGGACTGTGCACCCACACCCCGATCAGGTCGAGGTGCGCTCGGCGGTTGATCGCCCGCACCGCGATGCTGCCCACACCGCCTGTCGATATGACCGCTACGCGTAACACTTTGTCGGGCACGGGCCTTGCTCCTTCGCTCGGTGCTTCGTGGCTACAGATCGGGGATCGGAAGTGATGAATTCGGCCCTTGCAGGCCACCGTCGACGATGAAGGTCGAATTGGTGGCGTAACAATCCCTAGTGCACAGGTACAACGTCAGCCGGCCGAGGTCTGCGACGTCACCAATACGATGCAGCGGCGTCAGCTCTTTCAATTTCTCCTCGGAGCCGGGCATCAGGTCGAAGCTCGACTGCAGCCCGGTCGTCATGAATGCACCCAGGGCGATGGCATTCACGCGGATCTTGGGGGCGAGCTCTTGGGCCATGGCTCGGGTCAGTGCTTCGAGCCCGCCCTTGGCCACCGAGTAGGGCAGTAATCCGCGGATTCCGAATCGACCGGCTCCGGAGGAGATGTTGACGATCGAACCCCGCCCCACATCCAACATGTGGGGCACGGCAAGCTGGCTCATGACGAAGGCGGTTGTGACGCAGTAGTCGAACGTTTGGCGAAGGTTATCGTCGGTGAGGCTCAGAAACGGTCCGTAGGTGGCGAAACCAACGTTGTTGACCAGTATGTCGATGCGGCCGAACTCGTCGACCGCGGTCCGCACCACACGCTCGCTGTCGGAGCGCTCGAGCGCGTCGGCAGTGAGCGCAAGGCCCTTTCCGCCCGCTTCTTCGATTTCCGTGATCGTGCGTTGCACCTCGGACGTCGTTCGGGCCGTGCCGACGACCGTGGCACCTGCCTCTGCGAGGACCTTCGCGATGCCCTCGCCGACACCTCGCCCGGCGCCGGTGACTATCGCAACCTGACCGTCTAGCTTGAACTGTTCCAGTGCCACGACGCGCCTCTCTGCGCAGATTTGTGCATATGCAGCCGCAAATCTACCGCAATGAGAATCAATGTTTCCGAATTCGGAGGTAATCCTTCTCCGACATCGTAAAGTCATTCACATGTCCGGGGCACTGCCACTGTTGCACCACGTTGTTTTCGCGATCGGCCTCGAGCGACTCGACCTTGCCGCGGATTACCTGAGCGCTCTGGGTTTTCAGTTCCAAGCTTTCGAACTGGAGCACCTCGGCCTGCAGATCCGCCTCGACTGGGATCGCGGGTTCGAGCTCATCGCGCCCACCGCGGCCGCGCCAACCGAGGCGGGTACAGCGGCGGACTTTCTGGCCCGCAACGGCGACGGGCTGTTCTCGGTGATCGTGCGTACCGCCGATTGTGCTGCCGGCGAACACATCGCCGCGCGATACGGCGTCAAGTCGGACTTCCGGCAGCGGCACGAGGGCGACGGCTTCGAGTTGACCGAAGTCAAGCTCGAGCCGCTGTTCGGCATCCCGTTGACGCTGATGAGTACGAACATGGCTGACGGACAACCGATTAACCCTTAGCGGGCCGACAACAGCCCGCTGAGCTGCCGCGCCAATTCCGACTTCTTCACCTTCCCGGTCGCCGTGAAGGGGAGATCCTGTTTCGTGGTGACCCAGATGAACTTCGGCACCTTGTACGCCGAGAGCCGGCCACGCAGCTGCGCCCGCAAGCCCTCGCCGTCCAGCGCTGATTCGCCGCGCGGCACCACCGCGGCGGCGACCACCGTTCCGTGATCGCTCTGGGCTCCGACCACGTATGCCTCGAGCACGCCGTCGCACTCGGCCAGTGCCAGTTCGACTTCGCTGGGGGTGACGTTGGTGCCGCCACCCGTCTTGATCAGATCACCCAACCGCCCGGTAAATTTGATCCAACCGTCGTCGTATTCGACGCCGCAGTCGCCGGTCCGGTAGTAGCCGTCCGGGGTGAACACCTCTTCCCGCTCACGCTTGTGCAAACGTTGCATCAACGAGTACCCGCGCACCCAGATTTCGCCTGATGTGCCGATGGGCGCCGGCTGTGCTGTGTCGGGGTCGACGAGCAAGTGCTGGAGCCCCTCGATTGATACGCCGCCCGTTTCTGACCGATCGGGCGGTTGCGGCACATACGGGTCGACCCCGATGTGATTGCCGCACAATTCCGTCATGCCCAGAGCATTCGGGCCCTTGGGTCGCCGCTCGGGTGGCACCATTGCGGGCATACTGGTGCGTTCCACCGAGCTCAGATCGCGTGCGGAGAAGCCGGGATGTTCGGCCAGCGTCTTGCCCTGCTGCGGCCAGCCCAGCGTGATCGTCGCGCGGTGGCGCTCCATCAGGTCCAAGGCCTCAGCGGGGTCGAATGCGGGCTGCGTGACCAGCGTCGCGCCGTGGTGGATTACCGCATGCAACCCGGTGATCAGTCCCCCCACCCAGAAAAAGGGCATTGCCGTAAACATGACGGAATCGTGGGTGACGCCATAGCTGAAGGTGAGGTTGTAGGTGTGGCGGACCAGCGTTCCGTGGGTGTGCACCGGCCCCTTGGGGTCACCGGTACTTCCAGAGGTGTAAATGATCATCACGTCGTCAGCCGGTGTCACGCACGATTCCACGTCGACGAGGAAGTCGCTATCGCCGGCGGACACTGCGCCATCGGCGTTGATCATTGTCGTCCAGGGCCGATCGGAGGGTCCCCACACCGCGACGGTCCGCAGAAACGGGGCTTTTCGCACCGCGATGCGGCCTGGTTCAGGTTGATTGGCGAGCCCCGGCAGCGCTTCCTCCAGACGGTCGAGGAAGTCCTGATTGCGGAATCGTGACCAGGAGAGGATCGCCTTCAGGTCGGCATGACGCGCAGTCCAGGCCAGTTCGGACGCCCTGTAGAAGGTGTTGAGTGGAACGGCCACCGCGCCGATGCGTGTGGTGGCAAACCAGGCCAGCGCCCAGTCGACGCTGTTGGGCATCAGGATTCCGACATGATCGCCTTTGCCGATGCCCTGCGCCAACAGGGTGGTCGCCAGTGCAGCCGAGCGTCGATCGAGATCGGCATAGGTCAACACCTGGTCGTCGGCGATGAGGAAAGCCTTAGCTCCGAAGCGTGCTGCGGAAAATCTCACCAGGGCGGGAATCGTGGGTGAGATCTTCGGGAAGGGCATGACCGCAGGATAGTAGGCTTTCCGGAAAACGGTAACACCGGTTCTCGCTCACCGGGCTCCGCTTACAATATCCGCCATGGCCACAGAAATGCGGAGCTCAAGAGCCGACGACAGATTGGACCGGGTGGAATCGAGCCTCGCAATCAGTCAGCTGCCCAGCAAATATGCGATGGCCCTCGATGCCCGGGACCTCGACGCCTTGGTGGCCCTGTTCGTCGACGATGTCGACGCAGGCGCGGAGGGCAGTGGCCGGGATGCGTTGAAGCGTTGGTACGACCGCGTGCTTCGACGGTTCTACCGCAGCATTCATCTGATCTGTGGTCACCAATTCGACTTCTTCGATGCCGATTATGCAAGTGGATCTGTCTACTGCCGGGCGGAACACGAGGACGGCGATGGTTGGTATGTGATCACGATGCGTTACGACGACGTCTATGAGCGCCGCGATGGCCAGTGGTGTTTCGTGAAGCGGCGCGAGCATCCCTGGTATTCAGTCGATGTGACGGAGCGACCGGGGCCAGAGTTCATGCGCTGGCCGACCGACATTCCGTTGCGCGCGGCCATGCCCCAACGCATGCCGACTTGGCAGGCTTTTTGGGCCGATGGGGATCCGGGCCTGCCGGAACGGCTGTCGGCGTGCCCGTAGGTCCGTTCCGCATGGTGCCCTTGGTTTACAAGCTGGGCGGAAACTGACATTCTCATTCAATGTGAGCAGGCGTTTCCGCCGTTGCTAAGCTATTGGTGCGCTCGCACCTGTCCCACCCCGACCAATGGAGGCCGTCATTTCCGCCGACAAAGTACTCAGCGGTGTCCGCGTGCTGGAGGTTGCCGCGTGGACCTTTGTTCCGTCGGCCGGCGCCATCCTGGCGGAATGGGGGGCCGAGGTCATCAAGGTCGAGCCGCGTGAGGGAGGTGACCCGCAACGCGGCCTCGTCACGATGGGCATCGTGGACGAGGGTGGTGGCACGGTCAACTACATGATCGAGATACCCAATCGGGGGAAGAAGTCGATCGGCGTCGATCTCAGTACTCCCGGCGGCCAAGACGTTATCCGCAAGCTGGCCGCGACCTGCGATGTGTTCCTCACCAGCTACCTGCCCAGCCGGCGCAAGAAAATGGGCATCGACGTCGACGACATCAGAGCCGCCAACCCAAGCATCGTGTACGTACGCGGGTCGGGCCACGGTCCGAAGGGGCCCGATGCCGACAAGCCCGGTTATGACGGCGTTTCCTACTGGGCGCGCGGCGGCATCGCCACCATGCTCACCGAGGACGCCGAGGAACTGGTGCGCTCGCGACCCGCTTTCGGCGACCTGCTCGGAGGAATGACGATCGCCGGCGGCATCGCCGCCGCGCTGTACCGAAAGGCGACCACCGGACAGGGATCGCTGGTGGATGTCTCCCTCCTCGGGCTTGCGGCCTGGAACCTCAGCCCGGACATCGCCGTCAGCCAGATCCACGGCGGCGGCGCGGTCCCGAACTGGCGCCACGCCGACGCGCCCAATCCGTTGGTTGGGACCTACCGCACCAAAGACGATCGCTACGTCCAGCTGATGATGCTGCAACTCGACAAGTTCTACCCGGAAGCGATGCGCGCCATCGGCCTGCCCGAGCTCGTCGATGATGCGCGATTTGCGGAGGCGGCAACACGTTTCGCCAACCGGACGGAACTGATTTCGCTGATGGACAATGCGTTCGCCCAACGCACACTGGCCGAATGGCGTGAAGCCCTCGCAGACCTTTCCGGCGCCTGGGGCGTGGTGCAGACGCCGGGGGAGGTGTGCCACGACCCGGCGGTGACCGCGAATGGCTATATCGCGCACACGACGACGATGAACGGTTCGCCGTACGCACTGCCTACCAACCCCGTCCAGTTCGACGAACAGGCCGTTGTCCCGCCGGGGGCTCCCGAACACGGCCAACACACTGAAGAGGTGTTGATGGAGGCAGGCTTGGATTGGGACACCATCGCGAATTACAAAGAGAACGGGGCGATTCTATGAGCGCGGCGACACCAGAGGCTGTTGTCGGTGATCCAGTGGAATTCGACCCGTTCTCTCAGGACTTCTTCGACGGCGCATTTGACACCTATCGTCGGCTACGCGACGAAGCGCCCGTCTATTACAGCGCCAAGTGGGATTTCTGGGCCCTTACCCGGTACGAAGACGTGGCGCCCGCCACCAAGGACCACGAAACCTATTCGTCGGCCAAGGGCGCGACCCTGGACATGGTGCACGCGCACGACGATGCGCTACCGGTGCCGAAGGTGATCATTTCGATGGACCCACCGGAGCACAACAAGATGCGCGGACTGGTCAGTAGTGTGTTCACCCCGCGCGCCATTGCCGCGCTGGAAGGCATGGTGCGCGATAAGGTTTACGAACGTATCCACGCTATCGACCCGTCTTCCTTCGACGTGGTCGCCGACTTCTCGGCCCTGTTTCCGAACGAGATCATCACCACCATGCTCGGGGTGCCGAAGCAGGATCGTGATCAGATTCGGCACTGGCTCGACCTGCTGCTCGAACGACGCCCGGGGCAGATCGCCGTCCCCGCAGAGGGTTTCGAGGCGTCGACGAAGACCGGTATCTACTACTACAACCTTGTGCAGCAGCGGCGCGCCGAACCCCGCGATGACATGATCAGCCGGCTCATCGAGACGGAGATCGAGCGTGACGGGAAAGTGGAGAAACTCAGCGACGTAGACATCACCGGGTTCGCGACCATGCTCGGAGGCGCTGGCGCGGAGACGGTGACCAAGCTGATCGGCAACGCCATCGTGGCCTTCGCCGACTTTCCCGACCAGTGGCAGAAGTTGCGCCAGGACCGCAGCAAGATTCCCGCGGCAATCGAAGAGTTGTTGCGCTACGAGGCACCGTCGCAGTACCAGGTTCGCACTGCCACCCGCGATGTGATGCTGCACGGCAAGGTGATTCCCGAAGGTAGCGCCGTGCTGCTCGTCACCGGCTCAGCGACGCGCGATGAACGGATGTTCCCGGATCCCGATCGCCTGGACATCGACCGTGAGCGCAAGATGGGCTTCAATCTCGCCTTCGGCTACGGCATCCACAGCTGTCTGGGAGCGGCGCTGGCGAGGATGGAAAGCCGCATCGCACTCGACGCGCTGCTCGACCTCATCCCCGAGTACGAAGTCGACCGCGGCGGGTTGCGCCGGGTGGCCATGTCGAATGTTTTTGGCTGGGCCAATGTGCCCGTGCGAAAGAGGGGTTGAGTCGCGTTCGCTCTCGATCTCATCGGCCTCGATCGCAACGGCCTGACGTATCAGGCCTACACCGTGAACTTCCTGCGTGAAGACAGCATTGTAGGTTGAGGTTTGGCGCCTTGATGTGGTCGTCGACCGTGCCATCAGCGGGTAGCGCGATAACGGAGAGATCTAGTTCGTGATTGCCTGCTCACGACTGCTGGACCCGCCAAGGGATAGCCAAGTACTCCAGGTGCGGCGTCGACGACTTCGGGTATGGAGTTGACCGCAGCCAGCGCTGTGACCGCGACACCCGGATTGACTCGATCCGATGGCGATTGCTCGAAGTACAGTTCCAGACACATACTGGGCTGTCCCTCGACTCGGATGACCATGCCACCTTGGTTTTCCCTCGACGGCCTCGGCCACCGCTGCGGCCAGGGTGTAGAGCTTACCGTTGCGAAATACTGCACCGCGACCACTGGCCGATCATCGATGACGCCGGCGAGCTGCCACCGGTGCGCGCAAATCGTCCCTTCCGGAATCACGCCGATTGCGGTTTCCAGATCCGTTGGTGCGAGCAACGTTTCCCAATCCAGCTCAACTCCGTCGAGTTCCAGGCCGAGGATGTCGGCGATGTAGCGCACCACGGTCTCCCAATCGTGGTTGACCTTGCCCGACGCGATTCGAGCGGGCACGTGGCCGTCTGGCTTTCCAAACCCCATGGATTCATGTAAGACATCCCAAATGGGATAGGACTTGTCGAGGTCGATCGCGTATTCGTCCATCCGATAGGACTCCACGATTCCAGCGCCGGCAAGCAGGGCGGTAGGGATGTTAAGACTGATAAAGCCCGGCTCGGCGCCGGTGGCGTAGAAAGTCGAATTACCCTTTGCCGCTGCGGCTGCTACGGCCGTGCGCCACTCCGGCGGCGCCGCAGGCGGGTACACCATCGGGATCGTCGAGATCGTCACAACGTTGATCCCCGCCTCGAGGTAGGTGACGATGTCGGCAATTGCATCGTTCTCGCGCCGGACGGCGGTGGCACAGTAGGTAACACAGTCCGGCGTGAGAGCCAGCACCGCGTCGAGGTCGTCGGTTGCCGATATACCGACATCCGCTCCGCCACACAGGCGACCCACGTCGACTCCGGCCTTCTCGGGCGTGGACACTTTGACTCCGACGAGTTCCAGTGCCGGATCATCGATGATTGCCCGGAGTGCCTCCTTCCCGGTCAGTCCCGTACCTACGTGAACAACGCGATACCTTCCAGACTTCTCAGTTGCCACCGTTCAATCTCCTATGTCGTTTTGCCAGGAGCCGACATCATCGTGCTCCACGGTTACGGCGGATCATTGCGCTACCGCACGCACGGGTACGCGTCCCCATCCGAAGACATTCGGCATCTTGACCCGTTGCAGGCCCGCGACGTCCACCTCGAACTCGGGGATCAAGTCCAACAGGACATCGATGGCAATGCGTCCCTCCATGCGCGCCAGTGCCGCGCCGAGACAGCTGTGTATTCCGTAGCCGAATCCCAGGTTGTGGCCGGAGTGCCGACGATAGATGTCGAAGCGATCTGCATCGACGAACGCACGCTCATCCCTGGTCGCCGAACCATTGATGAGCATCACCGGCTTGTGCTGGGGTATCACCGTGCCATGAAGCTCAACATCGACTTTGCTCCAACGGATGTCGTATTGTGACGGTCCCTCGTAACGCAGCAGCTCTTCGAAGGCGCCGGGGATGAGGCTTCGGTCTCGCCTCAGTGCCTGCCATTGGTCCTGGTGTCGCGCAAACACCACTGCGGCGCTGGCGACCAGCTTGGTCACCGTCTCGGCGCCCGCACCGCCGAGCATCGACGCAAAGGCCGAAATTTCCGTGTCGTCGAGGCGGGTCATGGTGCCGTCATCGCGTTCGACCTCGACCTGGGTGAGTCGCGAAATCATGTCGTCTTGCGGGTTGGCGCGTTTCTCGACGACAAGGTCGTAGTAATACCTCCACATGGTCACCGCCGACTCGCGGCCGTGCGGCGTCGTGCTGATGTTTCCCGGTTCGCGTTCCAGCAGCGCGTCGAGCCAGTGCCGGATCTGCTGGCGACCGTCCGGCGGCACCCCCAACATCGTGGTGATGATCTCGACGGGGAACAGCGCCGAGAAGTCCTCGACCATGTCGAACGACGTCACATCGATGGTCTGCGCGATTGTGTCGATCACATTCCGGATCATCGGCTCGAGCTTGGCGATTGCACGTGGGGTGAATACCTTGTTCACCAGCGACCGCATCCTGGTGTGCTGCGGAGGGTCCATCATGATGATCACCCCGTGGGGGACCATCGCGTCAGGATCGATGAAATGATCGAGGGTCACACCCTTCGCCGAGGAATACGTTTCGTGATCACGCATCGCGGGCGCGACATCCTCATAGCGGGAAAGGGCCCAGAAGTCGTACTGCGTGCTGTAGTAGACCGGCGCCCGATCGCGTAGTTGGCGGTAAGTCTCAAACGGATCGTTGAAGAATTCATCCGAGAAGGGATCAAAGTGAACGGATCCCGGAGGCGTGCCGGACTGATCGCTCATTGCCCTCCTTTACGTTTCGATGTGCGCCACGTGATCTTGAGTCACGCGGCCGATCCGTTCAGCGCCTCACTTTCTCCGCCCCCGCGTAAAGACCGCCACGGACTGCCGAGAACTGGCCTTCTCATCGGCTGGAGCCTAGGCCCCCACGCCGCCCTCCCACTTCGCGAAGGTAATCCTTTCGTGTAGCGCCACGCGGTCCCGGGTCATCTCATGTCCTTTCGGCTAGTGCAGCTCGGCGAATCTCTTTAAGTAGGGCCATGCGATCGCGGGCGGTATCCCGCCGCATAACGGCGAGATGTTGAACACCTCGCCTGCTGCGATGCGCTCCCGCGCTTCGTCGACCGAGAGGATCACATGTGACGACGTATTGCGAAGCTCGTCGATGGTTGTGGCGGTGGTGATGTTGGCGGACACGGCGTTGTCGGGGTTCCACTCCGAGTAGGCCATTGCGTCGTGCAGGAGGTACTTGCCGATCTCATCCCACGCCGCGTCGACGTCGTCGGCGACAAAGCAGTTGGTCGCCGCGTCACGTCCGGGGATGAGGACGAAGCCGGGCTCGAACCCGTTGTCGCGGCATGCTTTTTCGTAGGCTTCCCGCATTCCGGGCACGCCGCCGTTGGCAAGCAACCCGAGGCCGTTGCGCCCAGCACGCCGGGCGGCTGCCAGGCTGGCACCGCCCCAGCTCATCATGGGACCTTCCGGCGTGCGCGGTCGTGGGGTGACCTTCATTCGCCTGCCGCCGTGTTCGATCTCTTCGCCGGCAAGGAGGCGGCGTAGCAGGCCGAGCTTCTCGTCAGCCAGCCTGCCGCGGTCGGACATCGAGAGTCCGAAGTGAGCGTATTCCTCAGCGCGATATCCGATTCCGAATACATAGGTGGCTCTGCCCGCGCTGATGTGATCCAGCACGGCCATGTCCTCGGCCAGCCGCGCCGGATCGTAGAAGGGCAGCAAAATCGTCAGGTTCATCATCAGTTGCTTCGTGCGAGCGGCAATGGCCGCGCCGAGCAGCAACGGCGACGGCAGATAACCGTCGTCTGCGCAGTGGTGTTCGCACAGTACAACGGCGATACAGCCATGCTGCTCGGCCCATGCCGACATCTCACTGGCCGCGGCGTACAACTCGGTGGCCGGCGCTCCGATGGAGGGCGCTCGTATGTCGAAGCGAAGGGTGAACATAGCCCTGTCTAATCCAGTTGCCGCGCGTCGGAACCCATGACTTCGGCACTTGCCTGCATGATCAGACGAACCACTTCGTTGCGCGACATGGACTTGAAAAGTTCAGACGCCATCCGGACGTCATCGCCCGTGGCGATCGTCGGTCCGTTGCCAAGGTTGGCGAACGCCTCATTCACCACGCTCGCCGCGGTCACCGCACCCGGGGGGACCTCGTCGACAGATTTGAGTCGGCCACGCTCGAACTCCAGTTGCCGCAGAGCCGGTGTGTCGGTCATGCCGAGGACCAGACCCAGGACGTCCACACCCTTGTCGTGCAACTCCGCCCACAGCCCCTCGGTGAAAACCATATCGAAGGCCTTGGTTCCTCCGTATGCCACCATGTTTCGGCCGCCGGCCAGCGCAGCACCCGAAGTAAAGTTCACGATGCCGCCTCGTCCTCGCTCAACCATGAGGCCCGCGAAGTGGTGACACAACCGCATCAGCACCAGGCAGTTGCGTTGCAGCAGGGCTTCGGCCGCCGATACCGGATTGGCAAGAAAAGGTTGGTAATTCGGATCCCCGCCGGCGCAGTACACCAGCATGCCGACCTCGAGATCTGCGGTGGCGTCGATAATGGACTGCGAAGCGTCGGCCTCGGTGAGATCGATGGCTAGCGTCCGAGTTTCGGCACCGGTGCGCTCGTGAATCGCCTCGGCCACCGCGTCGAGAAGGTGCTGGCGACGAGCGACGAGCGCAACGTTCACTCCTTCCTGCGCCAACCGCTCGGCGAACAGCGCGCCGCATCCGTCGGACGCGCCGACGATCACCGCCCACGGTCCGTATCTTTGTGCGATGTCACCCATGGGCGCCCGCCACTGCCGCGAGCCGAACCGAGGTGTAGGTACGACGGTCGATCCGCCAACCGTCCGGCGTCCGTACGGCGTGGTCGTCGTAGTAACCGACGGGGTTCGCGCCCGAGCCGTCCTCCATCAGGATCAGTGCGTCGACGTAGGTGCGCATCGTCGCGGTGTCGGTGTCTATTGCTATGGCCTGGTTGGTCATTCGATGGATCGTGTGCGCCGCGCCGACGTGGGCTGCCTCCATAAACTGTGCAACCTCTGCGCCGCCGGTCAACTGGCCGACCACACCGTAGTCGACGTGCGCATCCTCGGTGAAGACTGTCGTGAGAAGCCCGTATTGCTGGCTGTCGATTGCCGTTGCGTACCGGACGGTGAGGTCGAAAACGTCGTCGCGGTCCGACATCAGAGATCACCGTTCGGGTGGATCACGACGCGGGGTGGCCCTTCGGACCGCCGCGCCGCCTCCAGCGCCGCGGGCACCTCGTCCAGACCGATGATGTCGCCGACGCTGGGTATCGGGTCCAGCTTCCCCTCGACGACCGCATCCAGAACGCCGTACCAGTCCTGCGGCAACGGCCCTCCACCGAACTGCAGAGTGAGCCCGTTTCGCGTGGCTGTGGTGATGTCGAGGGTGTCGCCGGTGTACCAGCCGCCCGCGCAGTAGATGCGCGACGAGAACTCCGCCTCCGCGACAATCTTGTCGATCAGACCCGCAGCACCAACACATTCGAACACCACGGCGGAGCCGGCCAGGTGGCGTTCGGCACGAACCTTGCGGAAGACCTCGAACACCGACTGCTGTGCCGGGTCGACCAGAACATGCGCGCCGAACCCCCTGTGGGCCAGTTCGCGTCGGTCGGCGCTGAAGTCGGACACAATGATCGGATCAACCCCACGTGCGCTCAGCGCAGCGACCGCGGACAGCCCGATGGCACCCGCGCCTAGGACGATCGGGATCTCGCCGGGCTGCAAGTTCGAGGCGCGGACGTAGAACTCGCCGACGGCGAAGGCGTCGACCACGGCGACCGCATCACTGGACACCGCACCTTCGACCACCCTCGCCGTTGCCTCTGGTACAACCAGCAACTCACCGAAACTGCCCTGCGCCTCGGGGTGCTGTCCGATGATGCGTAGACCCCCGGCGCCGCCGTCCACCAACCGGATCGGCATCGACGTCACCCTCGCCCCGATCGGGAAGGCATCTCCGCACCCAGGGCCATGGCCGATCACCTCACCCACGAACTCGTGCCCCAAGACAATGTCGCGGTCGGGGTCGTAGAGCGACCGGCCCGTCGGATCGTCGATCGCCAACTCCGGATGGTCCATGAAGTGCACATCGGACGCGCAGATCGCGGTGCTGAGCGTCTTGAGCAGCAAATCACCCTGCCCGGGAACGGGATCGGCCGTCTCGCGAACCGTAAGCTCACCGCCCCGCAGCACTACGGCACGCACCCCACTCACATCCTCGTTGACTAATCTCTACTATTAGAGAACTATTTATCCGAATATTGAGTCGACCGTAGAATGCGGCGCGAGGGGAGTCAAGATGCGCGGGGTCACTTCAGCACCGGCCGAGCGTGTCCTCGATGTCGTTGAGTTGCTGAGCAAGCCGGAGGGTGGCGGGCACCGCTTCTCCGACGTCGCTCGCGACCTCGGCCTTTCTCAGGCCACGGCGCATTCCATACTCAAGACGCTGTGCGACCGCGGTTGGGCGACCCGGGATCCTATTTCCAAGAAGTTCGACCTTGGCCCCACTGTGGCCCTCGTAGCGGAGAGGTTCGAAGCGGCGCGCCCACTTCTTGCTGTCGCTCGCCAAGCCATCCGCCGTCTCGCTGAGGCGACCGGTGCGCCGGCCTCGGTAGTCGAGCGCACTGGAGACGAACTGGTGATCACCGCGTTCGAAACTCCCGACGGCGCTACCAAACGGGTCGCTTCACTCGATCGCATCCCGTATGCCCCGCCGTTCGGGATCGCCTGCGCCGCATGGGATATCCCAAGCGAACAGGAATCGTGGATTCAGCGCGGCGCGGCCGGAGACACGTCGCTGGGAGAGCGCCTTCGCACGGTGTTGGCTCAGACGCGCGACCGCGGTTATGACGTCGATTGGATGACCCCGGCGCTCGCGCAGGCGGCTCATGCGATCGAAACGTTGTCTAACGAGACTGTGCCCCACAATGTGCGCTCCGTTATCGACCAACTGCGCGTCGAATTCATTTCGGCGAACTTGCTATCCGGCGACAGCGCACACGATGAGCTCCCGGTTGCCACAATCTCGGCGCCCGTTTTGGACGAGACAGGCCATGTGCGACTCATTCTCGGGTTCCACCCGCTACGCGTTATGACGATGAGTGAAATCCGGGCTACGGCGCAACCACTGCTGCGCGAGATCGACCGAGTGGGACGACACAGAGTGCCATGAGGGGCGCTGCTACCTCTTGCGTCGGTCATGGACGAATCCCCGCACGACATACGAGCGGACGAAGTCGGCTACCGCGACGTCGTTAGCGTCGTGATAGGGCGACGGGGTTGTGAACAACGAGAACAAGATTCGCGCAAACCACTCCGAGGCCGACCGAATGTCGAGGTCGCTGCGCACCTCACCGGTCAGCCTCGCCGCCGAGATGTACGGCGCGAGAAATTCGCCACACTCGCGGAGCAGCGTCGACGCATTCTTCGTCAACATCAGGTCGACTTGTTCTTGGTCGAAATACAACTCCGATTCCACGAGTCGGCGGGCCTGGGTGACGAAAACGCCTGCCCGGACCAGTTTGTCCTCGAGGGTGCCGCCGCCGTCGCGCTCGATTGCCCTGGCCAGCTTGCGGTAGAAGCCCTGCGACGCCGCCTCCGCACAGGCCTCGACAATCGTTTCCTTGTCCCGGAAGTACTCGTAGAACGTGCTCCTCGACACCTCCGCCGCCCGCGCGATGTCGACGATCGTCGTCTTTCGCAGCCCGTGCGTTCGGAAGCAGGTGAAGGCGGCAGAGATGAGCACCGCGCGGGTGTCAACGGCGGTCGCGCGGGTCATCAGGCTCCCTTGCATCGGCGAACTCAGCGATCCGGCGCGAGGATCAGACCGCTCGTCGGGACGCCCGTGCCCGATGTGACGAGTACGTGTTCGACCTTGTCCACCTGATTGTGCGATGTGCCGCGAACCTGACGGACGCCCTCGGTGATGCCGTTCATGCCGTGGATGTATGCCTCGCCGAGCAGGCCGCCGTTGGTGTTGATCGGCATCCGGCCGCCGAGCGACAACTCGTCGACCGAGACGAAGTCCTTGGCCTCTCCCCGCCCGCAGAATCCCAGCTCTTCGAGTTGGGTGAAGACGAAGGGCGTGAAGTGGTCGTAGAGGAACGCGGTCGAAATGTCCTGCGGTTTAAGGCCGGAATCGCGCCACAGCTTGTCACCGACCACGCCCATCTCGGGCAGGCCTGTGATGTCCTCGCGGTAGTAGCTCGTCATCACTTCGCCGTCGGAGGCGGCGCCCTGCGCGGCGGCGGTGATGACGGCGGGCGGCTTGGCCAGGTCTCGCGCTCGCTCGACGCTGGTCACCACTATCGCAACACCACCATCGCTTTCCTGACAGCAGTCGAGGAGCCGCAACACCGGCTCGATAATCCAGCGCGACTGCTGGTGCTGCTCAATGGTTATCGGCTTGCCATAGAACCAGGCGTCCGGGTTCTTCGCGGCATGCTTGCGGTCGATGACCGAGATCTTGCCGAAATCGGCATTGGTCACACCGTAAGTCGTCATGTAGCGCTGAGCGTGCAACGCGACCCAGGCGGCGGGCGTCATGAACCCAAACGGCGCGTAGGGCGCCATCCACAGCGGCGTCACGCCCGGCTGGCGGCCGGCGCCCCCGAAGCGGAAGCCGGAGCGCTCGTTGAACGCGCGGTAGCACACCACCGCTTCCGCCGCGCCCGTCGCAACCGCCATCGCCGCCTGCATCACGGTGCCCGCGGCGGCCCCGCCGCCATGCGGGACTCTGGTGAAGAACGTCAGGTCACGAATTCCGACGTTACGGGCTACCTCGATTTCCTCGTTCTCGTCGACGCTGAAGGTGACCATGCCGTCGATGTCGGCGGGCTTCAGCCCGGCGTCGCGGATGGCAGCAAGTACCGCCTCGCAGGCGAGCTGCATCTCGGTGCGGCCCGATTCCTTGGAAAACTCGGTTTGGCCGATGCCGACGACCGCCGCCTTGCCGCCAATACCGTCGCTCATGCATTGACACCTTGAAGGAGGCTGAGCACCGCGGTTCCCGAGACATGGTCGCCCAGGCTGTTGGTGCCCTTGAACGTGACCTCGATCAGCCCTTCACCGTCGGCCGACGACTTGCCGGTCACCGATCCCGTAAATCGCAGCGGGTCATTCGGGTAGGCCGGTACGCCGAGTCGAATGGACAGCTTTTTGATCATCGCCTCGGGGCCCGCCCAGTCGTGCAAGAACTTCACGCAGAGGCCGTTGGTCGTCAAGATGTTGAGGAAAATATCTTTGGAGCCTTGCGAATTGGCAAAGTCACGGTCGTGGTGTACCGGCATGTAGTCACGGGATGCGATGGCGCCAGCGACGATCAGCGTGGTGGTCACCGGTACGTCCATCGGGGTGACTTCGTCGCCCACATTGATGGAGTTCCACGCCCGTGTGGTGGTGCGGTCGACGGTGGAGGTCATTTGCTTCCTTCCGGGTATGCGGCGCCGAGGCGGGCGAGTTGTTGGGAGGCAGAGCCGAGCGAAAGCTCGATTTGCTTGGCCCACAGAAAATAGCGGTGGAGCGGGTAGGTGATGTCGATGCCCATCCCGCCATGTACTTGCTGGGCCGATGCGACAACCCGAGCACCGGCCTCGGCGGCCCAGAACTTGGCGATCGCCGCTTCGCGGCTCGCGGGCCGGCCCTCATCGATCAGCCAGGCCGCGTGCCAGGTGGTCCAGCGGATCGCCTCGACGTCGATGAAGGCATCGGCCAGCCGTTGCTGCACCGCCTGGAATGAGCCGATCGGCCTGCCGAATTGCTCGCGTTCGCTGGTGTAGGAAGCGGCGAACTTCAGCGCTCGTTCGGCCACGCCGACCTGCATTGCGCACAGCCCGACGAGCGCCCTGGTGTACAGCGAACCGACCGCGTCCGCCCCGCGGGTGTTGTTGAGTCGGTGTCCGACGGCGCCGGTGAGCTCGACGTCCGCGTAGGGCTCCCCGTTGGTGGTGGTCGCCGGCGTGACGCTCACCCCGGCTGTCGCCGCCTCGATGATGAATAGCCCGGGTCCGTCGGCGGCGAGCGCCGAAACCACTATGGCGTCGGCGAGCTGCGCTGCGGGCACCAGCTCCTTGCTGCCGTCCAGGATCCAGATGTCCCCATCGGCGCGTGCGGTGGTGCGCGGCGTGGTCGGATCCGAGTTGCCCGGCTCGGCAAGTCCGGCGGTCAGAATCGCACTGCCGTCCACGACTTTTGGCAAGTAGAGCTGCTGAATTACCGAATCACCGTGCCGCGCAATAGTATCCGCGCCGAGCATGAGGGTCGCGTAGACGGGGACCGGCGCAACGCTCCAGCCGACCTCGGCGAGCAGCACGCCGAGCTCGAGGAAGCCTCCGCCACTGCCGCCGACGGACTCGGGCAGCGCGATACCCAGCAGGTCCGAGGATGCCAACTCGCGCCACAGCGCTTCGTCGAAGCGAACCTCGCCTGATTCCAGTTCCGTGAGACGTTCGGGGGTGGCGCGGTGCTCGAAGAGCTGACGCGCCACCTTGCCGACGGTCTCTTGTTCTTCGGTGAAGGAAAAGTCCATGCTCGCCCTTATTTCTCGTTGGTCAGCGCACCGGCCGGAACTGGTGCAGAACCAGCTCATCGCCGCTCGGGATTGCTTCGAACTTTTCGTAGAAGACCTCGACGGGGAGCCCCACCTCGATCGCCTCGGGCTCGATGTCGCAGAGGTTCGAGACGATGCGCACGCCTTCGTCGAGTTCGATCAATGCCACCACATAGGGGTATTGGAGGAAGGGCAGCGGCGGATATTTCGGCATTATGAAGCTGTAAACAACGCCACGCCCGGTCGATTCGACGGAACCCCAGTTCAGGGACTGACAGTGTCCGCACATCGGCCGAGGCGGCACCCGCAACGTCTTGCAGTCCGCGCATTGCTGGATCAGCAGCTTGTGTTCTTTCAGGCCCGACCAGAAGAACTCGGTGTCCGGGCTGATCGATGGAGCAAGTCTGTTGGCCATCAGTCCCCGGCCGTTCCGGCGGGGGACCCACCCGTCTTGAATCGCAAGGTGCGGAACCGCTGGCGGCCGATCACTTCACCGTTCTGATCGCGGTAGGTGGTGATCCAGGTGACGAAGTAGCCGTTGCCCATCGCCGTCTTTTTCTCGTCGGAGATGGTCTCGAAGACAGTTTCGGCCGTGATGTCGTCACCGACGCGCGGGTATCGCTCGATCTCGAACTCGGAATTTGTGGCGACCGTGCCCGTGTAGCCGGCATCGGCGAGGAACTGTAGCGGATTTTCCTTGAGCTCGACCGGGACTCCGCCTCGCTCATGGATGCCGACAAGCTTGGGTGGCGCCATGGTCCACGACTGCAGCATCACCGGAGGGGAGACGAGGCCGCCGTGGCGGGAGGAGGCGGCGAACTCCGGATCCAGATATGCGGGGTTCAGGTCGTCCAACGCGTACGCCCAGTGCCGAATCATGGCGGCGTTCACGGGGTCTGGCGCCTTGACCGGCTGTCCGGAACTGATCGGTTGGCCAATGAGCGCATCGAGGCGCTCGCGCAGTGGGTCCTTCGTTGTCTCAGTCACGGCTAAGCACCTTCTTTCTAGGATGCGCTGGCCCGCATGTCGCGGGGTGCGCGGGGCATCCCGAGACCGGCCATGGCGATGATGTCGCGTTGAAGCTCGTTGGCTCCACCGCCGAATGTGTTGATGACCGCCATCCGATATGCGCTCTCCAGCTCGCCCTTGAGGGGAGCCGCCGAGTCCTTACGCACACCGGCCTGCCCGACGATTTCGAGGAGTTCGCGTGCTACCTGTTGGGTGAGTTCGGTGCCGAAAACCTTTGCCGCGGAAGCCTCACCCATGCCAAGCGCCCCGGAGCTCATTGTCGAGTTGACCCGCAGGTTCAGCAGTCGGTAGGCGGCGACTTGCGCTTCCACCCGCGCGAGCGCCTGCTGCACCCACGGCTTGTCGATGACAAACCCGTCGTCGAGCTGCGTCGTCGAGGCCCATTTGAGGGTCTTCGTGAACAACGGCTCCAGCGCGCCGAGGTTGCCCAAGGCGGCGCGTTCCAGGTTGAGCTGGTTTGTCACGAGCGTCCAGCCCTGGTTTTCGCCGAGAACGATCGCACTTTCGGGTACCCGGACGTCGTCGTAGAACGTGTAGTAGGTGGACACTCCCGGCATCGTGTGCAGCGGCTTCCAGGAGAACCCGGGCGAGTCGGTCGGCACGATGAAAAGCGTGATGCCCTTGTGTTTCTTGGCGTTTGGATCGGTGCGGGCAGCCAACCAGATGTAGTCGGCGAACTCGGCGCCGCTGGTGAACATCTTCGAGCCGTTGATCACGAACTCGTCGCCGTCACGAACTGCCGTGGTGCGCAGCGACGCGAGATCGCTTCCCGCACCCGGCTCCGAGTAGCCGATCGCGAAGTCAACAGTTCCCTTGAGAATTGCGGGGAGGAACTTGGTCTTCTGCTCCTCGGTTCCGTACTGAATGAGTGTGGGGCCGACCGTGTTCAGGGTGATCATCGGCAGCGGCGCGTTGACCCGGCGCGCCTCTTCCGAGAAAATGTATTGCTCCAGCGCTGTCAGCCCGCCGCCGCCGTATTCGACGGGCCAGGCGACGCCGAGCAGGCCGGCTTCGCCGAGCGCGCGCCGGCACTCGGCGATCGCGGGGCCTCCCTCGAGCAGGTCGGCAACAGCGGCGCGACGCTCGGGGGTCATGACCGCCTCGAGCCGGGTCCGGTAGTCCTTGCGGAGCTGTTCCTGTTCGGGGGTGTAGTCGAAATCCATCAGCTGCTCGTCCCTAGTCGTACCGGCATGCTCTTGACGCCAGGCGTCATGGTGGCGCGCAGTCTCGTCACGTCTCCGGTGAGTTCGATCGTCGGATACGTCCCCAGGAGGACCTCGAAGAACACCCGGGCCTCCAGCCGCGCCAGCTGTGCACCGAGACAAGCGTGCTCACCGGCACCGAACGCGATGTGCGGGTTGGGGTTACGCGTGATGTCGAAATCTTCGGAGGTGGGGCCGAAGATCTCTTCGTCGCGGTTGGCGGCGCCGTAGAGCATGACGACGGTGTCGCCGGCCTTGATCCGTTGGCCGCGGATCTCCACGTCCTGGGTGGCGCAGCGCGCCATGTGGGTGACCGGGCTGGTGAATCGCAGCATCTCCTCGATGGCGCACGGCAGCAGCGCGGGGTCCGATCGCAGTAGGGCGAACTGATCGGGATGGTCGATCAACGCCAACGTGCCCAGTGCAATGAGGTTGCGGGTGGTCTCGTTGCCTGCGACCAGCAACAGAAACGAGAAGTTCAGCAGGTCCGCATCGCTGAGTTGTTCGCCGTCGACCTCGGCCGCAGCCAAGATGCTCAGCAAGTCGTCCTGCCCACTCACCTCGCCGGAACGGCGAGCTGCGATGAGCTTGGTGAAGTACTCGTACAGCTCGCCGAGTGCAACGAGGTGATCCATCTCGATATCCGGATCGGCGGTTCCCACCGCCGCGTCGGACCACGTCCGGAACTTTTCCCAATCCTCGGTCGGGGCGCCCAACATCTCCGCGATCATGCGGGTCGGGAGGGGCGACGCGATGTCCTCGGCGAACTGCTGGGTCTTCGTCGGGTCGATATTGTCCACGATGCCGCGCACGATCTCCCGCACCTTAGGTTCCAGCAACTGCACCTGGCGGCGGGTGAAGCCGGAGTTGATGAGCTTGCGAAGCTGCCGGTGACGCGGCGGATCGGTGAAGATCAGGTTTCCCTCCTGAACGGGTTCGGGCTGGGCCGGATCCGGGATCGAGATGCCCTTCGTCGAGGTGAAGGTCAACGGCTGGCTGGAGACGTAGCGGATGTCCTCGTACTTCAACAGCGCCCAGAAGTTCGTGACGTCGTTCCAGACGACGGGCGTGGTGTTGCGAAGTTCCCGGTAGATCGGGTAGGGATCGCCGGCGTAGAAGTCCGGTGAGTGCAAAGGAACCGTAGTCGTGGGCACCGTAGGCCTTCCTCGACGTTGAGAGCTGTTCGGACAGATAAAGAAAGAATGTCCGTTTCCAAGGTGTCTACAGTAGAGCCGACTTGTCTGTCAAATACCGGCTATTTGGCTTAAATAAAGGTTGATTGCCGTTGACGGCTTCTTCGGTGCCGTGTACACACAGTCAGAGAGTGTATGTTGTGGCCGCGTCACCGGGCCGTGCCGCGATCAAGCAGTCAGGAAGGCAGGCAGATGATGGCTGGCTCACGGTCTCTCCGGGACTCCTACGGGCATTACATCGACGGCCGATGGGTCGATCCGGACAGCGGGCGCTACGACGTCGTCAACCCCGCGACCGAGACGGTGATCGGTAGCGCGCCGGACGCCAGCGTTGCGCAGGTCCAACAGGCGGTAGCAGCGGCCAGGGCCGCATTCGATTCGGGTCCCTGGCCGGCGGCGGAGCCGGCGGACCGAGCCAGATGCCTGCAACAGCTCAGCGATGCGCTGCTGGCCAACAGCGAGGAGTTCTACGCCCTCGCACAGGCCGAGTGGGGTTGTTCGGCAAACGAGCGCTTGATCCACGTCGAAGGACCGGCATTCATGGTCGGTCACGCTGCCGAGCTCGCGATGGAGCCCGCCGAGGAACCGATGGACGCGTGGGGCGCTGCGGGCACCACGCTGTTGCGCTACGAACCGCTTGGTGTGGTGGCCGCCATGACCCCGTGGAATTTCCCCCACACTATTAACGTGATGAAGCTGGGTGCGGCGCTGGCGGCGGGAAATACGCTCGTGCTCAAGCCATCGCCGTTGACGCCCCTGGCCGGGCTCGCGCTGGCTCGTATCGTCGAGGAGCAAACCGATATCCCCGCCGGTGTCGTCAACGTGGTTACCCCGACCAGCGTCGAGGCCAGCAGGAGCCTGACCCTGGATCCCAGGGTCAATATGGTCAGCTTCACCGGCAGCTCGGCCGTCGGCCGTGACGTGATGGCCGGTGCCGCGACCACGATGAAACGCGTTCTGCTGGAATGCGGTGGCAAGTCCGCGACCGTCCTATTGCCTGACGTCGAGGTCACCGACGAATTGTTGGAGCGGCTGTTGTTCGAAGGATGCACGATGCATGCCGGTCAGGCCTGCATCCTCAACAGCAGGCTGCTGTTGCCCGATGCGCTCCACGACGAAGTAGTGGATCGACTTGCGCAGCTGGCTCGCGGGGTGGTGATCGGCGATCCCACCGACCCGGCGGTAACGATGGGCCCGCTAATCAGCCGTGAGCATCGAGACCGGGTCGGGGGATTCGTCGAACGCGCCGAAGCCGATGGCGCTACCGTAGTCGCCGGGGGAGGCCGCCCGAAGGATCTGAGCCATGGATTCTATTTCGAGCCAACGATACTGACAGACACCTCGCCTGATTCGTATATCGCGCAAGAGGAAGTGTTCGGTCCCGTGCTGACTGTGTTGCGGTATCGCGACGACGATGACGCGGTGGCCATCGCCAACAATTCGGCGTACGGGCTCGGGGGCGCGGTGTGGGGAAGCGACGTCGACCGCGCGGTGGCGATCGCCCGCCGGATCAGGACCGGGCAGGTCTCGATCAACGGGACGATTCCCGGCGATGCGCCGTTCGGCGGCTTCAACCAGAGTGGAATCGGCCGGGAGGGTGGTGTGATGGGATTGCGGGCTTATATGGAGCCCAAGGCCATCGGAGTGCCCGCGTGAACGGGCCCCTTGCGGGTTTGCGTGTTGTTGAGCTGGCCTCCGACATTGCGGGTCCGTACTGCGCCAAGTTGCTCGTCGACCTTGGCGCCGACGTCTGCAAGGTCGAGCCCCCATCGGGTGACCCGTTGCGCCTGTGGGGTCCGTTTCCGTCGGCCGATCCTGATCCGGAACGAAGCGGGCTTTTCGCGTATCTCAACGCCGGAAAGTCCGGCGCCACAGTCAACTTGGCACGTGATAGCGAGCTCGCGGACCTTCACGAGCTCATCGCCCAGGCGGATGTGTTTATCGAAGACCTGGACGCCGGCGCGCCCGAGCGTCGGGACTGGGGTCTGGACGTGGACGCTCTTGGCCGGATCAACCCGGAGCTCGTCGTGGTCAGGATATCGAGCTTCGGTCAGGACGGGCCGCTGCGTGACCGGGTGACGACTCCATTGACCCTGCAGGCGGCTGGGGGCTGGGTCAATGCGCGCGACCCCGGGAGGGCGCCGGTGCAGGCCGGTGCACGGATTCCGGAGTACATAGCCGGCGGGTATGCGGCCTTAGGGGCGCTGACGGCGCTGCGGATCGCCGAGGCCGGAACGAACCGGCCGGTCGAGGTGGACGTCTCGATGTTGGAGACACTCCTGTCGACGCTGCCCTATCCCATGCTGATGGCAGCCCGCCTGAAAAGCCTTGGTTTGCCGACTAATTCGAAGGCGGCACCGATGTTGGGTATCGTGCGTGCCGCGGATGGCTGGATCGGAATCAACTGCCTGACCGGCCAGCACTGGCTCGACGTGTGCGCCATGGTCGGGTTACCCGAGTTCGGCGAGCACCAGATTGCGATCATGCTCGGCGGGCCCGAGCGCGATGAGTTTTTCGCCAAGGCGCAGCCGTTTTTCGATGCGATGACCGTTGCCGACCTGGTCGACCTGAGTCAGGCCATGCGGATACCCGCGGCGCCGGTCACCGAAGGCGATACCGTACTGGACTGTCCGCAGTACGCCGAGCGAGGATTTTTCGTCGAGGTGGTGGCTGACGCATGGCGATTCACCAGACCCGGAGCCCCGTTTCGGTTTTCGAAGACGCCGGTTCCTTCGCCACTTCCTGCCCCGGTCCGCGGAAAAGACTCGCAGGCGGCCTGGAGCGAGCGCGGTGCGCGTCACCGAGACAGCGGCGTCGAGAGGACGCCGGACGTCTTACCCTTCGCCGGATTGAAGGTGTTCGACTTGAGCACCTTCTGGGCGGGGGCATATCTGACGTGCTACCTCGGCGCGTTCGGGGCTGACGTGATCAAGGTCGAATCCATTCAGCGCCCCGACGGCCACCGCTACTCCGGCTCTCTACTCCGTGAGGGGGACGACTGGTATGAGCGCGGACCGCTTTGGCAGGGAACCAATCTCAACAAACGCGACATCACCCTTGACCTCACTTCGACCGCCGGCCGCGAGTTGGCTCTGCGGCTGGCCGCAGAAGCCGATGTGGTGGTGGAGAACTTCTCCCCGCGCGTCGTTGAGCAGTTCGGACTCGATTACGACTCGCTCGCGAAGATCAATCCTGCACTGATTATGGTGCGGATGCCCGGATTCGGGCTGGAGGGGCCGTGGCGAGACTATGTGGGCTGGGCGCTAAACATCGAACAGGTGTCCGGTATGTCGGCCATGACCGGTTACCCAGACGGCCCGCCGTGCAATCTGCAGGGGCCCGCCGATCCGATCGCCGGTGTACACGCGGGCGTGGCGCTGCTGGCCGCGCTCGAGCACAGGCGGTCCACCGGTGAGGGCCAGCTCATCGAGGTCGCGCAGATCGAGGTAGGCGCGGCAGTGACCGCCGAGCCTGTGATCGAGTACTCGCTGACGGGCGCGGTGCGACCACGAGAGGGAAACCGCCACCGCGAATACGCCCAGGGTGTCTATCCGACCAGTATCGCTGGCGAGTGGATCGCGCTGTCGGTGCGTCATGACGCCGATTGGGTTGCAATGCTGGGCGCCCTTGGCCGGGCTGATCTGCGAGGCGACCCGAAATTCGTGACGGCAGAAGCTCGCCGGCATAATCATGACCAGTTCGACGAGATTGTCGCGAGTTGGACGTGCACGCAACCCGCCGAGGAGCTGGTGGCGACGCTTGTCCGGCATGGCGTCCCAGCGGCGCGATTACTTGCAGCCGACGAGATGTATGGGGTCGAGCAGCTCGATGCGCGTGGTTACTATCAGGATCTGGTTCACCCGATTACTGGTCGACAGAGGTTTCCGGGCTGGCCATTTCAGATTTCGCCGGGTCCGGCACACCATCACAGGACCGCAGCTCCGACGCTGGGGCAGCACAACACCGAGGTGCTGGGGGCACTTGGACTTTCCGACGCGGAGATCGCCGCGCTGCGCGATCAACAAGTGATCGGGCAACGCCTGCTCAACGCCTAGCCGTCGTCAACCATCGCTGCGATCGTGTCGACGACGCAAGCCGGTCGGTCGTTTCCCTCGACCTCGACGGTGACACGAACCGTGGCCCGCCCCCCGCGGTCGCTGCGCTCGACCTTGAGTAGCTCGGCTCCGGCCCGGATGCGGGAGTCGACCGGTACCGGCGCGGGGAACCGGAGCTTGTCGGAGCCGTAGTTCACCTGCATCGACAGCCCGGTCACCCGGTAGATCTGTTTTACGAGAACGGGCACCAGCGACAGTGTCAAGTAACCGTGTGCGATGGTCTTGCCGTAGGGACCGGCCGCCGCTTTCTCGGGGTCGACGTGAATCCACTGATGGTCACCGGTCGCCTCGGCGAACAGATCGATCTCCTTTTGGGTGACCCGAAGCCAGTCGCTGTAGCCGAGGTGCTCGCCGACATGCGCCTCGAAATCGGCGATCCCGTCGTACTCCTTCGGAGACGTGGGCGCCTGGGTCATGCCGGAACCTTGAGCCCCAATTGCTCAATCGCGTTGCCGCCCATAATCTTTGCTTTGACGTCGTCCGAGAGGCCGTCCAGCCGGTCGACAAAGCTCAGCGGGTCGCCGATGCCCTCCGGGTGCGGGAAATCGGAACCGAACATCACGTGGTCCTCGCCCATAATCTCGACGATTCCCTTGACGTCGTCTTCGAGGAACGGGTGGATGTAGATGTTGCGTTTGAATACCTCGACGGGATGCTCGTCGAATTCCTTGGGCATGATCTTGTATGCGGTGTTGAGTTGCTCGAGCAGGTTGCGCACCCAGCCGCTCCCGTTCTCCACGCACAGGATCTTCAGGTCCGGGAACCGTGAGAGCGCGCCGTGGCAGATCATCGCTGCCAAAGTGTCCTCAATGGCCCGGTGCCCCATCACGACCTCCCGGAGGGCACTCGGTTTGAAGGACAGGTACTCGTCGCCGCCCTCCCACTCCATGAGGTGTTTCTGGTAGCCGCTGTCCGAGGCGTGCATGGTGACCGGCATGCCGGCGTTGACGACCTCTTCCCAGAACGGGTCGAACTCGGGCAGGCCCATGGACCGCGAACCGCCGAAGCGGCTGGGCACCGGTGCCGGCCGGACCAGGAATGTCTTCATACCGCGCTCGAGGCACCAGTGAAATTCTCTGATGGCTTCGTCCACGATCGGCAGGCAGATGACGGGGGTCGGGAAGATCCGCTCGTGGTAGTTGAACGTCCAGTGTTCATGCATCCACTCGTTGAGCGCGTGGATGATCGCGTGGGTGAGGATGACGTCGTCGGTGGTGCGCTCCTCGATGAGGCTGGCGAGGGTCGGGTACATCACGCACTGGTCCAGGCCCAGCTCATCCATCAGCTCCAGTCGGGGTGCGGGCGCCTGGTATGCGGGGATGACATCCATTGCCTCGCCGACGAACTCGCGGAAGTTGAGGCCTTCGGGATTGTTGCCCAGGAAGTAGTCCTCGGCGCTCCCAGGCCTGGCAACACGCGCGAACGTCGGGTTGGGGATCATGTGGCTGATGTGGTCCTTGACAACCAGTTTGGGCCTGCCGTTGACCTCGACGTAGCCGACCTTTCCGCGGTGCTCCTTCGGGAGGTACTTGGTGAGCGCGTCCGTCGTCTCGTACATGTGGTTGTCGATGTCGAAAACCGGGTACGGCAATGAACGGCGAGACATGGGACTTCCTCCTGAGCAGCGAATATGAGCATTTACGCTAATCGAGAACGACGTTATCACTATTGCTGCACAACATCCACATCGTGTGGCGCGAGCGACAGGTCAAACCGCTGCATTCCACACGTCGATAACCGCACTTGACGGGGTCACCGTGGCGAGCAGGGACAGGGTGTTGTCGATGATCAAATCGGCATACTCCCGCGGGTACCCACTGACCGCATCACGCGGTAGGACGAACTGATAGCCACGGTTTACCGCATCCATGACGAAGTTGGTGATGGCGATATTAACTGACACACCCACTCCGACAATGGTTTTTATCCCTAGATTGCGCAGCACCGAGTCCAGATCGGTGCCGCACATCGGGCCGACGCCGTGGATGCGAGTGAGGACGAGGTCGGAGTCGAGCGGGCCCAATTCCGGGAGTACGGAGGCACCCGCGCTGCCGGGCGTGAGGTCGACGGTGAAGGATTTCCCCGCCGCGAACAATCGGCCGTTCGTATTCGAGCCACGACCGTCGGCGCGCCGCTGTATCAGGCAATGCACGACCGTCACACCGGCCGCCCTGGCGGCGTCGAGCAGCTTCGCGATGTTGGGGATGGCTTCGCGGCGGGCCTCTTCGGCGAGCAGGGGAAGGCCGGCCTGCGGCCCTATAACGCCGCCCTGACACTCCTGGGTCACGAGGGCGGTGGTATCCGGAGTGAGCAGTTCCGTCAGCGTTGGTTGCGGCATGAGAATACACGTTATCGTGTGTGACGATTCAATTTCCACGAGGAGGCCCGATGCAGGCGTGGGAGCTCGAGGTGCGGGAGTCGGTACGCCAGACCCTGGCCGACTACACCGCGGCCACGGACCGATTCGATCTGCGGGCGTTGGCGGACTGCTTCAGCGACGACGGCATCTTGGAGTTCACCGGAGGCGCGCAACCGCTCACGGGACCCGCAGAAATCGAGGCCGGTTTGAGCGCCGCGGTAACCCAGCCTTCGAGCTCGGGGCGGCGAGCACCGACGCACGTCCGGCACCACGTTTCCAGCATCCGCTTCGGTGCGGTCGCTCGCGACCGCGTCGAGGTCAGCAGTTACTTCGCCGTCCACACTGACATCGGCCTTGACCATTGGGGCCGTTACCGCGACGTGCTGGTCCCCGTGAGCGGCCGCTGGTTGTTCGCGCATCGCCGCATCAACGTGGATGCATTCGCGGCCGGCAGCCTGATGGCATGAGGCCAATCAGGCGGCGATGAATTCCTTGGCGAAGGCCCGGGACCGGTCGATGACCTCGGCGCGGTCGGCGCCCGCCGGTGCGATGGTCAGCCAGGTGACCCCCGCCGCCTCCAGTCGCGCGATGGTCGCGTGACGCTCGTCGTTTGACCTGTTGTCGTCCAACAGGTTTCCGGCGGAGAAGCAGATGTCCAGCGGTTCCGTGCGGCCGATTTCGGCCGCGTATTGCTTGGCCCAGTCGATGGCGAGCTCCAACTCGTCGATCGTCGAGATCTCCGCCGTGCGCGACGCCGCGGCGTAGCCGAAGGTATTGAACGGCGCCCACCCCTGAGCGCGAGACACCGCTCGGCGGACCGCAGGCTTGCTGTTGCCGCCGACCCACACCGCTGGCGGAGTGGCGGGCAGTGGGCGCAGCCGGACCCCTCGTGCGGCGAACGACGTACCTTCGTAGGCAATGTCTTCACCGGTGAGTACCTTGTCGAGGACGTCGAGCGCCTCGTCGAGCAGAGCGCCACGGTTTTCGAAATCGATTCCGAGGGCCCTGAATTCGGGCTTCAGGTATCCCGCGGCGGTCCCGAGGATGAGCCGCCCCTTCGACAGTGCGGCGAGGCTTTGGATCGACTTCGCACCCAGGAACGGGTTGCGGTACGCGGCGATGTAGACATTGGTCAGCAACTTGACGTCGGTGGTTGCGGCCGCCGCGAAGGCCAAGGCGACGAACGGATCAAGGGCGTGATGTCCGCCGTGGTCGAGCCATTTCGCGTCCGGCGCGGGGTGATCGGTCACGTGGACCGCCGCGAATCCGCTTGCCTCGGCCACACGTGCGATATCGGCGATCGCGTCCGCGGTCACGAACTCGTCGACCGCCTCGACGCGTTGGGTGGGCAGTTCGAGAGAGAAGCAAACTGTCACGAGGGTCCTTTCATTCCGGAGACGAGTGTGGCCAGGCGTTGAGCGTGGTAGTCGGGGTCGCCGAACATCAATTGGCTGGCTTTGGCGCGCCGTACGAACAGGTGGGCATCGTGTTCCCAGGTGAACCCGATGCCGCCGTGGATGCGCATGTTGTCGAGCGCAACCTGCAGGAAGGCTTCCGAACAGACCATTTTCGCGACGGACGCCGCTGTCGGCAGGTCATCGGTGCCAGCCGCGTCCGCCGCATGTTCCTCGGCCGAACGAGCACCTTCGACCTGGACCAGCATGTCGGCGCACCGATGCTTGATCGCCTGGAAGCTGCCGATCGGCCGGCCGAACTGAATCCGGTTCTTGGCGTAGTCGACGGCCATGTCGAGGCAGCGCTGGGCGGCGCCGACCTGTTCGGCGGCCAGCGCCACGACGGCGAGGTCCGCGGCACGCGCCAGAAACCCCGCGGCCGCGCCGTCCGCTCCGATCAACCCCGCTGGTGCCCCGTCGAACCCCAGGTGGGCCACCTTGCGGGTGCGGTCGAGGCCGGCCAGTGGTGTGCGGCGGACCGCCTCTGCGCCGGCGCGGATCGCCAGCAGCGAGATGCCGGCGTCGGTGCTGGCCGCGACGAGGATGACGTCCGCGGTATGACCATCGATCACGAGCGGTGCCTCCCCGTGGATCCGGTACGCGGCACCGTGGCGCTCGGCCCGCAATGTCACGGCGGCGGGGTCCCAGGCGTCGAGTTGGCCGTTGAGGATCAGCGTCGCGGTGGCAGAGCCGTCAACGAGCCCGGGGACGAACTCTTCGGCCGCCGCCTCGTCGCCGCTGGCGAGAATGGCCTGTGTCGCCAGAGCCACGGTGGCGAAGAACGGGGAGCAAAGCAGCGCGCGCCCCATTTCCTCGAAGACCACGGCGAGTTCGGCCATGCCGGCACCCGCGCCGCCCCACTGCTCGGGAACACCGATGCCGTGCAGGCCTAGCTCGCTGGCCATCTGACGCCACGACGCCTCGTCGTGGCCGGTGTCGGTCGCCATCAGCTTGCGCACGGTCTCGCTGGGAGATGTGGCAGTCAGGTAGTCGCGTACCACGCCGCGGATCTCGTCGGCCTCACTCGTGGGCACGCGCGGCCCCCGGACTCGGTCGTGTCGCGAAATCGGGGCGAATCCTCGAGCTCAGCGCCGCCTGCCCGATCCTGTTGTCCGCCAGCGATTGTGAAGGTGCCATGTCTCCTCTGTGCCGTCGCGGCCGAGCCGGCGCCGCGTGCTGCTCAGGCGCCTCGGCCATCCAGCCCGGGATAGCCATTGCCGCATCAGGATAGTATGTTTTCTGGAAATAGAGAATTTACATTCTCGCTTAAGGAGCAACGCGGTGACGACCAAACTCGATTACGGCATCTTTGACTGCGACACCCACTGCTACGAGACGCGGGACGCGTTCACCCGTTATCTGCCGGAGAAGTTCAGGGACCGGGCGATCACCACTGTGCGCGGGGCGGACGGCGTCGAGGTGATCCTTGCCGGGCATCGCGTCGCCACCTTCAACAGCGAGGGTGGTCTGGGTCTCGACGTCGCTTACCGGCCCGGCTCGCTCAAGGAGATGCTCAAGCAGATGGGATCGGGCAACCCCGAGGAGTCCTACGAGCCGCAGCCCATGCAACCGGAATTCATCGAGCGTGCGGCGCGCCTGGCCGTCATGGCGGACCAGAACATCGAGCGCATGGTCATCTATCCAAGCGGCATGGCGCTGGCCGCCGAGCACTATGTCGACGACACAGCGGCACTGTATGCGAATCTCCGCTCGTTCAACCGTTGGTTCGATGAGGAGTGGAGCTTCAACTACGAAGACAAAATCTACGCCACAGCGCTAATGTCGTTGCGCGACTTGGATTCTGCGATCGCAGAGACCGAGGCGATCATCGCGCAGGGGGCGAAGTTCGTGCTACTGCCGACCGGGCCGGCCTATGGCCGGTCGCCCGGCGACCCGTACTTCGACCCCGTTTATGCACGCCTGCAGGAGGCCGGCTGCGTCCTGGTGTTCCACATCATGCCGTTCTGGTACTTCGATGCGATCTCGCCCGCGTGGGGACAGAACCGCGACCCGGCCTCGTGGCACATGTCGGCGTGGCAGTGGATGAACATCTATGGGCAGCGCCCGATCGAGGAGACGTTGTCCGCGCTCATCTTCGACAACCTGTTCGGTCGCTTCCCGGGCCTGAACGTCCTGGTCGCCGAGCACGGGGCGGAATGGGTGCCGTTCTTCGTCCGGCACATGGACAAGAGTCGCGGCATGGGCCGCAACGGCCCGTGGATCGGCGGAAAGCTCACGGAGCGGCCCTCGGCAATCTTCCGCCGCCATGTTCGCGTCGTGCCGTACCCCGAGGACGACATCCCGGCGATCGTCGCGGGCCTGGGTTACGACGACTGCCTGGTGATGGGCTCGGATTACCCGCACGCGGAAGGCCTGGCCGTGCCGGCCGAGTTCGCCAAGCTACTCGATCCGCTCGACGACGCCACCAAGCGGCGGATCATGCGCGACAACGCCGACCAGCTGCTCTCCCGCAGCTAACAACGGCATGACAGACCCGGACTCATCCGCCGTCGAGCTCGACCTGTTGAGAGCGTCGGCGCGCCAGTTCTTGGCCGAGCGCGGGGAGAGGGAAACGGTCAAGGACCTTGCGGCGATGGACTGGACGGGGCTGCTCGTCGACGAGGCCATGGGCGGCACGGGCTGGCGTCCGGTCGAGGCGTGCGTCGTGGCCGAGGAACTCGGGCGAGCGCAGGACGCGTCGACGTGGTTCGGAACCACGCTGGGCGCAGCGGCGCTTGCCTGCGCACCCAAGGAGGCCAGGGAACAATTGCTGCCCGGCTTGCTCGACGGCACCGTGGCCGCGGGCTTCGCCGTCCTCGACGAGACCGCACGGGTCATCCGCGGCGATGCGGTTGACATCGTCCTTCTGCTGGGACGCAACGGAATTCACCTGCTGCGTGACCTGGATCGCGACCGGTTCGAGCTGGACGCAGACCTGCTGGACGTCACCAGGACGGTATGGCGCTTCGACGTGACGGACGCGCCCGGCACCTTGATCGGATCTCCCGAACGGGCCGACCAGTTGGTCGCCGTGGCCCGGCTGCTGGTTGCCGCCGATTCCGTGGGAGCCGTGTCGATGACCCTTGAACGGTTGACCGCTTACCTCAAGGAGCGCGTCGCGTTCGGTGCGCCAATTGCGAGCTTTCAAGCGATTCAGCACCGGCTCGTCGAGTTACTTGTCTTCGAGGTCAAAGCGCGCGCCGTCGTCATGCGGGCGGCGCGGGCAATCGCGTCAGCCGACGAACGGGCGACCGTGCTGACGGCGGCGGCGCACGCGTTCGTAGCTGCGAACGCCACCGCGGCCATCGACGAATGCATGCAACTGTCCGGCGGCATCGGCTTCACCTGGGAGTATCCGCTGCATTACGAGCTGCGTCGTGTCTTCACCAACGGCCATCTGATCGGCACGGCGCGCTCGAGTCGGGCACTCGTGGCGGAGGTGTCGGGTTGGTAAGCGTCGTCGGGAACCGGCCCACAGATGCGCAGCTGGCCGAATTCAGGCAGCGGGTCAGGGCACACATCGCCGAACATGCGCCCGCGATCGAAGCGCGCGAAGGTCACCGGGCGCCCGAGACCGCCGAGCAGGAGGCCCAGCTGCGCGCGTGGTTCGCCGGCCTGTTCGAGGCCGGGTTCGCCGGTGCGGACTGGCCGGCCGAGTACGGCGGTCGCGACGACCACCACCCGCTGCACGATCGCATCGTCAGCGAGGAGATCCTGCGCGCCCGCGCGCCACGGCCCGTCGACCAGGTCAACCTGGCCGCGCACGTCTTGTTGCACTTCGGATCCGAAGAACAGAAGCGAAGGCTGCTGCCGCCGATCCGGCGCAGCGAGCACGTTTGGTGCCAACTGCTCAGCGAACCCGACGCGGGCAGCGACATCGCTGCCGTGCGCAGCCGCGGCGTGCGACAAGCCGACGGCGGCTGGGTCATCGACGGGCAAAAGACCTGGATCACGGACGGGCACTGGGCCGACATGGGCCTCGCCCTGATCCGCACCGACCCGGCGTCGACGCGCCACCACGGCCTGTCGGTCTTCACCGTGCCGCTCTCGGCGGACGGTGTCGAAGTTCGCCCGATCCGCACGATCGGCGACGCGATCGAGGTCAATGAGGTCTTCCTGACCGGAGTCAGGCTTGGTGCGGAGAGTCTGATCGGCGAGGCGGGCCAGGGTTGGTCGATCATCATGGCCGGCCTGGACTTTGAACGATTCGGCATCGGCGGCAACGTCATCTTGCTCGAACTCTTGATCGATGATCTGGTTACCGTGGCCCGCCACGCGCTCATCGACGGCGTGCCGGCGTTGGACTCCGCCGATATCCGTCAGCAGGTGGCCGAGTTGGCCGTCGAGGCCGAGGTGGCCAAGGCGTTCATCGACGACCATGTGGAGCGGCTGACGTCCGGTGAGGAACGACCGGGCGACGGCTCGATCGCGAAGTTGAGCTTCGCCGAGACATATCACCGAATCGCGGCCTATGGTGCTGAGCTGGCCGCGTCGGCGGTTGCCGTGGGGGCTGCCAAGCCTGATGTGGAACAGGCCCGACAACGCTTGCGGGAATGCTGGCTGTGGTCTCGGGCCTACACGATATCCGGTGGCAGTTCGGAAATGATGCGCAACATTTTGGCCAAGCGCCGTCTGCGCTTGCCGAGCCGATGACCGCACTCCCAGCCGCGCAGACCTACTGGTCCCTCGTCGAAACGGCGGCGCGGGAGCATCCGGATCGAGTGGTCCTCGTCGACGACTACGGGCGCACCCTGTCGTGCGGACAGCTTTGCGAATCCGCCCTGACGTGTGCAGCGGCACTGGCGCATAGGGGAATTGGTGCGGGGACGGTGGTGTCCTGGCAACTGCCGACGACGCTGGAGACGATGGTCGTCATGGTGGCGCTGGCGCGCCTTGGTGCCGTCCAAAACCCAGTTCTGCCGATATGGCGGGAGAGTGAACTGCGTTTTATGACAACGCAACTCGGAACCGATGTCATCATTGTTCCCGGCGTGTGGCGCAATTTCGACCACACCGCTCTCGCGCATAAGGTCAACCGTGACCAGTCCATGTCTGTGGTGGTCATCGACCACGATGCACCCATCGCCGGTGCACTTCGACTGCCTGAAGGTGATCCGGCGACACTGCCTCCACCGCCGCAGTCCGCTGAGGACCCGCGCTGGATCTACTACTCGTCGGGCACCACGGCGGCCCCGAAAGGCGCGCGACACTGCGACCGCTCGGTCATCGCCGGCTCGGCAAGCGTCGTCGGCATCGTCGGCGCCTCCAGTAGCGACGTCAACCCGATCGCTTTTCCCGTGTCGCACATCGGGGGAGCGGCCATGCTCGCTGCCGGCCTGCGCACCGGCATGCGATTGGTGCTGTTCGACGCGTTCGATGCCGTTGAGACCCCCTTCGCCATCGCTGCGCACCGCCCGACATTGTTGGGCAGTGCCACCCCGTTTTTCGTCGCCTTCATGGCGGCGCAGGCCAAGCACGGCGACGAACCGCTCTATCCGGATCTGCGTGGCTGCGTCGGCGGTGGTGCGCCCATCACCGCGGAGCTGGGCCATCAAGTGCGGCAGGTCTTTTCGGTCGACGGTGTGGCCAATTCCTGGGGCCTGACCGAATTTCCGGTCGCTACTGCTCAAGCGCCAAACGGCCCCCCGGAACTGCTGGACCACACCGTGGGCAAGCCCGTGCCAGGCGTATCGGTGCGAGTGGTCGACGAATCCGAGCGGCAGGTTATGCCCGGGGAGGAGGGGGAGCTGCGGCTCAAGGGCCCGCAATGCTTCCTCGGGTACGTCGATGCCTCCTTGGATGCCCAAGCGTTCGACGCCGAGGGGTGGTTTCGCACAGGCGATCTGGGACGCATCGACGACGAGGGCAACGTCGTCGTCACGGGGCGCATCAAGGATGCGATCATCCGCAACGCGGAGAACATCTCGGCACTCGAGATCGAGGGCGTGTTGGCGAGCCACCCTGCGGTGGCCGACGTCGCGGTCATCGGCGTGCCCGATGAGCGCACCGGGGAACGGGTGTGCGCTGTCGTCGTCGCGCGTCCGGGCGCGGCGGTGACGCTCTCCTCGGTGTTCGAACATTGCCAGGCCCGAGGGCTGAGCAAGCACAAGACGCCCGAACGACTCGAAATCGTCGATGCGCTGCCCCGCAACCTCACCGGCAAGGTGCTCAAGACCGAACTAAGGACGCGGTTCGGGAGCCGATGACTCGAGACCACCGACCAAACCGAAAAGGCGCATAGCGGAATTGTGGTTGACCCACCTGATTACGGATCTTGTCTAGACCCCGATCAGCTCCTTGAGGTTGCCGCCCATGACTCGTGCTGCGGTGGTCGCCGGGAGGTTTTCGAGCTCTTTGACGAAGTCCGCGGGCGTCGCCAACCCCTCGGGATGCGGGTAGTCCGAGCCGAACATCACCCGATCCGCACCGAGAATGTCGATGAGGTGGGACATGTCCTCCTCGTGGAACGGGTTCACCCACACGTGCCTGCGGAACACATCGCACGGGTGCTCGCTGAATTCGCGCGGTTTCTTGCGGTACACCCGGTCGAACGCATCCATCAGACGATTCGCCCAAGACCCGCCGTTCTCGACCACGCCGATGCGCAGGCCCGGAAACCGCTCGAACACTCCGTGCGCGATAAACGCCGCCAGCGTGTCGAAGATGTGGCGGCTCTCCTCATAGATGAAGCCACGAAACTTCGTCAGCTGGAAGCCCTGGAACTCGTTACCGCCCTCCCAGTCTGAGAGATAGCGGTCGTAACCGGAGTCGGAGTTGTGCATCTGGACCGAGATACCCGATGACTCAATCAGCCGCCAGAAGTCGTCGAACTCGGGTAGCGCCGGCGAGCGGGACGTTCCGTCTTCCCGCGGTACGGGCGCCGGTCGGATCAGCACCGTCTTCGCCCCGTTTTCCAGGCACCACTGGAGTTCTGCGACGCCCTTCGCAGGATCGTTCAGTGAGATCGCCGGAACCGCGAAGATGCGGTCCTTGAAGTTGAACGTCCAGTCGTCAAGCAGCCAGCGGTTGAAGGCGTGGGTAACCGCATGGGTGAGTTCCGCGTCACCCTTGGTCCGTTCCTCGAGCATGCCCGCCGTGGTCGGGAACATCAGTGCGCCGTCAATGCCCTGGCGGTCCATCAACGCCAGGCGCAGGTCGGGTCGCCGGAATTCGTCGGGACAGCGGATCGGCTCGGCAAGCTCCCGCAGCGTCTTACCCTCCGGGTTTATCCCGCGGTAGTAGTCGGCCCACGCGCCGGGAGTGGGAATCACCTCGTAGGTGGGGTTGGGAATGGTCTCGGTGATGACGCCGAGGATCTGCAGCTTTTTGCGACCGTTGACGTCGACGAACTGCAATGCTTCGGAGTATCTCTCCGGCAGATAGCGCGTGTAGGCGTCGATCGTCTCGTACATGTGGTTGTCGGCGTCCCAAAGCTCGAACGCACGGGGCTCGGTCATGTCGTTCCTTTCCGCGAAGCAGTCGAGATCGCCGAAAGGCTGCTCGCAGATCCTGCGCCATGTGCATGGCATACCGCGCGAACGGCAATCGGCAACGCCACTATCACAAATCGAGAGTAGACGTTCTCGAACCAATACTGTCCGAAACCGTCGCGGACGGCAAGATTCCTTCGCAGGCATGATTGGTCCGGTGAAACGGATCCGACTGATGCCTGGAGGCTACGATTCACCCGTTCGACACGGCCGCGATCTCCGCGAAGCGGTTGATGATGAGGTGCGGCTCGTCGTCGGGTAAGAGTACTTGCAGATGATCGATACCCAGTCGACGGCAGGCGTCGTATGACTCTGAGAACGACCGGCTATCCGAATACGTGGTAGCCGCGACTTTGTACAAGCTCGCGAGCGGCCTGCCGTGTGCTTCCGCCAGACGCTCCAGCTTCGAGATGAGTTCGGCCAGCCGACCCGAGGACGTCGGCGCGGAAATCCACCCGTCCCCGATCCGCGCCGCGCGGTCGAGCGCCGTCTCGGAGTGCCCGCCCACCAGGATCGGGACAGGGCGCTGAGCGGGCTGCGGCCGCGGATCCATCGGTGCGAAATCATAGAACTGCCCGTGGAATTCGACATAGGGATCGTTCGCGCACCAAAGTGTGCGCAGCAGCGCAACATGCTCCTCGCTGCGAGCACCGCGGCGGTCCCAGGGCACACCCATCGCCGTGGCCTCCTCGCGCAACCATCCGGCGCCGACACCGTAGATCAAGCGACCACCGGAAAATGCGTCCAGCGTCGCGAGCTGCCTGGCATTGGCAATCGGATTGCGCAACGGAAGTACAGCGACCGAGGTGCCCAGGCCGATCGTGGTGGTCTGGCCCGCCACCCAGGACAGGGTCGTCATCATCTCGAAGTTGGGCGCGAGGTTGTCCGACAGCCAACCGTCGGCCACCGGGGTGGGTTGCCGGCCGAGCACGTACAGCGAAGTGACGTGGTAGGGCAACACCAGGTGGTCGACGGCCCAGAGCCGGGAAAACCCGTGTCCTTCGGCTTCCTGGGCGAAATCCCTGATGAACGACGGTGATGCCAAGGGGCCAGTGTGTGGAAGGACGAGTCCCATCTCCATGCCGCTGGCTCCTACAGGTTGGTGTAATGGCCGCCGTCGACCCCTATCGTCTGACCGGTGAGGTAACGGGCGCGTGGGCCTACGAGGAAAGTAACCGCCGCACCGACGTCGCTCTCCGGATCGCCGATGCGGCCCAGCGGGATTCGCCGCGCGAGCCGCTCCTCCATGGCGGGTTCAGCTTCGATGGCCGCAGTCATCGCGGGTGAATAGGCAAGCGGCGAAATCACGTTGACGGTGATTCCGTGCGGACCCCATTCGCGAGCCAGGCTTTTGGCGAAGCCCCGCAGCGCTCCTTTCATCGTGGCGTACAGCGGTAGCGTGGCGCTGCCCTCGATACCGGCGGGCGAGGTCATGACCAAGAATGTTCCTGTCCGTTCGCGGAGCGGCTCGAAGGCGGCGCTCGCGCAGTGATAGGCACCGGCCACTGACACGCCGATGTGGTCCCGCCACAATGCGTCATCGACATCTTCGAGCCGGTGCGGCTGGCTGGACGCGTTGCTTGTGGCGTTGTGTACCAACGCATCCAGACGTCCGGTGTCACTAACCGCCGCGTTGACGGCACCGACGACCGACTGCGGGACGGTGACATCGCAGCGGACCCAGCTGGCCCGATAACCACTTTCGACGAGGTCGGCGGCGACGAGGCGCCCGTTTTCCGATCGGGTGGCGACAAAGACGTGCGCGCCGTCAAGAGCGAGGGCGCGCGCTATGCCGCGGCCCAAACCCGCGCCGGCTCCGGTAACCAACACGGTGTAACCGTCAAGCGTCATGGCAGCATCACCGCCCCGCCGTCGACGATGACGGTCTCGCCTACCAGGCCCGTGACCTCACGCTTGAGCAGGAATCGTGTCGTCTCCACTATCGACTCGACAAGCTTGTCATTGTCGTCAATCGCAGGCGCAGTTATGTGGTTGGCCGATGCACTGAGGTTGGGCGCGAAAAGATGAAGCGGGGCGGCAATCATGTTGACGATGACGTTTTGAGACGCCCATTGACGAGCGGCGGACTTGGTCATAGCGCGGATGCCCTCGAGTGCAGTGGTGCACGCGACGAGGTATGGCCCTCCCGTCATCCCGATGGTTGGCAATACCAAAACAATTCGTCCTCCTGCGTTGCGCATCGAAACGTATGAGCGCTGCAGCGCACTGAGCACTTGTCGCATTGGTTGCTCCGCAAACCGGTGCCAGTCGGTCGGGTTCAAAGTGTTGAAACTTGTTGGCTCGAGCACCGGATCAACGCCGAGCACGATGACGACCTCGCCGGATTGCGGCCGGGTCGATTCGTCGAGATCGTGTACGACCGATTTGAGGCTGGCCGCGATAGCCGATGAGATGGCATCGCTGCGTCCGATGACGTGCGGAGCTGTCATTTTCGCGTCGAACTACTGTTTCGCGGTCGGCGATGCCTTGGCCTGTCGTGCAATTCGCTCATCGTGAATCCTCACGAGCTCGCGGAAGCCGATCCGGTCGTACCGGGGGCGAGGCTGCACGCCCCAGTCGTCTTTTGCGGTGTGCTGACCCGCGGCTTCGGGCGCACCGCCGAACGGCGGTCCGCCGAGGGGATAGGGCTGGGTGCACTCGAGTGCGTCGTTCGAGTAACGCACTTTGAGTAATTCGCTGCAGATCTCGGTCAGCGACAGCGTGGGCCACCCGTACCAGACGGCGATCACCGGTACGGTGAGCGATCCCTCGATCACCAATCCGAACAGGCAGACGAACAGTCCTCGCTTGAGCCAGTTGTGCATCCGTGCCCACGTCGGTGTCGTACCGGCAGGCAGTGACTCAGCTGACGCGCTCTCGTCCAGCGTTGATTCAGGCACGATGTTCCTTTCGGATCGGCTTAGTCGGAGAAGATCTCCCGATTCACGGTGTGCAGGTAGGGAATGGCGAGGAACGGTGTGATGTAAAAGACGTTGAACGCCCACCAGGCCAGCACCGGAAAGCCGACCGCCGCATAGCGGACGTCGGCGTACAACGTCATGTTGAAGATGTAGCCCGTCCACACGATTACGCCGAACCAGCAAGTGACGATCGTCCACTGGTGGCCCCAGCGCTTCATTTGGAGAAGTCCGATCGCTGCGGCCATCCGCATCGGAAAGGCGATGAGCACGCAGACCAGAACCCAAGCTTTCTCGCCTGGCGCACTGGCACCGCCGATCCACAGTTCGTTGTAGTGCCAGAAATAACCGGCATCCATCAGGTTTCCCCATGCGGTGAAAACGGTGCGGGTGATCAGCGCGTGGTTTGCGAACAGGTCGAGTGCCCAGCCGATGCTGTTCAAGGCCGCGTCCAAGATGATGACGTAGCCGATGAGCGTGACCATCAACGGACGCACCGATAGGCCGCCGCGTTGGGCATTGCGCAAAAGGAACAAGCCGCGCAGGAAGATGGGGAGTCCAACGACGCCGAGGACCAAGGTACCCATTAGGGCCGTGCCCACTATCAGCCAACGGTCGGCTTGTCGTTGGGCCTGACGACTTCGAAGTTGATGCTCGTCCAGAGTCGATGAAGGCGCGTCGGATTCACCGTTCCCGCGGTGCGCTATCACAGAGGGCAATCTCATCGGCCTACCAATCCCTGGTCAGCAACATCGAGAGCTGGATGAAGAACATCGTCAGGAGCAGGCCGTAAATCCAGACCTGGAAGACGATGAGCCCGCGTCTACGTCGGCGATCCTGATCGTCCACTGCGGTGGGTCCTCTCTTAATCTTTTCCAACCGGTGACGCCTGCCCACGACGAGTTGCGATCCTCGGCTAGGAGCGCGTCTTAGTTCGTCGGGCTTAGAACGTGCCGATGTTGGACAGCATCCAATAGAAGAAGGCGACCAGGCCGCACATCGCTCCCCAGGTGATCGCCATCCGGACCAGCTCTTCGATCACAGGCGTTTACTCCCCTCTCCGGCGATTCAGCTGTGGAAAGTAGCATTTACGGCCGATGGTATCACCGTTACCCGATTACGAGAATCCTGATTATCAGGAGCGATCGGAGCTGCGCGGCGAACGGCGGATGTGGCCGGGGCAGCAGACTTTCAGACGTTGGCCATCGCGGCGAGCTCGCGTTTGACGACTTTGCCGACATCATTGCGCGGCAGCTGCTCGACGAACACGATGCGCACTGGAACCCGATACGGCGTCAGGCGCTCTCGGCACCACGCCACCAGCCCGTCTTCGGTCACCGTTTCATTGCCGCGGACGACGAATGCCCAGGGGACCTCTCCGAGGCGCTCATCGGGGACGCCTACTACGGCGGCTTCCCGCACCCCGTCGGCGGCGACCAGTACGTCCTCAACGGTTCCGGGAAACACCTTCAGTCCACCGCGGTTGATCATGTCCGACACCCGGCCGTCAAGCCACAGGAATCCGTCGTCATCGAACCATCCGAGATCGCCAGTGTGGAACCAACCGTCATCGGTGAGCCGGTCCAGGAAGGCCGCATCGATCTTGCGCGCGGCCGTCGTCGGCGTGCGGACCATCACCTCGTCGTTGGCGATCGTGACGTCGATCCCGGGCAAGGGTCGGCCGACAGACCCGAGTTTGGTCTCACCCCAGTCGCGGGCGTCGGCGGCCGACCAGCCCACCACCTCGCCGCCGAGTTCGGTCTGCCCGTAGGAGTTCAGCACGATCACACCGAATTTGTCGCGGAATCGGCCCGCCTGGACGGGTGACAGCGGAGCGGTGATCGACCGCACGATCTTCAGCGGCGAAAGGTCCGTGACCGCATCGTCGTGCAGCACCATGGTCAGCGCCGCAGGCGGCAGCACGGTGGAACGCAGTTGGTGCCGCCGGACGAGGGCGGCGAAGTCACTAGGGGAGAATCGGTCCATCAGCACCACGCCCGAGCCGGCCCGGAATGCGAACAAGACCTGATAGATGCCGGCCCACAGCGACAACGACAACGGCACCAGATTCGGCATGGGTGACCGTTTCGGCTTGTCCCCAGCGGGGTTTGCGCCACGGAGTTTCTCGAGTAGTCGATCGATCAGATCGAGCACCGTGCTGTGCCGGAGCGGCACCGGCTTCGGCGGGCCGGTGGTGCCCGACGTGAACTGCAGCAGCGCAACATCGTCATCATAGGACCGCGCATCGGCGGCATGCTTCGCCGAGGCGGCAATCGCCCATGCCAGCCCGTCGCCGGTCATGACCGGCACGTGGAATGCCGAGAACCGTTGCGCAAGTGCCGGAGTAGTGATGACGGCAACGGGCTGCAACGTCTCCAGCTGGGTCACGATCTCGGCATCGGCGGCCCTGGGATTCAGCGGCGTGTACACACCGCCCGCGCACCACGTGCCGAACAGCGCCGCGATGGTCGTGGCGTCGTTGGGCAGCATCGCGGCGACCACTTGTCCCGTCGTGAGTCCGCGTTCGGCGAGCAGCGTCCCGAGCCGGTCGGCGCTGGCGGCCAGCTCGTCGCGCGACACCTCAGCGCCGAGCGTATGTACCGCGACTTCAGGCAGGCCGTCCAGTAGATCCACCAGGCTCACGAATCGGCCTCCAACGGCGCCCAATTCGGAGTTCGCTTGTCCGCGAAGGCAAGCGGACCCTCGTTCTGGTCGGGGTGTCCCCACATCGACGTCAGGTGCTTTGCACCTACGCCGCACGCATCCGTCAGTCCGTATTCGAGTGCGCCCCACAGCGCACGCTTGGTGGCGCGCATCGCCGCGGGCGAGTTCCTGGCGATCTTTTCGCCGAGCTCCTGGGCGACCTCGCGCAGCTTTTCGGGCGGGTCGACGATTTGGCTGACCATGCCGAGCTCGTATGCCCGCTGGGCGCTGAGCCGTTCATAACTGCCCACCAGAGCCATGCGCAGCACGGCCTCGGCGGGCATCTTACGCATCAGCGTGATGGTCTCGAGCGCACTGACCTGACCGATCGACACATGCGGGTCGACGAAGCTCGCGTCCGACGATGCGATGACGACGTCGGCGTCGGCCACCCAGTGCAGCCCGCCGCCGGCGCACACCCCGTTGACGGCGGTGATGACCGGCTTGTCGACGTTGCAGTGCCACGCCGTCAGCTTGAGGTCCAGTGTGCGCATGGTCTCCTGGAATTGCAGCACGGCCTCGCCGTCGAGCTCCGCGACGTCGGCGCCCACCTGGAAGGCTCGACCGTTTCCGGTGTGCACTATGACCCGCACGTCGGGGTCAGCGTTCAACTGCGCCCACGCTTTGGGAAATTCCTCTCGCATCACCACGTCGTAGGCGTTGAGGCGGTCCGGCCGGTCGTTGATGATCCAGCCGACCGGCCCGCGCCGCTCAACGATCAGCCTCTGGTAGGTCATGAAACCCCCGCCGCATCCGACAGCGGCTGCCACTGCGGCCGGCGCTTTTCGTGCCACGCCCTGGCGCCCTCGCTGTGGTCGGGGTGATTGCGCAGCCGCCAGATCTCATCGGAGGCTTCCCGGCGGGCTTGCGTCATCCCGACTTCCAGGGAACGCCACAGCGCCTTCTTGGTGGCGCGCATCGCGGTCGGCGAATTCGTGGCAATCGCGCCGGCGAGCCGCCCGGCCGCCGCGCGGAGCTGGTCGGCGGCTACCACCTCGGACAGAATGCCCAACTCGTAGGCGCGTTGCGCCGAGATGCGTTCGCCCTTGCCGCTCAACGCCATTCGGGTGATCGCCTCCATCGGGGACTTGCGAAGCAGCGTGATCGCCTCATAGGCGACGGCCTGGCCGAGCGACACGTGCGGGTCGACGAACGAGGCCTGCTCGGCCGCGATCACGATGTCGGCGTCGGCCACCAGGTGCAGACCGCCGCCCGCGCAAACACCGTTGACCGCCGCGATTACCGGCTTCCACACCCCGCAGTGCCACGACGAAATCTTCAGCTCGGCATCCCGGGTCCGGCGTGAATGCCGGCGCATTGCCGCCTTGTCGCGCGCCACCTGCACCACATCCATTCCGGTGCAGAAGGCCTTGCCGTTGGCGGTGTTGACGATCACGCGGACGGTGGGGTCGGCCTCGAGGTCGGCCCAGGCGGATTCGAGTTCGTCGAGCATCAGCGAATCGAAGGCGTTGCCCGCGTCCGGCCGGTTCAGGATCAGCCAGCCGATACCCTCGGACTTCTCCACGACCAACCGCTGGTAGTTGCTCACGAGCGCGGAATTTCCTTCCAGGGTTTGCCTTTCCATGGGTCCGGTTCCTTGGGTAAGCCCAGCACACGCTCGCCGAGAATGTTTTTGTTGATGTCGGTGGTGCCGCCCTCGGTGCCGTTGGCGAGGCTGCGCATCATTCCGTGGACGTCCCGCGGCAGGGCGTCCGGGTCGTCGGTGGCCGGCCAGGCGACCGCGTCGGTGCCCAGCAGATCCACCATGAGGTCCTGGATTTGTTGGTTCAGGGTGGCCTGGTGCACTTTGCCGATCGAGGATGCGGCTCCCGGCGACTGGCCGGCCGAAAGTGCCGCGCGGACACGGTCGTTGGTCCAGCCGCGGATCTGCTCCTGGGCCCACAACCGCATGACCTTGTTCCGGACGACCGGGTCGTCCCATCGGCCGGTCTCGCGCGCCAGCGCTATCAGGCGGTCGGCGCCGGAGCCGCCGAGGCGGCCCATGCCACCCGACCCGGAACCCGAAACCATCTGCCGCTCACTGGACAACGTCGATGCGCTGACACGCCACCCGTCGTTGACATCGCCCACACGGTGCGCGTCGGGGATCCGCGCATTGTCGATGAAGACCTCGTTGAACTCCGCCTCACCGGTGATCTGGCGCAGAGGACGCACCTCGACGCCGACTTGATGCATATCGAGCAGGAAGTAGGTGATGCCTTTGTGCTTGGGTGCCTCTGGGTCGGTTCTGGCGAGTAGGATCGCGAAGTCGGCCTGGTCGGCCCACGTGGTCCAGACCTTCTGGCCCGAGATCACCCAGTCATCCCCGTCCCGGACGGCTCGCGTCGCCAACGAGGCGAGGTCGGACCCGGCGCCGGGCTCGCTGAAGAGCTGACACCACTTTTCCTCGTTGCGCACGATCGGTGGCAGGAAGCGCAGCCGCTGCTCTTCGGTGCCGTGGCTGAACAACGCTGCGGCAGCGTTGTTGAGCCCCAACGGGTTCAGCCGGGTCAGCCGCAGCGGACGCAGCACCTGATCGATCGCCCGGGCCACCTCGTTGCCGATTCCCAGACCGCCGTATTCGCGAGCCCACGTGGGCACGACGAGGCCGGACGCGGCGAAGGCCGGATACCACTGCCGGTACTCCTCCTGACTCCGCACGGCTCGGAGGGCGGCTGGGCTCTCAGCGGCTGCCGTGCGCCAGGAGATCGGTACCTCGGCGTCGACCCATCGCTCGACGGCCGCGACGGCGTCTGCGGTGGCGGTGGCCTCGGTGATCGGCAGCGGTGTCATGATCGTCTAGCGTCCTTGGAACTTCGCCTCGCGCCTGTCGCGGAACGCCGCCAACCCCTCTTTGAAATCCTCACTGCGACTCGACAACTCGAGCGCCATCGCCTCGTTCTGCAGGTGACGGTCGAGGTCGAGCCCGTTACCGCTGTGCAGCAGCCACTTGGTGAGGCCCAGCGCCACGGTGGGTGCGTCGCCGAGGCCCGTGATCAGTTCGCTCGCGACCGCGTCCAATTCGTCGGCGGGGGCCGCGGCGTGAATGATGCCCCACTCGGCCGCGGTGGTTCCGGAGATCTCGTGGCCGAGCATCAACAGTTGCCGGGTGCGCACCATGCCGATGAGGCGGGGCATCAGCCAGGCGGCGCCGCTGTCCGGCGTGAAACCGCGGGCCATGAAAGGCTCCCAGAACCGCGCGTTTCCGGCGGCGACGCAGAAGTCGGAAGCCATTGCGATGTGGAACCCGAGGCCGGCGGCCCAGCCGCGTACCACACACACGATGGGCACCTGCGTCTCGAGCATCAAGGGGATGAGCCGGTTGGCCTTGTTTGGCAGTCTCCGCTGTGTGCTGCCCACCCTTGGCTTGCGCTCCGAGCGACTGTTGTTGGCGATCAGGTCGGAGCCGGCGCAGAAGTCCGGTCCTTGGGCGTCGATCCGGATGACACGCACCGACTCGTCGGTGCCGGCCGCGGCGAGATGCGTGATCATCGCGTCGAGCATCACGTCGTTGACCGCGTTTCGGCGCTCGGCACGGTCGAAGGTCAGGTGCAGGACCTGACCGTGTTGTTCGGCGCCGAGGCCGGGCACGCTGTCGTAACTCATGGCCTCAGCGCTCGGCGAACCGTGCCGACACCGCGGTGAGCAGGTCGGCGAGGTTGGTCGCGCCGCCCGGCGGATCGGGTAGCCGGACGGGTCCGCGTTCGCGGCTCGGCAACAGGATCGTGGCATGTCCGGGCGCCGTCACCTGGCAACGGTGATTCGTCGCCGCCAATTCGAGGTCGACGGCGGGCCGGTCGTCCTCGGCAAGATACTTGCGCACCACTTTTCCGGTGATGGTGTGCAGGTCGCCGACGTAGTTGAAGAGCCGGAACTCGCAGTCGAGCTTCCACAGCCAGGCGTCGTCCCCCATCCAGTCCGTGCACAGGTGGATCAGCCAGGTCTCGCGCATGCGGCCGTAGTCGAAAGTGGTGGGGTTGCCCGCATTGCGGGCCGCGTCCGGTTCCCAGTGCACGCGCTGCTGCACATCCGGGACACCGTGTTCGTTGGGCGTGTAGAAACGGGGAATGCGTTGCCGGTTGCGCCACGCCAGCCGCAGGGGCCGCACGCCGTACATCCCGGTGCCCATGCCGACGTGCCAGCAGACCATGTCGGTGACCGTCAGCGGGCCTTTGGTCAAGGGTCCCACCTCGTCGCCCTCGTCGACGTCCTCCCACCATCGAGGTTCGGCACCGCGCGGCGACTCGCGCGCGTATCTTTCGTCCAGTTCGGCGATCTCGTCCGGCGTCCACGACTTCAGTTCAACGGTCTCGTACTTCTTGCGTCCGCGGGCCTTGCCGCGCTCGGTGCGGATCATGTTGCGGTACTGCCCACCCAGAATGACGCCCTCGTCGTCGCGGAACACCTGCGCTGACCATTCGTGCACGGCGCGCTCGGCGAATTCGCTGCTCTTGTCCAGTGCAGCAACCAGAGCGTTGCGCCGGAAGACCCGATGATTCGCCCGCAGCGGCGCCCACCACTCCCGCGCGGAGGAGGCGTAGAAGGCGTGGACGCCGCGCAGCGGGTCGCCCTTGGTCAGCGCACGGTCCTCGTCGGAGAGCGTGGTCACCTCGTCCTCACCGATCAGCGTGTCGCCCCCCACGAGGGCCGGCGGCGCGATCGACTCACCCCAGATGGATTTCGCGGCGTACTCAGGATCGGCCCACAGCGGGTTGGCGTCGCCGTAGCTCTCTGCCACGTGGCGGAAGCAGTCCTCGTTCGGGCGGTAGTAGTGCGGGGGCTGGGTGTGTGGAACGGCGATGCCGATGGTGGCGCGCAACCGGGCCAGTCCCTCGTCGGTAATCTGACCGGTCTCCGGCATGGAAATTAAGATACCCGAAAAGCGGAAACGCCGTTAACGCAGGGATGAACCAGATGAGTGAAGAACGATCGGGAATCGTGGTAGGCGTCACCGACGGCGGGGTGCAACGAATCACCATCGACCGCGCCGATGTCGGAAACTCGCTGTCGCCCTTGGCGCGTGACGCGCTCACGGAGGCGTTCACGCGGGCGAACGACGATCCCGCCATCCGCGCCGTGCTGTTGGGCGCCACGGGTGACCGGCACTTCTGCACCGGCGCGGGCTTGGCGCCGCAGACGGGGGACGCAGTTGCACAATCGAAAGCCGTCGCCGAGAAACGACCCGGCGACATCGCTCGCATGCTCCAACAGGGCTGGCAGCGATTAGTGGCGTCGGTATTGGACTGCGACAAACCTGTGGTCGCCGCGGTCAACGGCACCGCTGCGGGCGCCGGGGCCAGCCTGGTCCTGGCATGCGACCTCGTCGTCATGTCAACGGAGGCAAAGCTTGTCGAGGCGTTCGTGCACCGCGGGATCCTGCCGGATTCGGGCGCCATTCACCTGCTGACCAGAATTGTGGGGCTGCGCAAGGCGACCGAACTGCTGATGCTCGGCGAGCCTGTCGACGCTGCCACCTGTGAAAGGCTCGGACTTGTCAACCGGGTGACCGCAGCCGGCGACACCGACGCCACGGCGGAAGAGCTTGCCAGACGGCTCGCTGCGGGGCCGACCGTGATGCTGGCACTCACCAAGCGGTTGTTGTCCGTTTCATCGGAGTCGGGGCGCGATCGCGCATTCGAACAGGAAGCCTGGGCGCAGGAGGTGGTGTCGCGGACCGCTGACCTGCAAGAGGGCCTGCGGTCTTTCGCCGAGCGGCGCCCCCCACGGTTCCAGGGTTTCTGACGCTCAACCCTGCTCAACCCGTTGGGGGCCACCACGAATGGTGAACGCGGAGCTATCGTCGATCTCCTCGATCGACGCTGCCACCGACTCCGCGGTCAGCGACGGGTCCTCGATTCCTTTGGTGACACCGATGAACACCCGCGACACCTTGCCTGCGCCTACCGAGTAGATGTGCGCAGTGCGGTCGCAGCTGCGGTGTGCCAGGTAGATGACCACGGGCGTGACGAGTTCGGGGTCCATCTTCTTGCCGGCCTCACCCATGATGTCCTCGGTCATCCGCGTCCGCGCGATGGGTGCAATGGCGTTGATGGCGATGCCGTTGCGGGCGCCCTCGATCGCAAGAACATGCATCATGCCGACGAGACCCATTTTCGCCGCACCGTAGTTAGCCTGACCGAAGTTGCCGAAAAGCCCGGTGCCCGAGGTCGTCTGAACGATTCGGCCGTAATTCTGCTCCCGCATGACCGGCCAGACCGCCCGCGTCACATTGAAGGCGCCGGAGAGGTGCACGGCGATGACCGCGTCCACCTGCTCGGCGGTCATGTTCTTGAACGCGGCGTCGCGCAGGATCCCGGCATTGTTGACCAGAACGTCGATCCGCCCGAAGGCATCGATCGCCGCCGCCGCGATCGCCGCACCGCCCTCCTCGGTGGCAACCGACTCACCGTTTGCGATCGCGGTGCCCCCCGCGGCCCTGATCTCGTCGACCACCGCTTGAGCCGCCGACGTCGACGCGCCGCTGCCGTCCACCGAACTTCCCAGGTCGTTGACCACGACACGCGCGCCGCGGCGGGCGAGCTCGATGGCGTGGCAGCGGCCGAGCCCGCCGCCGGCGCCGGTGACGATCGCTACCTGGTCATCGAAAGTCATTGACTGCATGCGTGAGAGGTTACATTTACTAAATCGAGAGCAAGCATTTGCATCGGAGGAAACTCTATTGACTGGCGCCACGCAGTTGCTGGGGCACGCGCACCGGCGAGCCGAGGAGCTGCGGCCCCGGTATCGCGCGGCCGGATCCTGGGTCGGCGAGCCGGTTGACGTGGTGCGATCTGCCGCCGCACTACATCCCGGTCGGCCGGCCGTGGCGGATCGCGGCGCCGAACTCACCTACGGTGAGCTGGACCGGCGCATCGATTCGGCCGCACTGGCCATGGTCGATGCCGGCGCAGCCCCGGGCACCGTGATCGTCCTGGTCGTCGGCAACGACGTGGACTCGGTGGTGGCCGTTCACGCGGCGCTGCGAGTCGATGCGGTGGTCCTGCTCGTGCCGCGCAGCGCCGGGCCCAAGCAGCTGGCCGACATCCTGACTCGCACCGGCGCGCGGCTTGGCGTGGCGCCGCACTGGACGGCGAACCAGCCGGAACTATCCGTGGGTTGTCATTGGATCCAACTGGGTGACCGCGAGCGCGTCGACGCAGATCCGCCACACCCGGCGCGGCCGGCGGACGAACCCTCCTTCGTGCTCTACACCTCGGGCACTACGGCTCGACCCAAGGGCGTGATCCATTCGCTGAGCACTTTGGCCAAGGCGTCGGCGAACTACATCACCGCAGCGGGCCTCGGGTCGGACGACAGGATCTTTCTGATCAGTCCGCTGGCGTCGGTCACCGGGGTGCTGCAAGCGCTGTTCATCGCTCCAATGCTCGCGATACCGGTGACTCTCGAGGATCGATGGGATCGGTCGGCGACTTCCGACTTGCTGACCACCTCCGGAGCGACGTGGTACGGGGGCCCCGACCGGCTGCTGGCCCAAATGCTCGACGAGGCCGCGGCGCGCGGCGCTGACGTCGCGTTACGCGCGGCGTATCTGGGCGGCACCATGCTGGACCGGCGGATCGTCGAACGTGTCGAGGACGAATTCGGCATCGTCGTGATGCGCGCCTACGGATCCTCGGAGATCCCGGTCAGCACGTCGGGCCTGCGGACCGAATCCCGAGAAGTGCGTCACGCGGATGACGGGGTGGCGCTCGGCGACGTCGATGTGCGGGTTGGATCGATGGCCGAACCCACCGAGTGCTGCGTCAAGGGCCCGCACGCTTTTCTCGGGTATACCGACGCCGCGGACGATGAGCACGGGTTCGAGGGTGAGTGGTTCCGCACCGGCGACGTGGCGGAGGTCATCGACGGGCGGGTGCGGATCATCGGCCGCATCAAGGACATCGTGATTCGCAACGGGTTGAAGATTCCGGCCGCCGAAGTGGACGAGGCCGTTTCGCGGATAGACGGAGTCCGCGAGTGCGCCGCCTACTCCGTCGCCGACGAGACCACCGGTGAGCGGCTGGCCGTGGCAGTGGTGCTCGAACCCGACGTCGAGATATCGCTGGCAGAGGTCGCCCAGGCGCTCGTCGCTGAAGGTCTGCCGAAATACAAACTGCCGGAGGAGCTGGTGTTCTGGGACGAGCCGCTTCCCGTCAACGCGAACGGCAAGGTCGACCGCACCAAGCTCGGCGCACGATCAGCGGGGCGCCGGCGGATACTGGCCGACCGAGTCGCCACTACCCGGTAGCCGGATGGAAAACCGGGACTAAAAATCCGTCCTCGTCGTCGCGAAAGGCAAGGACCAGTTCCATGTCCGCGCGCAGATCGTCGACGCGGCATTGCTCCAGGACGGTCATCAGGCGCGGTCCCTCCTCGAGATCCACCATTGCCAGCACGTAGGGAGTCCGCGCATCAAAGGGTGCGCCGTTCTGGTGAATGACGCTCCACGTGTAAAGCCGCGCGCGTCCGGTCGCCGGCACCAACCCCACGTCCTCGCTCCAACAGACTGGACAGAACGGCCGCGCGTACAACGACGTCTGACCGCAGGAGCGGCAGGCGTTGACCATCAGCCTGCGGTCCTGCGTGGCTGACCACCACGCTTGGCCGTCGGCGTCGATCGTGGGCCGGTCTGGAGCGGTCACTACAGCCTCCCGAGGATCATCGTGGCGCTGTGGGTGAAGAAACCACCCATCGCGTGGACACACGCCAGGCGGGCCCCGCCGACTTGCCGCGGTCCGCATTCCCCCCGCAACTGCCGCACCGCCTCGACCATGAGGAACATTCCCCGCATACCGGGGTGACACGCGGCCAGCCCGCCTCCGTCCGTGTTGGTCGGAAGCGCTCCACCAGGGCGCAGGGCGCCGGACTCGATGAGCGGCCCGCCTTCGCCCTTGGCGCAGAACCCCAGGTCCTCCAGCGTCAGCAGCACGGTGGACGTGAAGGAGTCATAGAGCTGGCACACATCGATGTCAGCCGGACCGATGCCCGCCTGCGCGAAGGCTCGTGGGCCCGAGCGCGCGGCGGCCGACGTCGTGAAATCGGGCCATTGGCTCATACTGACGTGCGACGTCGCGTCGGCGGCCCCGAGAATCCAAATCGGATCCTTCGCACAATCCTTGGCCACGCGCTCGCTGGCGAGCACGACGGCGCCGCCGCCATCGGTGCGCAGGCACACATGCTTGGAGGTGAACGGGTCGGCCAGCATCGGTGCGGCCGCGACGTCGGCCACGGTGATGCGGTCACGCTCAAATGCGTTCTCGTTCATGGCCGCCCATTCATGGGCGGCGACGGCGACCTCAGCCAGTTGGTCGACGGTGGTGCCGAATTCGATCATGTGACGCCTGGCCACCATGGCGTATTTGGCGATCAATGTCGCGCCGTAGGGCGCCTCGTACTGCAGTGCGCCGCCGGTGCCCATGGCGGCAGCGGACGCTCGTACCCGGCGCTTGACGTCGGAGCGTGCAGTGGACCCGTACGTCAACAGAGCGACCTCGATTTCCCCGGCCGCGATCGCGGCGGCGGCATGAGCGGCCATCACTTCCCACGACGAGCCGCCGACATTGGTCGCATCGACCCAGTCGGGCCGCAGGCCCAGGTATTCGCTGACCTCGACCGGCGGAAGCAACGTCCCGTGCCCCCCGAAACCGTCGATGTCCTCCTTCGTCAGGCCGGCATCGGCGACCGCCCGCCGCGAGGACTGGGCCATCAGCGACATGGCCGTCTTGTCGGGGACCCGGCCGCAGTCGGACAGGGCAGCACCCACGATGGCGACGCGGTTCGACGACATAGCACATGGTTATCACATTGCCGTCCCGCTGATAATGGTCGCTCGCAAAAGCATGGAAACCGTATTCTCGGTCCGCTACGGTGAGCCTATGACGGCGGCGTTGCGCGACGCGTTGCGGGGGCAATCGCTTGTGCTGTGTCTCGCGCTGCTCAATTCACGCACCCCCGACGTGCCCGCGGTTGCTGCGGCATGCGGGTACGACGCCGTTTACGTCGATCTCGAACACACACCGACCTCGCTGGACACGGCGCAGCTGCTTTGCGCGAGCGCACTGGGGGCGGGCATCTCCGGCCTGGTGCGGATGCCGTCGCACGATCCCAGCCTAATCGCGCGGGCGTTGGATTGTGGGGCAGTGGGAGTCATTGTCCCGCATGTTAATTCGAAGTATGAGGCGGAGGCCGTCGTGCGCGCCGCGCGGTTTCCGCCGATCGGCCATCGGTCGATCTCGGGTTTAAACGCGGTCAGCGGGTACCAGCCACTGACCGCGCCGCAACTTGTGGAGCTGTTGGAACAACGCACGGTCGTGGCCGTGATGATCGAGACCCCGGAAGCTGTCGATGCATCAGACGCCATCGCCTCAGTGGAAGGCATCGACATGATCCTCGTCGGACCGAGCGATCTGACCGCCGAAATGGGCATTCACGGGCAGTACGAGAATCCACATTTCCAAAGTGCAGTAGAATCGGTGGCGGCGGCTTGCCGCAGTCACGGCGTGGCGCTCGGGATGGCCGGAATAAAGTCCCTTGAACTGCTGAATCGGTTCGTGGGATTGGGATTGCGGTTCATCTCGGCGGGGACTGACATCGGGATGATGACCGAGGCGGCCACGGCGCGAGCACAAGCGCTCCGGGGGCTGGACAAGTCACCGCGGAAACCGATTTGACGAACGAAACCGAGAGCGGAAGCGACGCCAACACATCAGGAGGACCGGATGCCGACAGCCATCTACACCAAACCCGTCACCGACCCAATGGCGTGGACAGGCGCCGACTTCACGAGCAAGGAAGACTTCGCCTTCGACCTGTCGGCCCGCAATGTGGCTGCGCTGGAATCGATCTTGGCCAAGACCGCACATAAGGACCGGGATGACATCACGCCCGAGGACGCCCGACACCCAGACCTCGACGATGATCTGGCGCGGCTTTATCGGGATCTGATGTTCGGCAAGGGCCTGGCGTGCGTGCGCGGCTTCCCCGTCGAGCAGCACTCGATCGAGGATCTCGAACGCATCTACTGGGCGTTCTGCACCCACCTCGGATATCTCGTGTCGAACAACTCGTTTGGGCACCGGATGGTGCGCGTCCAGGAGGAAATCCTGCCCGGCGGCGTGCAACCCGCCCGCGGAACCAAATCCCGCGCCGAGCTGGCGATGCACAACGACGCCGCAGACATCCTGTCGCTGCTGTGCGTATATCCGGCGGCGGAGGGCGGAGAGAGCCAGTTCGCCAGCGGGCCCGCAGCCCACAACCGGATTCTGGCGGAACGCCCGGACCTGCTCGACGTGCTATACCGGGGTTTTCCGCACCATCGGCGCAGTGAGCAGCCCGACGACCAGCCCGACGTGACGCCCTACGACGTGCCCGTCTTCTCCCAGATCGACGGACGCATCTGCATCAACTTCACCTACAGCAGCATCCTTCCCGCCATGCACGCGCTCGGCCGCGAGTTCACGCCGGAGGAGACGGAGGCAGTGGAATTGCTGCGCACCATTCTGATCGAGCAACAGGTCGAGTTCCGGCTGGAATCCGGTGAGGCCGCGGTGGCGAACAACTTCGCGATGTGCCACTCGCGCTCGGACTTTGTGAGCAGCAACGACCCGAAGAAGGCGCGCTGCTTCCTGCGGGCATGGATGGAGGTGCCGCGGGAAGACCGGCGGCTGCCGATCGGCCGCGAATACTTCCACATGGAGAACAAGGACCTGCGTCTCGGGTACGACGTCGTCGAGGGCCGGGACGGGGCCATCGCCCGGAACGACTACAAGAACGTCAACGCAGAACTGGCCGAGATGTTCAAGGCGGCGCAGGCGAAACCCAAAGTCAAGAACACGTGAGCGTTCGCGCTCGTCTGGTCTACGAACGGTGGACCGATCCCGTTGCCGGCGACATCCTCGAAGTCGGTGACATCGATCTGGTCAAGCTCGACTTGGACGCTGCCGACGAGAAGGGCTGGGCCGCCCTGGAATCCGCGCACGGATACCAAGTGGCCACCCGCACGGATGTGGCCGGATACACCGATGGTGCACAGTGGCTGGCAGGGCCGGCACTGGTGCGGCGTTGTGAGAAGCTGCTCGCCGTGTGCTCGGCCGGCGCAGGGTATGACGTCATCGACGTCGACGCGTGTACGCGGGCCGGAATCGCGGTGTGCAACAACTCCGGCCCCGGCGCGGAGGCGGTCGCCGAGCACGCCCTGGGTTTCATGCTCGACCTGGCCAAGAAGATCACGGCCGCCGACCGGATGCTCCGGGCCGGCCCGCTGAGTGACCGGTTGGTCCTGCGGGGGAGTCAGCTACTGGGCAAGACGCTCGGCGTCATCGGGCTCGGCGCCATCGGGGGCCGCCTCGTCGAGCTGTGCGCGCCTTTCGAGATGGAGGTCCTGGTTTTCGACCCCTACCTCGACGAGGTCAGCGCACACGCGCGCGGGGTGCGAGTCGTCACACTGGCCGAACTCCTGGGGCGTTCGGATTTCGTACAGGTGACGTGCCCGCTGAGCGCGGAGACGAAGGGACTCATCGGCAAGGCGCAGTTCGCGGCGATGAAGCCGACCGCGTTTTTCATCACCACTGCACGCGGGCTCGTCCACGACGAAGCGGCGCTGCTCGAAGCACTCGCTAGCGGAGGCATCGCGGGAGCGGCCCTCGATGTGTTCCACGAAGAACCGCCCCGCCAGGACAACCCCCTGCTGCATCTCGACAACGTGATCGCGACGCCGCATACCGCGGGGATCACCGTCGAGGCCACACGCGACCTCGCCGTCGCCACCGCCAAGCAGTGGCAGACGATATTCGCCGGCGGTCTGCCGCCGCGCTTGCTGAATCCCGATGTCTGGCCTCGCTACTCCGACAGATTCAAGGACATCTTCGGATTCCGTCCAAGCGCCACAACGGCTTTGGAGCAGGGGGGCCGCACCCGGTGACACAATACGACACGATCGAGGTGGAAGTCAGGGATCACACGGCGTGTGTGACCCTCAACCGCCCTGAGGTGCTCAACGCGATCAACGACGAGATGATCGCCGAACTGACGGTGGCCTACGCGGAAATCGAACGATCGCAGGATATCTGGACGGTCATCATCACCGGTGCCGGCCGTGCCCTCTGCGTCGGAGCGGACGTCAACAAGGCCGCCGACCACGACATGGAGAACGCGCCGGGAATCGACAATCAAGGCGAGCCCATCCTCAGCTCGATGCGGCAGTGGGACGCACCGCAGGAGGCGACACCGCCGTGGCTGCAGATGACCAAGCCGATCATCTGTGCGGTCAACGGCATCGCGTGCGGTGCGGGGATGGACCTCGTGACCACCGCGGACATCACCATTGCCTCGGAGCGCGCGACGTTGATGGATCCGCATGTCAGCATCGGCGTGACGTCCGGACGCGAAGGGGTCAGGCTCGCGAGGATCCTGCCACTGCCCGTCGCGATGAGGCTGATCTTGATGGGCAAACACGAGCAACTCGACGCGCGCCGGGCCTACGACCTGGGTGTCTTCACCGAGGTGGTCGCGCACGACGCACTGATGCCGCGAGCCTGGGAAATCGCCGAAATCGTGAACTCCAATGCGCCGCTTGCGGTCCGGGGCTCACGGATGGCTGTGCGCAAGGGCCTGACGCTGCCCATCTACGAGGCCGAACTGCTCGCCGAGAATTACCGCATGAAAGTTGCCCTGACGAAGGACGCCGTCGAGGGACCGCGTGCCTTCCTCGAGAAGCGCAAACCGGATTGGAAAGCGCAGTAGCGCTACACGAGGCCGACGCTACGTGAGGCCGAAGAACCGTTTCGCATTGGTGGACAACACCTTACGTTTGGTCTCCTCGTCCAAGCCTTCCGTCGCCTTATTGGCCACTTCGAGGCTCCTGGGCCAATTGGTGTCGTTGTGAGGGTAGTCGGTCTCGAACATGAGCTGGTCGGGCCCGACGAGATCGAGGATGCGGAAGGCGACCGGGTCGCCGAAGGTGGAGAAGTAAACACGCCCGGGCACCTGGCTGCTCGGCGGTTCGGTCAGCAGGGGATGGATGCCACCCCAGGCCCGACGGTCCTCCCAGACCTCGTCGACGCGCTGCAGGTAGTAGGGGATCCAACCGGCCTGCGCCTCGGCGAATGCGAGCTTGAGGTCGGGAAATTGGACGAGCTTGGCGGAGAACAGCCAGTCGACCAAGGCGATCGTGCAGTTGACGGCCATCAACGCGCTGGTGACCACATGCGGAGAGTCGGGGGAGGACTTGGTGAGCGAGGAACTCGACCCGATGTGCAGCATGATGCCGACGTGGTTTCGCTCGCAGGCGGCGAAGAACGGATCCCAGTAGCCGCTGTGGATGGACGGTAGGTCGAGACGGGTGGGCAGCTCCGAGAAGCACACGGCACGCATCCCTTTGGCGGCGACCCGTTCGACCTCCTTGGCGGCGAGTTCGACGTCCCAGAGCGGGATGATGCCGAGCGGGATCAGCCGACCGTTTGAGCTGGCGCCCCATTCGTCGATCTGGAAGTCGTTGTAGGCCTCGACGCAGAGTTTGGCGAGCTCCTTGTCCTTGCCGTACAGGAAACGTTGGCCACAGAATCGGACGAGGGTGTTGGGGAAGCACGCAGAGGCCTCGATGCCGGCGATATCCATGTCGGCGAGCCGGTCCGCGGGACGAAAGCAGCCGGGGCGCATCTCGTCGTAGGTGATCGGGTCGGTGGTGAGTTCGTCGAGGTCGTAACCGGCGGCCGCGCTGATGAGCGGGATTGGGATGACCGCATCCTCATAGCGCCAAATGTCGGCTTCTCGGCCCTCGTCGTCCTCGACGAACGCGACATCGGACGTGACGCTGGGATCCATGCGTCCGCGGGTGCGAACGATTCGCGGCCCGATGCCCTGATAGCGCTGGGGCAGGCGGCTCGTCCACAGATCGGCGGGCTCCACCAGGTGGTCATCCGGGGAGACGATCAGAATGTCTGCGCTCAACGCTGCACCCCTTCGGCGGCCGCCTGCGGCTTCAGATGGCGGCACACTGAGTCGGAAAAGAGAATCACCGTTTACACGGTACCCCATCAGCTCGCTCAGGCGAACTCGTGCCCAACGGCTCGGCATGCGTTGGCATCGAAATCCAAACGCGCCGTTGGCCGTGCGGTGTGGGCCGAGGTTTCCGCAGGACGGTCACCGCGGTGCCGAGTGGGTCGGTTGACGTGCTTATCCGGTGGAAATTGGGACTTACGGCAGCTGGCAATCGACATACACGTGTAGGTAGATCCCGCGCTTAAAGCTTCGAGGGCGTATTCTGAATGGCACTATGGCTGCGAAGAAGACCGCCGGTCGTGATAGCGAAACCGGCTTGGAACTTGTTGAAAACGATCTCGAGGCGCCCAGCACGTGGCAGCAGCGCACGATCGAGCGGCGCCTGAGCACCGCGAGAGCGCGTGCTCTCGCCCGCAGTTCGCGGTTTCTTGCCACCGCACTGGAGCTGGTCGAGGAGTCAGGGAAGGCTGACTTCACGATCCAGACGCTCATCGACAGATCGAATCTGAGCCTGCGGGCGTTTTACCAACATTTCGCGGGCAAAGAAGAACTCATGTTGGCGCTTTATGAGAACGTCACGAGTCAGTTCACCGAGGACATCCGACAAGAGGTCGCCGCGGCCGACGGTCCGATGGAGCAGCTCGAGGCCTTCTGTCGCGGCGTGTTGTCCCGCGCGGAGTCGTCGGAGGCCATCGGTGGCCGGGTCGTGACGATTTACAACCTCAGCCTGGAGATCGAGCGGCCGGACGACTTCGCCAAGGTGTGGGAGCCTCACCTGAAGCTGCTGACTAAGATCCTCACGTCATGTGCCCGGGCGGGACTGGTGCGCACGGATCTGACGCCCGCACAGCTGACCACGTTGCTCAACACCACGCTCACGGCACTTGCCCAGATCGGGGTTTTTCATCTGGGTGGCAAGAGCCCAAGGCTCACCGAGGACCAATTGTGGGCGTGGTGCAAGCAGGCCGTCACACCGCCGGTCACCGACGTCGAGGTCAAGCCGGCGCGCAAGGCAGCGCCCCGCGGCGTGTCGGGGCGCAGGACCAAGAAGCTAACGGGGTAGGCCGAGCCCACGCTGGGCGATGATGGTGCGGTGGACTTCGCTCGTCCCCGCATAGATCGTGGTGCCCAACGAGAACCGCAGTGAGTGCTCGAACCGCCCGCGTTCTGGTGCGGTCGGCTCGAGATAGCTGCGCAAGCCGTCCGCGCCGACGAGCTCTACGACGTCCTGGCTGGCGCGTTCGAGCGCCTCGGTGCTGAACACCTTGGACATGGAGCCCTCGGCCACGGGCATGTCGCCCTGTTCGAGCATCCACACGCACCGCCGCTGCAACAGCATCGATACCTCGGCCTCCGTCGCGACCCGGGCGAGCCGGCGCCGGACGTCGACATTGGCGATGGGCGGCGAGCCATCGTCGGAAACGGTGGTGGTGGCCCAATGTTCGGCATGGTGTAACAGCCTGATCAAGTGCGGACCCCAGCCCGAGGCGTGTTCATCGCGCAGGGACAGCCCAAGCACCTCCCAGCCGCCGTCGACTTCACCGATTCGCCACTCATCGCCGACGCGGACGTCGCTGTAGAAGGTGATGTTGGTGCGCTCGCCAGAAAGGGTCCACACGGCTTGTGCCTCAAAGCCGTTGGAATCGCACGGGACCAGGAACATCGTCAGCCCCTTGTGTTTCGGTTTTTCGGGGCTGGTGCGCGCCAGCAAGAACACGAAGTCGGCGATGTGACCGTTGGTGGTGAACATTTTGGAGCCGTTGATCACCCAGTAGTCGCCGTCGCGAACGGCTTTGGTGGCGGCCGCGGCGACGTCGGACCCGCATTCCGGTTCGGTGAAGCCGAAGGCAATGGTGATGTCGCCGTTGATCGCACCGGGAAGGATACGGTCCTTCATCGCTGGGGTGCCGATCTCTCGGATGATCGACGCGACCATTCTGGTCGTCTCGGAGAGGTACACCGGCGCGTCGAAGCGCATCAGCTCCTCTTTGACGACCTGATCGTCCCATGCGTTGCGGTTCTGCCCGCCGAGCTCGACGGGCCAGCCGGGCGCGAAATAGCCTTTGTCGACTAGGCCTTTGGCGAACTCTTCGTCGTGTGAGACCCCGCTGCGGTAGATGCGTTCCTCGAATTCGGAAGTCAGCACGTCTTGGAGGTGGGCGCGGACCTCGTCGCGGTAGGCCGCCGTATCTGCATCGAGGTGAAAGTGCATCTATGCATGCCAATCTGTCGTCGCACACGCCCGGCCGGGCCGATCGGTAATGATACTCTCAATTTCGAGAGCAACCATATCCGCACGTGATGGGACTGGCGATCGTGGACCTGAGCTTGACCGGCGAGCAGCGGCAGTTGGTGGACTCGTTCGGCGCGCTCTTTGCGCGAGAGTCAACCTCGGAGCGCGTCCGGGCAGCCGAGCCGGTGGGGTTCGACCCCAAGCTCTGGAAGGCGCTGCTGGATATCGGTGCGATGCAGATGGCAGTCGACGAGGCGGCCGGAGGTTGGGGCGCCTCGGAACTGGAACTGGCGCTGATCGCAGAAAAGTTCGGCCGCGCGATCGCCTCCGCACCCGTCATCGAAGCGCAGGTCGCCGCGCGGTTGCTGGCCGAGTCGGGCGAGGCTGGAGCGGGGTTGTTGAGCACCGTCCTCGCGGGCGAACGGCTGATCGCATTCGCGCCCCGCGCGGGACATGGCCGGAGAGTGGGGCTGGCGCCCGCCGCGGCGGTGGCAGAGGACGTCATCGTCCTGGCGGAGGGGCAGTTGCTCGCGGTGCCGATCGGCAAGAACCGCACAGTGGTGGCAAACCTCGCGTCAATGCCCTTGGCGGACATCACAATCGGCAACGACGCCGTTGTGCTCGCCGACGGAGTGCGGGCGCTCGAGATGTTCTCCGGCGCGCTTGACTTGTGGCTCGCCCTGACCGCTGTCGCGTTGGCGGGTGCGGCCAAGAGAGCCGTCGAGATCGGCGTTGACTATGCCAAACAACGGCACGCGTTCGGAACCGCGATCGGCTCCTTTCAGGCGGTGTCGCACCCACTGGCCGACAGCGCCACCGCGGCCGACGGGGCTCGCCTGCTCGGGCTGAAGGCGGCGTGCGCATTCGCCGACGAGCCCCATCGCGTTCGCGAACTGGCCGCCATGGCCTTTGGGTTCGCCTACGAAACGGCGCGGGACGCGACGCGGCGCAGCCTGCACATCCACGGCGGATACGGATTCGGCATGGAGGGTGACATTCAGTTGTATTACCGCCGGGTCCGGGGCTGGGCCATGGTCTTCGGTGATCCCGTCGGCGCTTTGGACCGCGTCGCCGATGCGCGCTACGGTCCAGCCGCCGGGTGATCTCGGCGCTCGAGGATCGCGAAGCTCAGCGTCGCCCGTGCCGCGAGCCGGTCTCGTCCCACATCGAAAACGTCGACGGCAACCACGATCATGCGCTTTCCCGCGCGGACCAGCGATGCGCTCGCGCGCGCGGGACCCTGCACGATTGGCGCCAAAAAATGGACGGACATGTCCGCGGTGCCCGCGCCGCTGCCCTCACCGGCGTACTTGACCGCAAGTCGGCCGCCGGCCACATCGATCAGCGTGGCGACCAAACCACCCTGTAGGGCGCCCCGGTAGTTCACCAGGTCCGGTCGGTTATGCAGGTCAACGACGACCGACTCGTCGTTGTCGACGACGTCGTAGAAGGGCAGCTGACCGAAGAGGTGACCGGGGATCGTCACCTGCATGGGTTGTGGCGCCGATTGCCCAGACGACGCGACAGTGGTCACGCTTCGGACCGGACCTGGTCTTTGACCGCCAAGACAACCGGGGGAGCGGTGCGCCAGTTGGGGACGCCCTGCTCCTCGCCGGCGGTGGGAAGTTTGTCTTCGCGGATCTGGGCCCAATGGGAGTGATTGAGTTGGTGCAACGCGAAACACGATTGCAGCGCGTTGTAAAAGCCCATGTTGTCGACGGACTGGTTCACGGATTCCTTGATCAGCAGGGCCGCCATGGTCGGCACTTTGGCAATTCGCCGCGCCAGCTCGAGGGTGCGCTCGGCCAGTTCGTCGCGCTTGAAGATCTTGCTCACCATGCCGAGCCGGTAAGCCTCTTCGATCCCGATCGCGTCGCCGGTCAACATAAGCTCCTTCGTGCGGCGCGGCCCGAATTCCCAAGGATGGCCGAAGTACTCCATTCCGCACATCCCCAACCGCGTACCGACGACGTCGGCGAAGCGCACCTCTTCGCTTCCGACGATGAGATCACACGCCCAGATCAGCATGAGTCCTGCCGAGAACACGTCGTCGTGTACCTGTGCGACGGTGATCTTGCGCAGGTTGCGCCACCGCAGGTTGTTCTGGAAAAAGTAATGCCATTCCTGCAGCATCGTTCTCTCCGCGCCGTCGCGCGTACCGCCGTTGATCGTCACGGTGCGGTGCTGTTCCGGGCCCGGGCTGAACTCGGCGCGCGCCTGTTTGGAACCGATATCGTGGCCGGACGAGAACATCGGGCCCTCGCCGGCGAGGATGACGACGCGGACGGTGTCATCGGCCTCGGCGCGGGCAAACGCTTCATCGAGTTCGACGAGCATGCCGCGGTTTTGGGCGTTGCGCTGGTCCGGCCGGTTCAGCGAGATCCGAATGATCATGCCGTCGTCGAAGGTCTCCCACTTCAAGAATTTGTAATCGCTCACCAGTGCCTCCTGCTTTCTCGCCCGTGTCCGGTAATGGTGTTATCTCTATATGAGAAGATATGTTCTCACGCTGTGGCGGATCACGGCCGGAAGGGGTGCGCATGGCGGTCGGTCAGCGAAAGCCGCAGGTAATTCTTTGGGGTCCAGGTCAGGTCGGTGTCGGGGCGTTGCGCGCGCTCATCGCACACCCGGGCCTGGAGTTGGCCGGGGTGGTGGTGCACTCGGAAGCCAAGGACGGCAGGGACGCGGGAGAGCTGTGCGGAATGCCGGCGACCGGCATCCTCGCCACGCGGGATATCGATGCCGCGTTGTCGGCGGATGCGGACGTGGTGGCCTATTTCGCCTCGGGCGACTATCGCTACCGCGAAGCTGCGCAGGACATAGCGCGCTGCCTCCGCGCGGGCAAGGATGTGGTGTGTACCTCCCTGGTGCCCATGTGCTACCCACCGGCGGCCGACAAGGAAACCGTCGAGCTGCTCGAGGCGGCTTGCGAGGAGGGCGGCGCCAGCTTCTTCAATAGCGGTGTCGACCCCGGGTGGGCGAACGACGTGATCGCGCTGACGATGACTGGGTTCAGCAGTCGTGTCGACAGCATCACCATGCTCGAGATTCTCGACTACGGCCCGATCAACCAACCCGACATCATGTTCGATTTCATGGGGTTTGGACATGCGCCAGACCATCCGGCGCCGCTATTCGACCCGGAGCGATTGGCCGCATTGTGGGCACCCGTCGTCCATCTGGTCGCCGACGGCGTCGGACTTCCGCTCGACCACGTCGAGACATCCATCGAGAAATGGCTGGCCACCGAGCGATACGAGGTGGCGTCGGGCTGGATCGAGCCGGGCACGATGGGCGGTATGCATTTCAAGCTTGCCGGCATCGTAGGCGGCGAGGAGCGTGTCGTGCTGGAACACATCACTCGCATGGGCGAAGCTTCCGCGCCGGATTGGCCGCGGCACCCGTCACCGCACGGTGGGTACCGAGTCGTCGTCGAGGGTCTGCCCACCTACACCGTCGACATCGACATGCATGGCCGTGGGAACAACATGCGCGGCCTGACCTACGCGACTGTCATGCGCGAACTCAACGCCATCCCCGCCGTGATGGCCGCCCCAGCCGGTTTGCTCTCCGCCCTCGATCTACCTCTGGTCACCGGTCCTATGCGCGGCGGAACTTGGCGGGGTGTGCTGCCTGCGAGGGTGAGCCCATGAGTGCGCAGCACGTCGCGCGGACGTCGGCGGACTTCTGGGAGGTCATGCGTACCGCGTCGGCCGTCCGGCGGTATCGCGACGAACCCGTCTCCGACGAGGTGATCGATACCTGTCTGCGCGCGGCGAGTTGGGCTCCGTCCGGCGGTAATCAGCAGCCGTGGAAGTTCGTCGTACTCAGATCAAGTAGCGTGCGCGACGTGATCACGGCGGCGGCCCACCGGACGTGGGACGTGATGACGGACTTCTATCGGTTTTCGATGCCGGAGGACGAAGCTGACGATCCCAAATCGCGGGTGCTGCGAACGATGGCCGAGCACATGCGCGTCGGTGGGGCCGCGCCGGTGCTGTTGCTGTTCTGTGTCCAGCCGCAGCGAGGAACCACCGAGCTACAGCAAGGTGGTTCGATCTTTCCCGCCGTGCAGAACTTTCTGCTGGCCGCTCGCGCGCAAGGCCTCGGGGCGGCGATCACGCTGTGGCACGGGTCCTGCGAGGACCAGCTGCGGTCGATGGTCGGGGTTCCCGACGACTGGAAGATCGCGACGTTGCTTACGGTTGGCTGGCCCAAGGGCCGGCATCACCCGGTGCGGCGCAAGCCGCTCGACCAGGTGGCGGCGACCGATCATTGGGATCAGCCTTGGAGAAAGACACCAGGATGAGGACCCGCAGCCCTGAAATCTCGCTATATCTCCGAACTTTCACCGATGGCCCTCAACATGATTGGCGCGCGATGCTGGCATCGGCACGGGCGATGGACAATGCCGGCATCGACCGCGTCGTGGTTGCCGATCATGTGGTGTTCGGCGAGAACTTGGGGGCCTACGCCGACCCGTCGGTGGGTGGTGCGACCGGCGGTCGCCAGCCCACCGGGCCCGACGGAAGCTGGCTGGAACCGCTTGTGGTCCTGACGGCGATCGCGGCAACCACCAAGCGAATCAGGCTCGGGACGTCGATACTGCTGGCAGCCCTGCGGCGGCCCGCGGTCCTGGCCAAACAGCTCGCGACACTGGATGTGCTTTCCGAGGGCCGCGTCGATCTCGGGGTCGGGGTCGGTTGGCAACGAGAGGAATACGTCGCCGCCGGACTGTCTTTCGCTCATCGGGGGCGACTGCTGGATCACACGCTAGAGGTCTGCAAGACGTTGTGGACCGAGCAACGCGCGTCCTATCAGTCCGCCGAACTGTCCTTCGACGCGATCCACCAGATGCCGAAGCCGGTGCAACCCGGCGGCGTGCCGTGCTGGATCAGCGGAACGGTGAACGACGCAGTCGCGCGGCGAATCGCGCGATTTGGCAGCGGTTGGATTCCTTGGGGCTCGGCGTTCGCCGACCTACCGACCGCAATCGTGGCGATGAAAGACAAGGTTGTCGCCCACGGTGGCGACCCCAGCGATCTCCAAATTCAAGGCGCCGCGCGTGCCGTGAAGGGGGATGGCGGAACACTGGACTATTCCGCATCGGTCGCGTCGGTGCCGGCACTGGTCGCCGCAGGCGTCACCGATGTCCGCTTCACCGTCGCGGTGCCCGAGGACGGCGATCGAGCGGCCGAGGTCCTGTCGCCGCTTGTGAAGGCGTTCCGCGACGTCACCCAGTAATGCGGCTGCAACGTCGCCTGATCGCACGGGGGTCGAGGGTCTCGTATGCATTTGCGTGATCACGCAGGTTCCGCGAAACCTGCTGTGGTTCTTCATCCTTCCGGACCTGCCGTGAGCTTTGTGAGTCTCGAGGCCGGCGCGAACAGACTCGCCCATTTCCTCCGACGATCGGGTCTCGTCGCCGGGGACACCATAGCCATTTTGATGGAGAACAACGAACACATCCACGCCGCGATGTGGGCGGCCAAGCGGAGCGGGCTGTACTACACGCTGGTCAATACGCATCTGAACCACGCCGAGATCGCCTACATCGTGGCAGACAGCGCGGCCAGGGCCATTATCTCCTCGCGGGCGATGCGGGATGCCTGCCGGGAACTGCCCAACCACCTCGCGGGCGGGCTGCCGCCGATCGCGTTAATCGCCGACGACGACCTCGCCGGTTGGCAGCGCTATCCCGAATGCGTCGCCCAGGAGCCGTCGACACCTGTCGCCGATGAGTGCGACGGCCAGCTGCTGCAGTACTCCGCGGGCAGCACCGGCCGTCCGAAGGGGATCCGCCGCCCGCTGAATCCACCAGGCTCCGGGGTATCGAGTTCGTCGACACCCGTCTTTGAGGCGCTCGGGGTGAGAAACGACTCGGTGTACTTGAGTCCCGCACCTACTTACCACACCGCGCCCGCCATGTGGACCATGGCTGCGCAAGCCGCCGGCGCGACAACGGTTCTCATGCAGAAGTTTGATGCCGAACATGCCCTGGACTGCATACAGCGCTACGGCGTGACGCACGCCCAGTTCGTGCCGACGATGTTTGTGCGGATGTTGCGGCTGCCTGAAGAAACCCGGAGCCGCTACGACCTGTCGACGTTGCAACGCGTCGTCCACGCCGCCGCGCCTTGTCCACCGGAGATCAAGCGCCAGATGATCGACTGGTGGGGGCCGATAGTCGACGAGTACTACGGGTCATCAGAAGGGGCGGGTATCTCGTTTATCCGCGCCGAGGAGTGGCTCGCCCACCCGGGATCGGTGGGCAAGCCCATGCTTGGTACGCCCCACATCCTCGACGACGAGGACGTCGAGCTCGGACCCAACCAGATCGGTGAAATCTATTACGAGGGCGGCTATCCGTTCGAGTACCTCAACGACGAAGCGAAGACCGCGGCGGCTAAAAATCCGCGCGGCTGGGTCACCGTTGGCGACGTCGGCTATCTCGACGACGAGGGCTATCTGTATCTCACCGATCGGCGCAACCACATGATCATCTCCGGCGGGGTGAACATCTATCCGCAGGAGACGGAGAACCTCCTGGTCAGTCACCCCCTCGTGGTCGACGCTGCCGTGTTCGGCGTTCCGGATCCGGTGATGGGCCAGGCGGTGACTGCCGTGGTGCAGTTGGCGGATCCTGCCCGTGCGTCCACCGCAACCGCCGACGAGCTAGTAGCGTGGCTTCGCAATCGCCTGGCGCACTACAAGTGTCCGCGGGTTCTGCATTTCGAGGCCCAGTTGCCGCGGACTGACGCCGGCAAGCTCTACAAGCGAGAGCTCATCGCGAAATACGCTGCCGCCGAAAAGGCCTGACGCCGTCCAGGCATGAGTGCAGGGCCTTGTTCGCTGGGCAGAAGACGGCAAGTCATAGGCCCAGGGGTGTTGCCGCGCTTGATGATTGGGCGCGGCCGGCATCGCTGGTGAAAATCGGGAATCGACGTGGACGTGCGAAAGGGGTAGCTTTCGCCCATGACATCGCTACACGGCAAAGTTGTGTTCATCACGGGTGGCGCCAGGGGAATCGGGGCCGAGGTCGCCCGTCGGCTGCGCAACAAGGGCGCAAGGCTGGTGTTGACCGATCTCGACAAGGCCGAACTGGCCGCGGTCGCCGCCGAACTCGGCGAAGAGCGGGTGCTCACCGCCGTCGCCGACGTGCGTGACCTGCCCGCCATGCAGGCCGCGGCCGCCAAGGCCGTCGAACGCTTCGGCGGCATCGACGTCGTGGTGGCCAACGCCGGCATCGCGAGCTACGGCTCGCTGTTGCACGTCGACCCGGAGGCGGTCAAGCGGGTGCTGGACGTCAACCTGCTGGGCGTCTTCAACACCGTCCGTGCGACGCTGCCGGCGGTGATCGACCGGCGCGGCTACGTGTTGGTGGTCTCGTCTTTGGCCGCATACGCGGCGGCCCCGGGGCTGGCGCCCTACAACGCGACGAAGGCCGGCAACGAAATCCTCGCCAACGCGCTGCGGCTCGAGGTCGCCAACCTCGGCGTGAACGTCGGCTCGGCGCACATGTCCTGGATCGACACCGCCCTGGTCCGCGACAGTAAGGCCGACATCCCCGCCTTCGGCGAGATGATCGCGAAGCTGCCGTGGCCCCTCAACAAGACCACCACCGTCGACGAGTGCGCGGACGCGCTCGTCAAGGGCATCGAGGGCCGTCGGCGCCGGATCTTTTGCCCGCCGTGGGTCGGGCTGCTGCGCTGGCTCAAGCCCGTGCTGTCCAGCCCGGCCGGCGAATTCCCCGTCCGCAGCGTCACCGACAAGCTGTTGCCCCGGATGGACGCCGAGGCCGCCGCGCTCGGCCGCTCGCTGTCGGCGTTCAACGTCGAGTCATTGCGCGAAACGCGCGGGCTCGCAGGCGATTAGGCGATTATTTGCGACGCCGGCGCAGGTAGCGCTCGAATTCGGCGGCCAGCGCGTCGCCGTCGATCTTGCCCAGGGCCTCGTTCATGTCGACCTCGGCGTCGCCGCGCTGCTCGAGCGACGACACGTATTCGGCCAGGTCCTCGTCCTCGGCGGCCATCTCGGTGATGGCCTGCTCCCACTCCTCGGCCTGCATCGGCAGGTCACCCAGCGGCACCTCGATGTCGAGGACGTCCTCCACTCGGCGCAGCAGCGCCACGGTCGCCTTCGGGTTCGGTGGGTTCGACACGTAGTGCGGCACCGCGGCCCAGAACGTCACCGCCGGGATCCCGGCGGCGACGCAGGCGTCCTGGAACACCCCGGCGATCCCGGTCGGGCCCTCGTAGCGGGTCTCCTCGAGTCCGAAGCGTTTCGCCGACTCCGGGGAGTACGCCGCGCCCGACACCGGCACCGGGCGAGTGTGTGGGGTGTCGGCCAGCAGGGCCCCGAGGATGACGACGGTGTCGACGTTGAGCTTGTCGGCGATGGCCAGCAACTCGGCGCAGAACGTGCGCCAGCGCATGTTGGGCTCCACGCCGTGCATCAAGACGACGTCGCGGTCGCTGCCCGGTGGCCGGCAGTGGGTGATCCGCATCGCCGGCCACACCAGCTCGCGGGTGACCCCGTCGATCTGCCGGATGACCGGCCGATTCACCTGGTAGTCGTAGTAGGCCTCGTCGTCGATCTCCACGATCGGGTCGGCCTCCCAGATGGCGTCCAGGTGTTCGAGCGCGTCGCTGGCCGCGTCGCCGGCGTCGTTCCAGCCCTCGAACGCCGCCACGACGATGGTGTTGTGCAGTTCGGGCAGCGCACGGGCTTCCGGGCCACGATCCGGCAGGGTCACAGAATCAGCGTACGGCCTGCCGCAAACCGCCCGCGCCGTTCCGCGAGCCTTGCCTGGCAGGGATCTGCCAACCGCCGGGCATATTCCATAGGCCGACTATCCTTGTGGCGTGATTGCCGCCAACGAATACCGCTCGGAAATGCGTTCGGCTGCAAACTGGTTAACCTTGGTAACTATCACGTCGCCGACGAGATCCGCGAGCGGCGACGAGTTGGGCGTCCAGACCTCGATCGGGTGACGACGTAGACTTTTCTGGTCGAGAGGCGTTGCAACGGCTATTTAGGGGCCCCGAGCCCCGGGTATCCGCCACGCTCGGCAGAGTCAAGGACGCCTTCCGCTACGGAAGGAACGCACGTGAACTCCTCTGAGCCGAGAACCTTTGCGCCGAACATCCGCCCCGACTGCACCGACGCACTGACGGCTGCTCTCCGCCAGCGGATCATGGTGATCGACGGCGCGATGGGCACGGCGATCCAGCGGGACCGGCCGGACGAGGCGGGCTATCGCGGCGACCGGTTCACCGAGTGGCCGACCGCCCTGCAGGGCAACAACGACCTGCTCAACCTGACGCAGCCGCAGATCATCGAGGGGATCCACCGCGAATACCTCGACGCGGGCGCCGACATCCTGGAGACCAACACGTTCAACGCGAACGCGATCTCCCTCTCCGACTACGGCATGCAGGAACTGGCCTACGAGCTGAACTACGCCGGCGCTGCCCTGGCCCGCAGGGCCGCCGACGAGTACAGCACGCCGGAGAAGCCCCGCTACGTCGCCGGCGCCATCGGGCCCACCACGCGGACCGCGTCGATCTCGCCGGACGTCAACGACCCCGGCGCCCGCAACGTTTCCTACGACCAGCTGGTCGCCGCCTACCTCGAAGCCGCCAACGGCCTCGTCGACGGCGGTGTCGACCTGCTCATCGTCGAGACGATCTTCGACTCGCTGAACGCCAAGGCGGCGGTGTTCGCCGTCGAGACCCTGTTCGAGGAGCGCGGACGCCGCTGGCCGGTGATCATCTCGGGCACCATCACTGACGCGTCCGGGCGAACGTTGTCCGGGCAGGTCACCGAGGCGTTCTGGAACTCGATCCGGCACGCGAAGCCGCTCGCGGTCGGCCTCAACTGCGCGCTGGGCGCCCCGGAGATGAGGCCCTACATCGCCGAGGTGTCGCGGATCGCGGACACCTTCGTCTCCTGCTACCCGAACGCCGGCCTGCCCAATGCCTTCGGCGAGTACGACGAGACCCCGGAGCGTCAGGCCGGCTATATCGAGGACTTCGCCGAGGCCGGCCTGGTCAACCTGGTCGGGGGCTGCTGCGGGACGGCGCCGCCGCACATCGCCGAGATCGCCAAGGTTGTCGAGGGCAAGGCGCCGCGTGAGGTGCCGCAGATCCCGACGGCGACCCGCCTGTCGGGCTTGGAGCCGCTCAACATCACCGAAGACTCCCTGTTCGTGAACATCGGCGAGCGCACCAACATCACCGGCTCGGCCCGGTTCCGCAACCTGATCAAGGCAGAGGACTACGACAGCGCGCTGTCCGTGGCCCTGCAGCAGGTCGAGGTCGGTGCGCAGGTCATCGACATCAACATGGACGAGGGCATGATCGACGGCGTCGCCGCGATGGACCGGTTCACCAAGCTGATCGCGGCCGAGCCGGACATCAGCCGCGTCCCGGTGATGATCGACTCCTCCAAGTTCGAGGTCATCGAGGCGGCCCTGAAGAACACCCAGGGCAAGCCGATCGTCAACTCGATCTCCCTGAAGGAGGGCGAGGAGAAGTTCGTCCGCGAGGCGCGGCTGTGCCGCAAGTACGGCGCGGCCGTCGTCGTGATGGCCTTCGACGAGCAGGGTCAGGCCGACAACCTCGAGCGCCGCAAGCAGATCTGCGGGCGTGCCTACCGGATCCTGACCGAAGAGGTCGGCTTCCCGCCCGAGGACATCATCTTCGACCCGAACTGCTTCGCGCTGGCGACCGGGATCGAGGAGCACGCGTCCTATGGGCTCGACTTCATCGAGGCCTGCGCCTGGATCAAGGAGAACCTGCCGGGAGTGCACATCTCCGGCGGTATCTCGAACGTGTCGTTCTCGTTCCGCGGCAACAACCCAGTCCGCGAGGCGATCCACTCGGTGTTCCTGTTTCACGCCATCAAGGCCGGCCTGGACATGGGCATCGTCAACGCCGGCGCGCTGGTGCCCTACGACTCGATCGACCCCGAGCTGCGGGACCGCATCGAGGACGTCGTCCTGAACCGGCGCGAGGACGCGGCCGAACGGCTGCTGGAGATCGCCGAGCGGTTCAACAGCACGGACAAGGGTGAGGACCCGAAGGCGGCCGAGTGGCGCAGCCTGCCGGTCCGCGAGCGGATCACGCACGCCCTGGTCAAGGGCATCGACGCCCACGTCGACGAGGACACCGAGGAGTTGCGGGCCGAGATCGCCGCCGCGGGTGGTCGCCCGATCGAGGTGATCGAGGGCCCGCTGATGGACGGCATGAACGTCGTCGGGGATCTCTTCGGCTCGGGAAAGATGTTCCTGCCCCAGGTCGTGAAGTCGGCCCGCGTGATGAAGAAGGCCGTCGCGTACCTGCTGCCGTTCATCGAGGCGGAGAAAGAGCAGAACGGCACTGCGGCAGCGAAGGACACCAACGGCACGATCATCATGGCGACCGTGAAGGGTGACGTCCACGACATCGGCAAGAACATCGTCGGAGTTGTCCTGCAGTGCAACAACTTCGAGGTGATCGACCTCGGCGTGATGGTCCCAGCCGAGAAGATCCTGAACGCGGCCAAGGAGCACGACGCCGACATCATCGGGCTGTCCGGCCTGATCACCCCGTCCCTGGACGAGATGGTCAACTTCGCCGCCGAGATGGAGCGCGAGGGGATGGAAATCCCGCTGCTGATCGGCGGCGCGACGACCTCGCGCGCCCACACGGCCGTGAAGGTGGCGCCGCGTCGCAGCGGTCCGGTGGTCTGGGTCAAGGATGCGTCCCGCTCGGTGCCGGTCGCCGCCGCGTTGCTCGACGACAAGCAGCGTCCGGCGCTGCTGGAGGCCACCGAGAAGGACTACGCGTCGCTGCGCGAACGGCACGCCCAGAAGAACGAGCGGCCGACGCTGACGCTGGAGAAGGCCCGCGCCAACCGGACGCCGATCGACTGGGACGGCTACACGCCGCCGGTCCCGGCCCAGGGCCTCGGAGTACGCGAATTCCCTGACTACGACCTAGCCGAATTGCGCGAATACATCGACTGGCAGCCGTTCTTCAACGCCTGGGAGATGAAGGGCCGGTTCCCCGACATCCTCAACAACCCGACCTCGGGTGAGGCGGCCCGCAAGCTCTACGACGACGCCCAGCAGATGCTCGACACCCTGATCAAGGAGAAGTGGCTGACGGCCAACGGGGTGATCGGCTTCTTCCCGGCGAACGCGGTTGGGGACGACATTGAGGTCTACACCGACGACACCCGCACCGAGGTGCTCACCACGCTGCACAACCTCCGCCAGCAGGGCGAACACCGCGACGGCATCCCGAACCGGTCGCTGGGTGACTACATCGCGCCCAAGGACACCGGCCTGGCCGATTACGTCGGCGCCTTCGCGGTCACCGCGGGGCTGGGCAGCCAAGAGAAGATCGCGGAGTTCAAGGCGGCCCTCGACGACTACAGCGCCATCCTGCTGGAGTCGATCGCAGACCGGCTGGCGGAGGCGTTCGCCGAACGGATGCACGAACGGGTCCGCAAGGAGTTCTGGGGATACCAGCCGGACGAGCACCTGGACAACGAGGCACTCATCGACGAGAAGTACGTGGGAATCCGCCCCGCCCCCGGCTACCCGGCCTGCCCGGAGCACACCGAAAAAGTGACGCTCTGGAACTTGATGGACGTTAAGGAGCGGACCGGCATCGAACTCACCGAGTCGATGGCGATGTGGCCCGGTGCCGCCGTCAGCGGCTGGTACTTCTCGCACCCGCAATCGCAGTACTTCGTGGTCGGTCGGATGGCCCAGGACCAGGTCGCCGACTACGCAAAGCGCAAGGGCTGGACCCTGCAGGAAGCCGAACGCTGGCTCGCCCCCAACCTCGGCTACAACCCGGAGGACTGAGCCACAACTTTCAGGACGGCCGCCCCGGCGGCCGACCGGAAGTCCAGGTGACGTGCATGGCTGTCCGGGCGATGCGCCAGCCCGCGGGGCCACGGACGAATTCCGCCTCACACCAGGTGCCGCTGGTGAACAGATCGCCTTCGGGGTGGACGTGATGGTTGACCTGGTTCCAGCGCGCCGACGCTCCACGGCCGCCAGGGTCCGCGTCGACAAGGTAGTTCAGGCCGAGGTGTTGGGTGCGGACGAACTGCAGCACGCCACGGCGTGTGTTGGCCACGATCGAATCAATCCCCTCGGCGTTCCCGATGGGAAACGTGACGACCGCGTCCTCGGTGAAAAATCCACGCGCCCAGTCGTCGTCGAATTTGCGTTCGTCCAGTGAGCACAGGTATCGGTCCACCAGTTCGGCGATCTCGCTCTTGATGCCAATGTCCATGGGCCCGAGGCTAAAACTTCGACAACGCTTTAGGTCAAGTCGATATTAGGGGCCTAACTTGTCGTCCGGTCCGGCGAAACCGCCGTGACTTCGCTGGCCGGCACGTGGAACAATCGCTGGCCGTGAAGACCTTCGAGGATCTGTTCGCCGAACTCGGTGATCGTGCGCGCACCCGGCCGGCCGGCAGCGCCACGGTCGCGGCGCTGGACGGCGGCATACACGGGCTGGGCAAGAAGATCCTGGAGGAGGCCGGCGAGGTGTGGCTGGCCGCCGAACACGAACCCGACGACGCGCTGGCCGAAGAGATCAGCCAGTTGCTGTACTGGACGCAGGTGCTGATGATCGCGCGCGGACTGTCCCTCGACGACGTCTACCGGAAGCTGTGAGCATGCTGCGCGTGGCGGTTCCCAACAAAGGCACGCTGAGCGAGCCGGCCAGCGAGATCCTCTCGGAGGCCGGCTACCGTCGCCGCACGGATTCCAAGGATCTCACCGTCGTCGACCCCGTCAACCAGGTCGAGTTCTTCTTCCTGCGGCCCAAAGACATCGCGATCTACGTGGGTTCGGGCGAGCTGGATTTCGGCATCACCGGTCGGGACCTGGTGCGCGATTCCGACGCGCCGGTGCGCGAGCGCCTGGCGTTGGGTTTCGGGTCATCGAGCTTCCGCTACGCCGGCCCGGCCGGGCGGGACTGGACGACGGCCGACCTGGCCGGCAAACGGATCGCCACCGCATACCCGAACCTGGTCCGAAAGGACTTGGCGGAAAAGGGGATTGACGCGACGGTTATCCGGCTCGACGGCGCGGTGGAGATCTCGGTGCAGCTCGGGGTGGCCGACGCCATCGCCGACGTCGTCGGGTCCGGGCGCACCCTGAGCCTGCACGACCTGGTGGCGTTCGGTGAGCCGCTGTGCGATTCGGAGGCGGTGCTGATCGAGCGGGCCGACGACCACGGCCACGGCGAGACCAAGGCCGTGCGCGATCAACTCGTCGCGCGGGTCCAGGGCGTGGTGTTCGGCCAGCAATACCTGATGCTCGATTACGACTGCCCCCGTTCGGTGCTGGACAAGGCCACGTCGATCACGCCGGGATTGGAATCGCCCACGATCGCGCCGCTCGCCGATCCGGATTGGGTGGCGATCCGCGCGCTGGTGCCCCGCCGCGGCGTCAACGAGATCATGGACGAGCTCGCCGCCATCGGCGCCAAGGCGATTCTGGCTTCGGACATCAGGTTCTGCCGGTTCTGATCGTCGTGCCGCGACCGCGGCTGTGTTAGCGTCCGCTCTAGGGCTGACGAATTACCAACGCCCGTTTCTCCATGGGCTGTCATCCCTTACCCTTGCCGCGCTGTTCGTCCCCCAGGAGGGTCTCCGTGACACACGCGCTTATTCTGCTGCTGGCTCTACTGATTGGTGTCGTCGCCGGGTTGCGTTCGCTGACGGCTCCCGCCGTCGTCGCCTGGGGCGCCTACCTCGCCTGGATCGACCTGCACGGCACCTGGGCGTCCTGGATGGGCAACATCATCACCGCCATCGTCTTCACGCTTCTCGCCATCGGCGAACTCGTCAACGACAAGCTGCCAAAGACGCCGGCCCGCACGGCGCCACCCATCTTCGCCGCCCGGATCATCACGGGCGGGCTGGCGGGCGCGGTGCTGGGCGCGTGGCCGCACTGGACGTTCTCGGCGCTCGGCGCCGGCATCATCGGGGCGGTGCTCGGCACCTTCGGCGGCTATCAGGCGCGCAAACGTCTGGCCGCGGTGGCCGGCAAAGACCTGCCGATCGCGCTGCTCGAGGACGCCGTCGCGATCTTGGGCGGGTTCGCCATCGTTGCGGTGACGGGTCACGTGCTGACGGAATACATCCTGTCGGCGGTTAAGTGACGGAGCATTTCGACGCGATCATCGTCGGTGCCGGGCAGGCCGGCCCTCCGCTGGCGGGCCGGCTGACCGCGGCCGGGCAGCGCGTCGCGATCATCGAGCGCAAGCTCGTCGGCGGCACCTGCGTCAACACCGGATGCATCCCGACCAAGACCCTGGTGGCCAGCGCGCACGCCGCCCACTTGGCCAGGCGCGGCGCCGAATACGGCGTCGCGACCGGGTCGATCAGCGTCGACATGGCAAAAGTCAAGGCGCGCAAAGACGACATCATGCTCAGCGACCGCAAGGGCGTCGAAAGCTGGCTCGAGGGCATGGACGGCTGCACCCTGATTCGCGGTCACGCCCGCTTCACCGACCCGCACACGATCTCCGTTAACGGCGAACTGCTGCACGGCGAGCGAATCTTCCTCAATGTCGGTGGGCGTGCCGTGGTGCCGGACATCCCGGGACTGTCCGACATCGACTACCTCACCAACGTGTCGATCCTCGAACTCGACACGCTGCCATCGCATCTCGTCATCGTCGGCGGCAGCTACATCGCGCTGGAGTTCGCGCAGATGTACCGGCGCTTTGGGGCCCGGGTGACCGTGGTCGAGCGCGGCCTGCGGCTGGCGTCCCGCGAGGACGAGGACGTTTCCGCCACGGTCAAGGAGATCCTGGAGGTCGAGGGCATCGACATCGTGGTCGGCGCCGACGACGTTCGAATCACCAAGACCGCCAACGGGTTTGAACTGACGCCGCGGGCCGGTGCCGAGCCCATCGCCGGGAGCCATCTGCTGATGGCGGTGGGACGGCGCCCCAACACCGACGACCTCGGTCTCGAGGCCGCCAGGGTGCAGACCGAACGCGGCTACATCGTCGTCGACGACGAGCTCAAGACCAGCGTCGACCACATCTGGGCGATGGGCGACTGCAACGGCAAGGGCGCCTTCACCCACACGTCGTATAACGATTTCGAGATCGTCGCCGCCAACCTGCTGGACAACGACCCCCGCCGGGTAAGCGACCGCATCACCACCTACGCGCTCTACATCGACCCGCCGCTGGGGCGCGCGGGCATGACCGTGAGCCAGGTTCGCGCGTCCGGCCGCAAGGCGTTGGTCGGCAAGCGGCCGATGACGCGCGTCGGCCGGGCGGTGGAAAAGGGTGAGACGCAAGGCTTTATGAAGGTGGTGGTGGACGCCGAAACCGACGAGATCCTGGGGGCCGCCATCCTCGGCGTCGGCGGCGACGAGGCGATCCACGCCATTCTGGACGTCATGTCGGCCAAGGCGCCCTACACGACGCTCTCGCGCACGATGCACATCCACCCGACCGTCAGCGAGCTGATTCCCACGATGCTGCAGGAGATGTCGCCGCTCGAATGACCTAGTGGCGATCGCAAGCGCGGCCTAGCCGGCGCTGGGGGCACCTCCCGCTTGCGGGGGACTGGTCGCCACCATCGATCGAGTGACTACGGCGCTTTGGCGTACCTGCGCACGACGTCGTCCTCGCCGAACGAGCTCGTGTGCTGCTGGCCCTGAGCGTCGCGGCCGAAAAATGTCCACCGCTGCGGGCTCGTCTGCGGTCCGCTGATGATCTTGACCGTATACCGAAGCTCGGTGCGGTTCGCCGTGCCGATGACGTCACCGACACGAACCTTCGAAGGATGAATCTGCTGTTCGGCCATGAGTCCCCTAGTGGTGGGTAGTCGTTGCGGGGCGTCGAGATCGGCGGCGCCTGCTAGGCGCGCCGGAGGGGCGGTGGGAGGGCACCGTGACGGTACTGCGGGGCCTGGCCTCGCCGACGAGGGCGTGGATGGCGGGGGAGGCCGCGCTGACCGTTTGGGGCACCGCGCGAATGGCCGCCTTGCGCATCATCGACTCGGTTTCCCGGCGTTGCTCGGGCAGCACGATGGTGACGACGTCGCCGGAGGCACCGGCGCGGGCCGTGCGGCCGGACCTGTGCAGGTAGGCCTTGTGCTCGGCGGGCGGGTCGACATGCACCACCAGTTCGATGTTGTCCACGTGCACGCCGCGGGCGGCGATGTCGGTTGCCACCAGCACCCGGGCGTGTCCGGCGGCGAAGGCCGCCAGGTTTCGGTCGCGCGCGGGTTGCGACAGGTTGCCGTGCAGCTCCACCGACGCGATACCGGACTGGGTGAGCTGGCGGGCCAGCTTTCGCGCCTGATGCTTGGTCCTCATGAAGAGGATTCGCCGGGAGTCTCCCGCGGCCAACCGGTGCACCAACTCCTTCTTGGCTTGGGCCCCGTCGACGCAGAAGAGGTGATGCGTCATCTCCGGAGCTGACGACGTCGCTTCGACCACCGACCGCGTCACCGGATCGGTGAGGAATCGCTTGACCAAGGTGTCGACGGCGCCGTCCAGGGTGGCCGAAAACAGCATCCGCTGGCCGACGGCAGGGGTGGCCGCCAGGATACGGGTGACGGTCGGCAGAAAACCGAGGTCGGCCATGTGGTCGGCTTCGTCGATGACCGTGACCTGAACGGCGTCCAGGCTGACCACGCGTTGTTTCATCAGGTCGTCGAGGCGGCCCGGGCAGGCCACGACGATGTCGATGCCCGCCCTCAGCGCCGCGGCTTGCCTGTTCTGCGAGACCCCGCCGAAGATCGTGGCAACGCGCAGGCCTCGCACCTTGGCGAGGGGCTGGATGGTCGCGGCGATCTGGGTCGCCAGCTCGCGGGTGGGTGCCAGCACCAGCCCCGTGGGCCGGCCCGGTTGCCGGTTGGCTGGATCAAGCCGGGTGACCAGGGGAATCGAGAATGCGAGCGTCTTGCCGCTACCGGTCTTGCCGCGGCCCAGGACGTCGCGGCCGGCGAGCGTGTCCGGCAGCGTCTGCACTTGTATCGGAAACGGGTGGTGGACGCCCCGCGCGGCGAGCGCGTCGACCAGTGGCGGGCTCACGCCAAGGTGAGCAAAGGTGTTGTCTTCCAGCATGTTTCGATGTCCCTAAAGCTTCGATGGAGACGAGATTGCCGGTGTGGCAATATCGGTCGCCGCGACTCGAGCTTCCGCAGGTGCGCCTGGTCGTCTTGGACTCGGCGCCCCGGAGGGGATCTGAGCAAAGAAAACAAAGAATCGATCACGACTCGCCGGCAACCCACTGGGTCGCCGACGCTTTAGACAGGGTACCGCACTTGCGCGCGAATCCGCGTTTCGGACGGTTTCTCGTCCGCCCGACGCCTCACGCGGCCGGTTCGGTCGGATGCGAGATCGGTTGCGCCGCAGCAACATCCGGCCAACCCGGGTAGGGCGGTGGTGTTCCGCCGAAGGTCGGGCAGTGTTGCTGGTGGGGGCACCACTCGCACAACCGCGACGGGCTGGGGCGGAAGTCGCCCGTCGGCGCCGCGGACTGGATGGCGCGCCAGATCGCCATCAGAATCTTCTCGAAGCGCAGCAGCTCGTCGTGGTCGGGCGCGTAGTCCAGCACCTGGCCGTCGGCCAGGTAGATGATGCGAAGCCGGGCGGGCAGCACGCCGCGGGAACGCAGCAGGGCCACCGCGTAGAACTTCATCTGGAACATCGCCTTGAACTCGGCCAGCGCCCGCGCTTCGGGCGGCGCCTTGCCGGTCTTGTAGTCCACCACCCGCAGCTCGCCGGTGGCCGCGACGTCGATCCGGTCGATGAAGCCGCGCAGCAACGTGCCGTCGGCGAGTTCGACCTCGACGCGCTCTTCGCAGCTTTGGGGGTCGAACCGGGTCGGGTCCTCCAGCCGGTAGTAGCCGGTGAGCAACGCGCGGGCCTCTGCGAGCAGTTCGGTTCGCTGTTCGGGGTCGATGTCGCCGGCCAGATCGGGCTCCGCGCCCACGACCCGGTCCCACGCGGGCTCCACCAGCGACGTGGCGGTGTCGGGGCCGCGCAACTCGGCGGGCAGGCCGTAGAGCTGCTCGAGGGCGGCATGCACCACCGAACCGCGCAGCTGCGCGGTCGACGGCGCCTCGGGCAGCCGGTCGATCGCCCGGAAGCGGTACAGCAACGGGCATTGCTTGAAGTCCGCAGCGCGCGACGGTGATAGCGCCGGCCTGGCGCGTCCCTCCGGCTGGTCCGTCATGTGCGCAGCCTAGGACCGGGCCCCGACAACCCCCAAGCACCCGCCGCGGCGCGTCGGCTGGCACGCTAGACGGCGTGTCCGCGACCGGCCCGTTCACCGTTGGCGAACGGGTCCAACTCACCGACGCCAAGGGCCGGCATTACACGATGTCGCTGACCCCCGGCGCCGAGTTCCACACCCACCGCGGGTCGATCCCGCACGACGCCGTGATCGGGCTCGAGCAGGGCAGCGTGGTCAAATCCAGCAACGGCGCCGATTACCTGGTGTTGCGCCCGCTGCTCATCGACTACCTGATGTCGATGCCCCGCGGTCCACAGGTGATCTACCCCAAGGACGCCGCCCAGATCCTGCACGAGGGCGACATCTTCCCGGGTGCCAGGGTGCTGGAGGCCGGGGCCGGGTCCGGCGCGCTGACCTGCTCGCTGCTGCGCGCCGTCGGGTCCAACGGGCGGGTGGTCTCCTACGAGCAGCGGGCCGACCACGCCGAACACGCCCGCCGCAACGTCTCGGTGTTTTTCGACGGCGAACCGGACAACTGGCAACTGATCGTCAGCGACCTGGTGGACTCCGACCTGCCCGACGGCTCCTTCGACCGCGCAGTGCTCGACATGCTCGCGCCGTGGGAGGTGCTCGACGCGGCGGCGCGCCTGTTGATAGCCGGCGGAGTGTTGATGATCTACGTCGCCACGGTCACCCAGCTGTCGCGAACCGTGGAGGCGCTGCGGGCCCAGCAGTGCTGGACCGAGCCGCGGTCGTGGGAGACGCTGCAACGCGGCTGGAACGTCGTCGGGCTGGCCGTGCGACCGCAGCACTCGATGCGGGGGCACACGGCGTTCCTGATATTCACCCGACGGCTCGCCCCGGGCGTCGTCGCCCCGGCGCCGCTGGGCCGCAAGCGCCCGGGCCGCGACGGTTAGGACTAGTCGTCACTCCTGGTCAGGCCACGCCGCACCGACAGCAGCTCGAACTCGGGACGCGCCGCCACCAGGCGTTCGGCCGCGTCCAGCACGTCGACCGCGTGGCGGCGGTCACCGGACACCAAGGCCACGCCGATGCCCGCCCGTCGGTACAGCTCCTGCGCGCCGGTTTCGGCGGCCGACACGGCGAACTTGCGCTGCAGCTCCGCCACGACGGGCCGAATGACCGACCGCTTTTGTTTGAGTGATCGCACCCCAAGCTCCGGGCCCAGCAACACGTCGAACTCGAGCCAGCCGATCCACATCGCCGCTAGCCCGTGGGAGTCGGCGGGGGCGGGGCCGGAAGGGGCGCCGGGCTGGGGGCAGGCGCGGGCGGCGTCGTCCCGGTAGCCGGGTTGCCCAGTGCCAGCAGCATTTCCGCGGTCCGGCGGGAGAGCTGCCATCCGCCTTGGAACGGGGTGAACTCCATCGGGAAGGTGAAGTTGCCGTTATTCGGCTGGGCGGTTTTGACGGTCACGGTGGCCATCACGTGCGACGGGTTCTTGTCCGACCAGGCGACGTCGTTGGCCGCGAAGCTCATCGGCAGGTAACCGTTGTCCCGCAGCGCGTTGGTGAACTTGTCCAGCGTGCCCGCGCTCTCGGGGGTCGCGCCCTCGACAAGGTTCACCTTGTTAACGCCCGGCACGTTCGGGTCGGCGAGCCGATTCAGGACGTCGATGAGGGCGTCGGGCGGGGGCAGCGGCGCGGTCGGGGGAGCCGCGACGATCAGCGGGGTCGACGTCACCGGGACCGCCGACGAGGACGACGACACCACCTTGGTTCCGGTGTGCGCGCAGCCGGCCAGCCCGAGCGCCGCCACCGCCGCGAAGGCACTCAGCGCAACGGTCAAGCGTCGGTGCATAAGGTTCGTTCTGTGTCTAGGCGATCGGGCCCGCCGTCGGGCCAACGGGTGCAATGGAAGTCACACCGGGCCCGGCCCGCCGGCGAAGACGGTGCCGGCGGAGCCGGTGGCAAGGGCTTTTGGGGCCACGGCTGTCCTTTCGCTCGGCAAGATTCGTGGCAGAGATTACCAGTGGAACCAAAGTCTTAACTTTTCGTGAGCATTTGACTCCGCACATCAACCGGCAATCGCCGGTAGCGTTGAAGTACCACCGCACATTTCGGGGCGGGAAAGGAGCGCAACATGGGTGACTCAGAGCGTTCTGAAGCATTCGGCAATGCCCGTGAAACTGGCATGTCCAGCGGCGATGCAGCCGAATTGGAACAGTTACGCCGTGAGGCAGCGGTGCTGCGCGAGCAACTGGACCACGCGGTCGGGTCGGCAGGCGGCACACGATCCGCACGCGACGTGCATCAACTCGAGGCTCGCATCGACTCCCTCGCGGCGCGAAACTCAAAGTTAATGGAAACCCTCAAAGAGGCCCGTCAGCAACTGTTGGCGCTCCGCGAAGAGGTCGACCGGCTGGGTCAGCCGCCCAGTGGCTACGGCGTTCTGTTGGGGGCGCACGACGACGACACAGTCGACGTGTTCACCTCGGGTCGCAAGATGCGCCTGACGTGCTCGCCCAACATCGAGGTCGGTTCGCTGCGCAAGGGCCAGACGGTCCGGCTCAACGAGGCCCTGACCGTCGTCGAGGCCGGCACGTTCGAATCGGTCGGCGAGATCTCCACGTTGCGCGAGGTGCTGAACGACGGTCACCGCGCGTTGGTCGTCGGCCACGCCGACGAGGAGCGCATCGTGTGGCTGGCCGAGCCGCTGGTCGCCGAGGACCTGCCGGAGGGCCACCCCGACGCGCTCAACGACGACAGCCGCCCGCGCAAGCTGCGGCCGGGTGACTCGCTGCTGGTCGACACCAAAGCCGGTTACGCCTTCGAGCGCATCCCCAAGGCCGAAGTCGAAGACCTGGTGCTGGAAGAGGTGCCCGACGTCAGCTACCAGGACATCGGCGGCCTGACGCGCCAGATCGAGCAGATCCGCGACGCCGTCGAGCTGCCGTTCCTGCACAAGGAGCTCTACCGCGAGTACGCGCTGCGCCCGCCCAAGGGTGTGTTGCTCTACGGCCCGCCCGGTTGCGGTAAGACCCTGATCGCCAAGGCGGTCGCGAACTCGTTGGCCAAGAAGATGGCCGAGGTGCGCGGCGACGATGCCCGCGAGGCGAAGTCGTACTTCCTCAACATCAAGGGCCCCGAGCTGCTCAACAAGTTCGTCGGCGAGACCGAGCGGCACATCCGCCTGATCTTCCAGCGGGCCCGCGAGAAGGCCTCGGAAGGCACGCCGGTGATCGTCTTCTTCGACGAGATGGATTCGATCTTCCGCACCCGCGGCACCGGGGTCTCCTCGGACGTCGAGACGACGGTGGTGCCGCAGCTGCTCAGCGAGATCGACGGCGTGGAAGGCCTCGAGAACGTCATCGTCATCGGCGCCTCCAACCGCGAGGACATGATCGACCCCGCGATCCTGCGGCCCGGCCGCCTCGACGTGAAGATCAAGATCGAGCGCCCGGATGCCGAAGCGGCGCAAGACATCTTCTCGAAGTACCTGACCGAGACGCTGCCGCTGCACGCCGACGACCTCGCCGAGTTCGAGGGCGACCGCACGGCCTGCATCAAGGCGATGATCGAGAAGGTCGTCGAGCGCATGTACGCCGAGATCGACGACAACCGGTTCCTGGAGGTCACCTACGCCAACGGTGACAAAGAAGTCATGTACTTCAAGGACTTCAACTCCGGGGCCATGATCCAGAACGTCGTCGACCGGGCGAAGAAGAACGCGATCAAGTCGGTGCTGGAGACGGGTCAACCCGGCCTGCGCATTCAGCACCTGCTCGACTCGATCGTCGACGAGTTCGCCGAGAACGAGGACCTGCCCAACACCACCAACCCCGATGACTGGGCGCGGATTTCGGGCAAGAAGGGCGAGCGGATCGTCTACATCCGCACCCTGGTCACCGGCAAGTCGTCGAGCGCGTCGCGGGCCATCGACACCGAGTCGAACCTGGGCCAGTACCTGTAGGCGCCTGTCGGTCCTGCCGACTAGCGTCGCTGGGGTGCGGCTCCAGTTCGATGACGACGACGCCTACCGCGTCGCCCGCGATGCGCTGCTCGACGAACTCGACGGATGGCTGGATAGGCCCGCGGCGGAACGGGCGGCGGTGATCACCGACGTCAGGGTTGTCCTCGACTGGCGGTATCACCACTCCAGCGGTGTTCTCGACGAATTCGCCCCGAATGACATCACGGAGTTCCTGCTGGAGTGGTGCCCGCGGCGGTTTCAGGGTCACCCCAAAGGTGCCGCGTATCTCTGCAATGCGGTCGGTGTCTATCTCGACTTCATGGCGGCCACCGGGCGCCTGGTCGGCGGGCCGGACCGGGCCGGTCGATTGAAGCGGCTTGCTGCCGATCTCGAGCCGACCGTGCGCGCAGAAATGCGCAACCCCACTCCTGCCGTGGACTGGTCCGACGAGGACGACCCGAGGCTGCAGGCCGCTCTGGACGAGATCGAGGAGAAGTACGGCCCGGGCTCGGCGCGGGAACCGTACGAGTTGCCGTTCATCTACGTCCCGCCGCCGCCGGCGGAGGTGGAGGCCGTAGCGACTGAGGCGCCGTTGCTGGCCAAAGTCGATGCACTACGCGACTATCTGGGCCCGGATGGCAAGCAGCTGACAGACAAGGGGAATCTGAAACTTGCCGACGGTCGAGCGTTGGTGGGGTTGTTGGATACCGGCGACGAGATGGATCCACAGATCGGCGACAAGACGTGGCGCACCCACACGACCGCGAACTTGCCGCAGTTGAACTTTATTGTGGACGTTGCCAAGCGGGCCGGCGCGGTCCGTGCGCGCCAGCGTCGTTTGGTTCCGGTGAAGGCGTGGGCCGCCCGCCCGGCCGTCGATCGGGCCGCCGCTCTGTTCGCGTCGATCCTCGAACTGGGCCCGTTGGAATTGATGTACTCGGGCCGGATCTGGTTCCTCGACGAATTGCACGAGGTGCTCGACGACGGGATCGTCCATTGGCTTGCCCCGCTGCTTGCGAGCGACAGCGCCGAGATAGCTTTCCAGTCGTTCCTCGAGTGGGCTCAGTCGGTGGTGGCGCGGCAGGTCGCCCCGTACATGCCGGAGCGGGAGGAAAACCTCGATTACTTCACCGAGCGTGACCTGGCCCGGATCTTCGATGTTCTGCAGGGCACTGGTGTGGTGCGCTGGGCGGACCGCGTCGAACTACCGGAAGAGTTTGGCCCCAGTTATTGGACCGGCGGCACCGTGACGATGACCGCGCTTGGCCGCCACCTGCTGCCGGATCATCTCGACAACGCTGGATACGTGCTGCGCCGCGCGGACCGCATCGCCGACAGCGATGGCGCCGAGTTGATCGAAGCCATGTTGGCGGCGGCGGAAACGCAGCAAGACGCGCTCTTGGCAGCCTGGCAGTCCGACCGTCCCGCCGTCGAGCGAGTGCAAATGCTCACCGAGGCCGTCGCGGCGGCTTCGAGCGCCGAATGTCGGATGATGGGTTTCGCTGCGCTGCATAAATTCGACATCGAGGTTGCCGAACCCTTCGTTCGTCAGCTGTTGGACACTCCGGTCGCGGGTCACGCCGCGCTGTGGTTGATGCAGCGTGACCGCGCTGACGCAGAAACCCTCGGCAACTTCGTCGATGTCGCGGTACTCGTCGACGTGCTCTCGAGCACGTTGGAATCGCCCGAAGAGCTGTGCAGCCTGTTCGCCGGCGTGCCCGAGCCGTTGCGGCTGCTGGAGACCATGTGGCGACATCCCGCCCCCGAGACGGCGCCGGTGCTCGATGCGCTGGGCCGTCATCTGCCCGATCACGCGCTCGCCAAAGCGGCGCGGAAAGCCGCTGTGCGACACCGCAGTTGGATGGCGAATCGCAGCTAGTCGCCCGGGAGGCGGCCTAAGCGGCCGTCAGGTCTCCAGCGAGTAGCTGTTAGTCAGGTTGTCCTGCAGCACCTGCGCGGCCTCGGTTCGGGTGTCCACCCGCAGCTCCTCGGTGAGGACGCGCGGCTTGTAGCTCCACCCGTCGGGCAACTCGAGCCGGCTCGCGAGCCCGGGCAGGTCTTCCCGCTTGAGGTTGGGGTCGGTGACCTGGCTCCAGGTCTGCATGACCCAGCGCTTCCCGTGCGGATCGATCAGTTCATAGACCTCTTCGCCGGCGTTGAACACGAAAACCGTGTGGCGGCTCACCTTGTTCACGCTGAACGGCGCGGGGTTCATCGACGACAGCAGGACGGTGGCCTGCAGGATCATCTCGATGCCGCCGAAGGTCTTCGTCACTTGCGGGCCCTGCCGCTCCTTTTCGATGGAGTTCATCAGCCAATAGCGGGGGCCGTTGAGCAGGGCGGCGGCCGCGCCGTTCTCGGCGGCGATCGCGTGGGGGTCCAACGCCGACCACAGCTCGGCGGGACAGTCGTTGAGCGGGAAGCTGTTGTAAACCGACGCCTGCGGGCCGGCCTCGCCGGGAGTCACGAGAAGCACTTCCCCGTAACGCTTCCCGGCCAGGTCACCTACCGGTTCGTCCACTTCCTCTTCGGCCTGGTGGCGAGACACCCTGTGAAATTAATCACTGCCCTGGTTGGCGTCAACTTCACACGCCGGTGCGCCCACCGCGCCGCGGTAGCGGTTGCGCGCGACCAGGGTCGTGTGCAAGTCGTCGATGAGCGGGTCGAGGAACGTCGACCGGTATTCGGCGTCGCCGGCCGCGCGGGCGCTGATGTACATGAACGTCAGCGCGCCGAGGAACAGCGTCATGTGGATCAGCGAATCCGGCACCGGCAGCGTGAATCCCAGCACCGTCGCGGTGCTGGTGTAGGTGTGGGTCCATTCGTTGAGCAGCGACGGGCTGAGCACGATCAGCCCCAGGATCAGGTAGATGGTGGCCGTGACCACCGCGACCACCAGAATCTGCGCCAGCTGCGACGCGGCCAGCACGAAGATGACGTTGAGTCGTTCGGCTCGCTTCAGCGGTGCGCAATCGGGCGTATCCGGCATGGCCGCGAAGGGCGTATCGGCAAGCCCCGCGGTGTCGGTGGGCAGCGTCGCCGTCGACCGCAGCATCGGCCGGGCCCGATCGTGGGTGGCGGAGACGACAAAGGCCGCGGCGATCGAGACGAGGAACGCCATCGCCAGCCCCAGCCGTTCCCCGCTGATCGTCGCCGCCATCAGCCAGACGTAGGTGTTGAAGAACACCAAGGCGGTCAGCAGCACGACGGGCAGGGCCCGCACCGCCAGGGCCCCGACCGTCGTCAGGTGCGACAGCATCATGCGCACCGCCCACCCGACGACCGACCCGACGCCGCAGCCGGTCAGGACCAGCACCGCGGCCACCACGACGGTTTCCTGCGCCAGTTGCGCGGGCCCGCCCACGACGGTTCCGACGCACGCCACGACGGCCACCGCGGCCGTCGACACGGCCGCGCGGGTGCGGCCGCTGTGTGACCGCGAGACCAGCCAGCCAACGACGGCCATCAGCGGAAGGGCGAGCCCGATGATCGTCAGCAGGATCACCTCGGAAGGCGTCGGCTCCCCGTTTATATGGACATCGCGGCCACCGGTGATCAGGTAGATGGGCAGAACGCAGGCCTGCAACGTCGCGTACGCCGCCAGCATCGGGGCCGACCGCGGCCAGAGCCGCCGCCAGCGCGACCGCCTCGTCAGCACCGACGGCAAACCCCGGTTCAGGAACCAGCTTTCGGCCGCGGCACTCGCCGTCCCGCGCGAGGGGCGAAGGGAAAGCTCCATGCGGGCAAACCTAGCGGCACCGCGCCGCCAGCTGGCGCTTATCGCACCCGATTTCGGGCTTCATCGTCCCTGGCCGGGGGTCGGTCGCCCGGCCGGTCACAACCCCGCCTCGGGGTCTACATCCTCACCCGGCCTATCTTGAAGTAATGCAAAGGATTATCGGGACGGAGGTCGAGTACGGCATCTCGTCGCCGTCGGACCCGACCGCCAACCCGATCCTCACCTCGACGCAGGCGGTCCTGGCCTACGCGGCCGCTGCCGGCATCCAGCGCGCCAAGCGCACCCGCTGGGACTACGAGGTGGAATCGCCGCTGCGCGACGCCCGCGGCTTCGACCTGAGCCGCTCGGCCGGGCCCCCGCCGGTGGTCGACGCCGACGAGGTGGGCGCGGCCAACATGATCCTGACCAACGGGGCACGGCTCTACGTCGACCACGCGCACCCGGAATACTCCGCCCCCGAGTGCACCGACCCGCTGGACGCGGTGATCTGGGACAAGGCCGGTGAGCGGGTGATGGAGGCCGCCGCCCGGCACGTCGCCAGCGTGCCCGGCGCCGCGAAACTGCAGCTCTACAAGAACAACGTCGACGGCAAGGGCGCCTCCTACGGGTCCCACGAGAACTACCTGATGTCGCGGCAGACACCGTTCTCGGCGATCATCGCCGGCCTGACCCCCTTTCTGGTGTCGCGGCAGGTGGTCACCGGTTCCGGCCGGGTCGGCATCGGGCCCGCCGGCGACGAGCCGGGCTTCCAGCTGTCGCAGCGCTCCGACTACATCGAGGTCGAGGTCGGGCTGGAGACCACGCTCAAGCGCGGCATCATCAACACCCGCGACGAGCCGCACGCCGACGCCGACCGATATCGCCGCCTGCACGTGATCATCGGCGACGCCAACCTGGCCGAGACGTCGACGTATTTGAAGCTGGGCACCACGGCGCTGGTGCTCGATCTGATCGAGGACGGCCCCGCCCACGGGATCGACCTGAGCGACCTGGCGTTGGCGCGGCCGGTGCACGCGGTCCACGCCATCAGCCGCGATCCGTCGCTGCGGGTGGCGGTGGCCCTGGCCGACGGGCGCGAGCTGACCGCCCTTGCGCTGCAACGGATTTACCTCGACCGGGTGGCAAAGCTGGTCGACAGCCGCGACCCCGACCCGCGCGCGGCCGACGTCGTCGAAACGTGGGCGGACGTGCTGGACAAGCTCGAGCGCGACCCGATGGACTGCGCCGAGCTGCTGGACTGGCCGGCCAAGCTGCGGCTGCTCGAGGGCTTCCGGCAGCGCGAGAACCTGAACTGGTCGGCGCCGCGGCTGCACCTGGTCGACCTGCAGTACTCCGATGTGCGGCTGGACAAGGGGCTGTACAACCGGCTGGTCGCGCGCGGTTCGATGAAGCGCCTTGTGAGCGAACACCAGGTGCTCGATGCCGTCGACAATCCGCCCACGGACACGCGCGCGTACTTCCGCGGCGAATGCCTGCGCAGGTTCGGCGCCGACATCGCCGCGGCCAGCTGGGACTCGGTGATTTTCGATCTCGGCGGCGATTCGCTGGTCCGCATCCCGACGCTGGAGCCGTTGCGCGGCAGCAAGGCCCACGTCGGAGCTTTGCTGGACTCCGTGGACAGCGCGGTCGAACTGGTGGAACAACTGACCAGCTAAGTGGCGTTGGACCGGGCAACGTCGGCGTTGACCGGTACTGTAGAGAGACCGGCGGGCGTGTGACGCCGGTTAACACGAGCCGATTACAAAGCAGGAGGCGGCGATGGCTCAGGAGCAGACCAAGCGTGGTGGTGGCGGCGGCGACGAAGACGATTTCGCCGACGGCACGGCCGCGGGCCAGGAGCGTCGCGAGAAGCTTGCCGAAGACACCGACGACCTGCTTGACGAGATTGACGACGTCCTTGAGGAAAACGCCGAGGATTTTGTCCGCGCGTATGTCCAAAAGGGCGGACAGTGACCTGGCCGTTTGCCGATCGACTGTCCTTTAACTCCCCGCTTCCCGGGAACCCGGCTGTAGACCTGTCCTCGTTTGCTGACCACCTCCGCCGCCACGCGCCGGAGCTGTTGCCGGCGAGTTTTGGCGGCGGCGCGCAAACCGTTGCGGCGGGCGACCAGCTGCCGCACGGGACCACGATCGTCGCGTTGAAGTACCCGGGCGGCGTCGTCATGGCGGGTGACCGGCGCTCGACGCAGGGCAACATGATCGCCGGGCGCGACGTGAAGAAGGTATACATCACCGACGACTACACGGCCACCGGCATCGCCGGGACCGCCGCGATCGCCGTCGAGTTCGCCCGGCTTTACGCCGTGGAACTCGAGCACTACGAAAAGCTCGAGGGTGTGCCGCTGACGTTTGCCGGCAAGGTCAACCGGCTGGCGATCATGGTGCGCGGCAACCTGGCCGCGGCGATGCAGGGGCTGGTCGCCCTGCCGCTGCTGGCCGGGTATGACATCCACGCGGCGGACCCCGAAAGCGCCGGCCGCATCGTGTCTTTCGATGCCGCCGGCGGGTGGAACATCGAGGAAGAGGGCTACCAGGCGGTGGGATCGGGCTCGATCTTCGCCAAGTCCTCGATGAAGAAGCTGTATTCGCAAGTGTCCGACGCTGATTCCGCGCTGCGGGTCATCGTGGAGGCGCTCTACGACGCCGCCGACGACGATTCCGCCACCGGCGGACCGGACCTGGTCCGCGGCATCTACCCCACGGCGGTCACCATCGGTGCCGAGGGCGCGGCGGAGGTGCCGGAGAGCCGCATCGCCGAACTGGCCCGGGAGGTCATCGAAAGCCGCTCGCGGGCGGACACTTTCGGGCCCGACGCCGAGCCGCGGGGTAAGAAGAAGTGAGCTTCCCGTATTTCATCTCGCCCGAACAGGCGATGCGCGAGCGCAGCGAGCTCGCGCGCAAGGGCATCGCGCGGGGCAAGAGCGTGGTGGCGCTGGCCTACGCCGACGGTGTGCTGTTCGTCGCCGAGAACCCGTCGCGGTCCCTGCAGAAGATCAGCGAACTTTACGACCGCGTCGGCTTTGCGGCCGCGGGCAAGTTCAACGAGTTCGACAATCTGCGGCGCGGCGGCATCCAGTTCGCCGACACCCGGGGCTACGCCTACGACCGCCGCGACGTGACCGGGCGGCAGCTGGCCAACGTCTACGCGCAGACCCTCGGCAGCATCTTCACCGAGCAGGCCAAGCCCTACGAGGTCGAGTTGTGCGTCGCCGAGGTCGCCCACTACGGCGAGTCGAAACCGCCTGAGCTATACCGCATTACCTATGACGGCTCGATCGCCGACGAGCCGCATTTCGTGGTGATGGGTGGGACGACCGAGCCGATCGTCACCGCGCTCAAGGACTCCTACGCCGAAAACGCCCACCTGCGTGAGGCTTTGGGCATCGCGGTTGCGGCGCTGCGGGCGGGCAGCGCGGAGGCCTCCAACGGCGATCAGCCCGCCCTCGATGTGGGGAGCCTCGAGGTGGCCATCCTGGATGCCAACCGGCCGCGGCGGGCGTTCAAGCGGATCAATCGCCCCACCCTGGAGAACTTGCTGAAGAAGTCGGACGGCCCGACGTCCAAGGACGCAAAATCCGGCGGGGAAGAGTCGGAAACGAAGGGCGAGTCCCCGGACTAGATCCGCCCGATAACATCCCCGGGCGCGGCTTCTGCACCTTTGCGGCGTGACAACCAGTACCCTCGATTACGTGCAGCGACGAATTATGGGCATCGAGACCGAGTTCGGTGTCACCTGCACGTTCCACGGCCATCGCCGGCTGTCTCCGGACGAGGTTGCCCGGTACCTGTTCCGGCGGGTGGTGTCGTGGGGCCGCAGCTCCAACGTCTTCTTGCGAAACGGCGCGCGCCTCTACCTGGACGTGGGCAGCCATCCCGAGTACGCCACGGCCGAGTGCGACAGCCTGGTGCAGCTGGTCACCCACGACCGGGCCGGCGAATGGGTGCTGGAAGACCTGCTGGTAGACGCCGAGCAGCGGCTCGCCGACGAGGGCATCGGCGGCGACATCTACCTGTTCAAGAACAACACCGACTCCGCGGGCAACTCCTATGGCTGCCACGAGAACTACCTGATCGTGCGGGCCGGCGAGTTCTCCCGTATCTCCGACGTGCTGCTGCCCTTCCTGGTCACCCGCCAGCTGATCTGCGGGGCCGGCAAGGTCCTGCAAACCCCCAAGGCCGCGACGTTCTGCCTTTCCCAACGCGCCGAGCACATCTGGGAGGGCGTCTCCTCGGCCACCACGCGCAGCCGCCCGATCATCAACACCCGCGACGAGCCGCACGCCGACGCCGAGAAGTATCGGCGCCTGCACGTCATCGTCGGCGACTCCAACATGTGCGAAACGACCACCATGCTCAAGGTGGGTACCGCGGCGCTGGTGCTGGAGATGATCGAGGCCGGCGTCCCGTTCCGCGACTTCTCGCTGGACAACCCCATCCGCGCGATTCGCGAGGTGAGCCACGACGTCACGGGCCGGCGGCCGGTGCGACTGGCGGGTGGGCGGCAGGCCAGCGCGCTGGACATCCAGCGCGAGTACTACAGCCGCGCCGTCGAGCACCTGCAGACCCGGGAGCCCAACGCCCAGATCGAGCAGGTAGTCGACCTGTGGGGCCGGCAACTCGATGCTGTCGAGAGCCAGGATTTCGCCAAGGTGGACACCGAGATCGACTGGGTCATCAAGCGCAAGCTGTTCCAGCGCTACCAGGACCGCTACAACATGGAGCTGTCCGACCCGAAGATCGCCCAGCTGGACCTGGCCTACCACGACATCAAGCGCGGCCGCGGCGTCTTCGACCTGCTGCAGCGCAAGGGCCTGGCCACCCGGGTGACCACCGACGAGGACATCGCGGAGGCGGTCGACCACCCGCCGCAGACCACTCGCGCGCGGCTGCGCGGTGAGTTCATCAGCGCCGCCCAGGCGGCGGGCCGCGACTTCACCGTCGACTGGGTGCACCTGAAGCTCAACGACCAGGCGCAGCGCACCGTGCTGTGCAAGGACCCGTTCCGGGCGGTCGACGAGCGGGTCAAGCGACTCATCGCAAGCATGTAGCCGGGTGGTCGGTTCACGGCCAGTCACATCAGTCACATCGGCACCGTTGCGGCGTCCCATGTTTGAACCGCAAACGTGATATCGCCGGCGCCATCAAGTTTCAGAGTCAGTGCCCCCGGCCAGCTCGCGACCGGTGTGGCCGCCGTGAATCGTGCGACGCGGCCAGCCGGCGTAAGCGCCGCGCGGGGACCATCGAATAACCTGGGACAAATGGCGACCTCGAAAGTCGAGCGGCTGGTTAATCTCGTGATCGCCCTGCTCTCCACCCGCGGCTACGTCACCGCCGAAAAGATCAGGTCCAGCGTCGCCGGCTATTCCGACAGCCCTAGCGCCGAGGCGTTTTCGCGGATGTTCGAGCGCGACAAGAACGAACTGCGCGATCTCGGCATCCCGCTGGAGGTCGGCCGGGTGTCGGCCATGGATCCCACCGAGGGCTACCGGATCAACCGCGACGCCTACGCGCTGGCGCCGGTCGACCTCACCCCGGACGAGGCGGCCGCGGTGGCCGTCGCCACGCAGCTGTGGGAGTCGCCCGAACTGATCACCGCCACCCAGGGCGCCCTGCTCAAGCTGCGCGCCGCCGGGGTGGACGTCGACCCGGACGCGCCGGTGGCCATCGCATCCCCGGCGGGCGTGCCGGGCCTGCGCGGGTCGGAGGAGGTGCTCGGAATCCTATTGTCCGCCATCGCTTCCCGCCAGGCGGTGCAGTTTCCGCACCGGCCATCGCGGGCCGAGCCCTACACGACGCGCACCGTCGAGCCCTGGGGCGTGGTCACCGAGAAGGGCCGCTGGTATCTGGTCGGCCACGACCGCGACCGCGACGCCACCCGCACGTTTCGGCTGTCCCGGATCGGGGCCGACGTCGCGCCGATCGGCCCGCCCGGCGCGGTCACCGTGCCCGACGGCGTCGACCTTCGCAAGATCGTGGCCCAGACGGTCAGCGAGTGGCCGGCCGTCGGGCAGGCCCGGGTGTGGGTCGCCGACGGGCGGGCCACGGCGCTGCGCCGGGCCGGCAGGTCGACCGGGCCGCAGCAGCTGGCCGGCCGCGACGGCGAGGTGATCGAGCTCGGCATCGGTTCCGGCGACCAGCTGGCCCGCGACATCGCCGGCTATGGGGCCGACGCCGTCGTGCTCGAGCCGCAATCGCTTCGCGACGAGGTGCTGGCGCGGCTGCGCGCGCATGCGGAGGTGCACAGCTCATGACTCCCGTGTCCACCCGGCTCGTTCGGCTGCTCAACATGGTCCCGTATTTCCAGGCCAACCCGAAGGTCACCCGGGCCAAGGCCGCGGCCGACCTCGGGGTGTCGGAGAAGCAGCTGGAGGAGGACCTCAACCAGCTGTGGATGTGCGGTCTTCCCGGCTACTACCCGGGCGACCTCATCGACTTCGAGTTCTCCGGCGACACCATCGAGGTGACGTTCTCGGCGGGCATTGACCGGCCGCTCAAGCTCACGTCGCCGGAGGCCACCGGCCTGCTGGTGGCGCTGCGGGCGCTGGCCGACATCCCGGGCGTCGTCGACCCGGAGGCCGCGCGCAGCGCGATCGCCAAGATCGAGGCCGCCGCCGGCGCCGTCGGGCACGACGCTTCGGCGGCGGTGGCGGCGGTCGACGAGCCCGCACCCGTCGAAAGCCGCGCCGCGGCGGCCGTCCGCACCGCGGTGCAGTACAAGCGCGCGCTGGCCATCGACTACTACTCCGCCTCACACGACACCCTGACCAGCCGGGTCGTCGACCCCATCCGGGTCCTGCTGATCGGCGGCCAGAGCTACCTGGAGGCGTGGTCGCGCGAAGCCGAAGGCGTCCGGCTGTTCCGCTTCGACCGGATCGTGGACGCCACCGAGCTGGGCGAGCCGGCGGCCCCGCCGGAACCGGCCCTGCACGCGCCGCCGGACACATCGCTGTTCGACGGCGACCCGTCGCTGCCGTCGGCGCGGCTGTGGGTGGCGCCCGCGGCCTCGTGGATGTTCGAGTACTACCCGATGCGCGAGGTGCTCGAGCTGGCCGACGGCTCGTGCGAGGCCGTCATGACCTACGCCTCGGAGGACTGGATGACCCGGCTGGTGCTGGGCTTCGGGTCGGCGGTGCGGGTGCTCGAACCGGAGTCGCTGGCCCGTCGTGTACGGGATGCCGCCGCGGCCGCCCTGGAGTCCTACCAGGTCGCGGCGCGGCCACAATAGCCGCGACCGTTGCTGCGGTAGCATCGGGTGGACGTCTGGAGGTAATCAAAGTGGGCAGTCTTAGTCCGTGGCACTGGGCGATCCTCGCTGTCGTAGTGATCCTGCTGTTCGGTGCCAAGAAGCTCCCCGATGCCGCGCGCTCGCTGGGCAAGTCGATGCGCATTTTCAAGTCCGAGATGCGGGAAATGCAGACCGAAGGCAAGACTGAAGCGCCTTCCTTGCAGGCAACCCCGGAGACCCCCCAGCCCGTGCAGTCGCAGCGAGTCGACCCGCCGGCGACCACCGAGCAGGGGCACACCGAAGCGCGCCCGGCCTAGCCGCGCCGCCGCGGTGCCCGAGCGCCCCTGATCGACCGCAAAGACCACCGTGAAAGGTTTCAAGGTTTCGGCGCGCACCGCGGGCCTGCTGAAACGGCTCAACCCTCGTAACAGGCGCAGCCGCACCAACCCCGACGCGACGATGTCGCTGGTCGACCACCTGACCGAGCTGCGCACCCGGCTGCTGATCTCGCTGGCCGCGATCCTGGTCACGACGATTTTCGGGTTCTTCTGGTACTCGCACGGGATCTTCGGGCTGGAGAGCCTCGGCGAATGGCTGCGCCACCCGTACTGTTCGCTGCCGCAATCGGCGCGGGCGAGCATCAGCGCCGACGGGCAGTGCCGGCTGCTGGCCACCGCGCCGTTCGACCAGTTCATGTTGCGCCTCAAGGTCGGGCTGACGGCCGGGCTCGTGCTGGCCTGCCCGGTCTGGCTCTACGAGCTGTGGGCGTTCATCACGCCCGGGCTCTACCAGAAGGAGCGCCGCTTCGCGGTCGGGTTCGTGGTGCCCGCCGCGGTGCTGTTCGTCGTCGGCGCCGTGCTGGCCTACTTCGTGCTGTCCAAGGCGCTGGGGTTCCTGTTGACCGTCGGCAGCGACGTGCAGGTGACCGCGCTGTCCGGGGACCGGTATTTCGGCTTCCTGATCAACCTGCTGGTGGTCTTCGGGGTCAGCTTCGAGTTCCCGCTGCTGATCGTCATGCTCAACGCGGTGGGCGTGCTGAGCTACGAGCGGCTCAAGTCCTGGCGGCGCGGGCTGATCTTCGGCATGTTCGCCTTCGCGGCCATCTTCACGCCCGGATCGGACCCGTTCTCGATGACGGCGCTGGGGATCGCACTATCGGTGCTGCTCGAATTCGCCATCCAGATCTCCCGACTGCACGACCGGCGCAAGGCCAAGCGCGAAGCCCAGGTCACGATTCCCGACGACGAGGCGTCCGTCATCGAGCCGCCCGAGCCGATACCGGGGCCGATACCGGAGCCGTCGTTCACGGCCGGGCAGCATGACGACGTCACGTAGATGCCGCCGTCGCATGGCAGCGGCGTGACCGAGCTGCCCGAGCTGGCGCGGTTCGCCACGGAACTCAGCTTCACGCTCGACGACTTTCAGCGGCGCGCGTGCGAGGCGCTGGAACGCGGCCACGGCGTGCTGGTGTGCGCGCCGACCGGGGCCGGCAAGACCGTCGTCGGCGAATTCGCCGTCCACCTGGCGCTGGCGTCGGGCGGCAAATGCTTTTACACCACGCCGCTGAAGGCGCTGAGCAACCAGAAGCACACCGACCTGAGCGAGCACTACGGCCGCGACCGGATCGGGCTGCTGACCGGTGACATGTCGGTGAACGGCGACGCGCCCGTCGTGGTGATGACCACCGAAGTGCTGCGCAACATGCTCTACGCCGATTCGCCTGCGCTGCAAGGCCTTTCGTATGTGGTGATGGACGAGGTGCATTTCCTTGCCGACCGGATGCGCGGCCCGGTGTGGGAGGAGGTGATCCTGCACCTGCCCGACGAGGTGCGCGTGGTCAGCCTCTCAGCGACCGTGAGCAACGCCGAGGAATTCGGCGGCTGGATCCAGACCGTGCGCGGCGACACCACCGTCGTCGTCGACGAACACCGGCCCGTTCCGCTGTGGCAACACGTCTTGGTCGGCAAGCGGCTGTTCGACCTGTTCGACTACTCGCACGCCGCGCCGGACGCCGGAGGCAAGCCGCGCGTCGACCCGGACCTGGTGCGCCACATCGCCCATCGCCGCGAGGCGGACCGCATGTCGGACTGGCAGCCTCGGCGCGGGCGGTCGGCGCGACCGTCCCGCCCGCGCTTCTACCGGCCGCCCCCGCGGCCGGACGTGATCGGGATCCTGGATTCGCAGGGCCTGCTGCCGACGATCACGTTCGTGTTCTCCCGGGCCGGCTGCGACGCCGCCGTCCAGCAGTGCCTGCGATCGCCGCTGCGGCTGACCACCGAGGAGGAGCGCGCGCAGATCGCCGAGGTGATCGAGCACCGCTGCGGCGACCTGGCCGACGCCGACCTGGCGGTGCTCGGCTACTACGAGTGGCGCGAGGGGTTGCTGCGCGGGCTGGCGGCCCACCACGCCGGGATGTTGCCCGCGTTCCGCCATACGGTCGAGGAGCTGTTCACCGCGGGCCTGGTCAAGGCGGTGTTCGCCACCGAAACGCTGGCGCTGGGCATCAACATGCCCGCCCGCACGGTGGTGCTCGAGCGGCTGGTCAAGTTCAACGGCGAGCAGCACGTGCCGCTCACGCCGGGGGAGTACACCCAGCTGACCGGGCGCGCCGGCCGGCGGGGTATCGACGTCGAGGGCCACGCGGTGGTGCTGTGGAATCCCAGCGAGGAAACCACCGAACCGTCCGCGGTGGCCGGGCTGGCGTCGACCCGCACCTTTCCGCTGCGCAGCTCGTTCGCGCCGTCGTACAACATGACGATCAACCTGGTGCAGCAGATGGGCCCCGAGCAGGCGCACCAGTTGCTCGAGCAATCGTTCGCCCAGTATCAGGCCGACCATTCCGTCGTCGGCCTGGTCCGCGGCATCGAGCGCGGCCAGCGGATGCTCGACGAGATCGCCGCCGAGCTCGGCGGACACGACGCGCCGGTCTTCGAATACGCGCGGATGCGTGCGCGGATTTCCGAGATGGAGCGTGCGCAGTCGCGCGCGTCGCGGCTGCACCGACGGCAGGCCGCCAGCGATGCACTGGCCGCGCTGCGCCGGGGCGACATCATCACGATCACCCACGGCCGGCGCGGCGGGCTGGCGGTGGTGCTGGAGTCGGCGCGCGACAGCTCCGACCCGCGCCCGCTCGTCCTCACCGAAAACCGTTGGGCGGGAAGGATTTCGTCGGCCGACTATTCGGGCGCGACGGCACCCGTCGGCTCGATGCCGTTGCCGAAGCGCGTCGAACACCGTCAGCCGCGAGTGCGCCGCGACCTGGCCTCGGCCCTGCGGTCGGCGGCCGACGGGCTGGCCGTTCCTACGGCGCGCCGCGGCGGTCGCGGCGACGGGGACGGCGCGTTCCACGACCCGGAGCTGGCGTCGCTGCGCACCGAACTGCGCCGGCATCCCGCGCACAACGCCCCCAACCTCGAGCCCCAGATGCGCCAGGCCGAGCGGTACCTGCGCATCGAACGCGACAACGCACAGCTGGAGAAGAAGGTCGGCGCGGCCACCAACTCCTTGGCGCGCACGTTTGACCGGATCGTCGGGCTGCTCACCGAGCGCGGCTTCATCCAGGGCCCGGCCACCGATCCGCACGTCACCGACGACGGCCGGCTGCTGGCCCGGATCTACAGCGAGAGCGACCTCCTGGTCGCCGAATGCCTGCGCACCGGCGCGTGGGCGGGTTTGAAACCGGCCGAGCTGGCGGCGGTGGTCTCGGCCGTCCTGTACGAGTCCCGGGGCGGTGACGGTGCCGGCGCCGCCTTGGCCGCCGAGGTGCCCACCCAGCGGCTGCGGCAGGCGCTGCAGCAGACCTCGAGGCTGTCGATGGCGCTGCGCGCCGACGAGCAGGCACACCGGATCGCCCCGAGCCGCGAACCCGACGACGGCTTCGTCAACGTCATCTACCGGTGGGCCCGGACGGGAGACCTGGCCGCGGCGCTGGCCGTCGCCGATGTGGCCGGCGGCGGCTCGCTGCAACAGGGAATGTCGGCGGGGGACTTCGTGCGGTGGTGCCGCCAGGTGCTCGATCTGTTGGACCAGGTTCGCAACGCCGCGCCCGATCCGGAGCTCCGCGCGGCCGCCAAGCGGGCCATCAATGACGTCCGGCGCGGCGTCGTCGCAGTTGACGCCGGGTAGGCTGGGCGCGAGCTACCGTTACATGGCGCTAATGGCGCGAGACACAAGGGAACTGAGGAGAAGGAATGAGCGGACCGCAGGGGTCGGACCCGGGTCACCAGTGGCAACCGCCCGGTCAGAGCGGCGATCAGTCCTCGGAGCCCACCCAGGTGGCGCCAACACACTGGCAGCCGCCGCAGCAGCAGCCCGGCCAGGAGCAGACGTGGCAGGCCCCGGCCTACACCCCGCCCGCCGACTACCCGCAATACCAGCAACCGGCCGAGCAGGCGTACCCCCAGCAGTACCCCCCGCAGCCGGGCTACGGCCAACCCCCGCAGTACGGCGAACAGCCCCAGCAATACGCCCAGCCCGGCCAGTACACCCCGTACGGCCAGCCGGGCCAGTACGGCCAGCCGGCGCAGCCGGGCCAGCCCGGCCAGTACGGCCAATACGGTCAGCCGGGCCAGTACGGTCAGCCCGGCCAATACCCGCAGCAGTACGCGCCCTACGACCAGCAGCCCCCGAAGAAGCGCTCGATGGCGCTGATCGGGGGCGTGGTCGGCGTCATCGCGTTCCTGGTGATCGCCGTCGTGCTGGTGCTCGGCTTCTGGCAGCCCGGGTTTTTCGTCACCACCAAGCTGGACGTCAACAAGGCGCAGGCCGGTGTGCAGCAGGTGCTGACCGACGAGACCAACGGCTACGGCGCCAAGAACGTCAAGGACGTCTCCTGCAACCACGGCCAGGACCCCGTGGTCAAGAAGGGCGCGACGTTCGACTGCGACGTCAGCATCGACGGCGCCAAGAAGCACGTGACGGTGACCTTCCAGGACAACAAGGGCACCTACGAGGTCGGCCGGCCCCAGTAGGGGCCGTCAGCCGGGCAGGCCGTCGAGCGCCTTTTGCAACCGGGCCACCGGCGACCCGACCCCCAGCTCGGTCGCCAGCTTGGCGGTGCGTCGCGGATGGGCGGCGGCCAGCGGCAGCGCGTCGGTGGGTGTCGACAGCGTGACCGGCGCGTCGGTGGCCACCCGCACCACCTTGCCGGCTGCCTCGATGTAGTCGGTCGCGCCCAGCAGCTTCGCCCGTAAACCCTTGGCCATCTTGGACTTTGGGTCGTGGGCGGCGGCCAGGATTGCTTCCAGTGAGCCGTGCTGGGCCAGCAGCGTGGCCGCTGTCTTCTCGCCGACACCCGGGACGCCGGGCAGCCCGTCGGACGGATCGCCGCGCAGCAGCGCGAGCTCGGCGTAGGCCGGCCCGGCCCGTTCCCGCGGCACGCCATAGTGCTCGGCCACCTCGGCCGGCCCGAACAACGTGGCCTTGGTCAGCCCGCGGCCCAGGTAGAGCACCCGAACCGGGATGGGATCGTCGGCGACCACCTGCAACAGGTCGCGGTCCCCGCTGACCACAACGACCGGGTCGGTTCGTTCCCGCGCCGCCAGCGTGCCCAGCACGTCGTCGGCCTCGAAACCCTCCGCCCCCGCCGTCGGGATCCCGAACGCGTCGAGCAGCTCCATGATCATGTCGATCTGCGGCGTCAGATCGTCGGGCACTTCCTCGATGTCGGGCTGGCCCTGCGGCTCGGGCTCGGCGACCCGGTGCGCCTTGTACGACGGGATGAGGTCGACCCGGAATTGTGGCCGCCAATCCAGGTCCAGGCACACCACCAGCCGGCCGGGCCGCTGCTGGCTGATCACCACGGCCATCGAGTCGAGGAAGCCGCGCACGGCGTTGACGGGCCGGCCGTCGGGCGCCTTGATCGACGACGGCACCCCGAAGTACGAGCGGAACCACATGCTGGCGCCGTCGAGGAGCACGAGCGGTTCGGGCATGCGGGCTATCCTGCCAGCGCCGTTAATCTGGCTGCCATGGACTCGCATCGATTCGACGCGGGGGTGTATGCGCGCCGGCTCGCCGCGGCGGC
>NZ_AUWQ01000013.1 GCF_000455205.1 Mycobacterium sp. UM_CSW | reverse complement strand
GGCGGCGGGGCGTCCGGCGCGGGAGGCACGTCGACAGGCGCCAGGGCGTCCGGGAGGGCCGCCGGCGGCGGAACGTTGGGGTCGAAGGCCGCGGGAGCTGCCGGCGGAGCGTCCGGAGCCGGCGGCGGGGGCGCGTCGGGGGCCCCGATGGGGGGAACGTTCGGGTCAAAGCCCATCGGTTCCGCGGTGGCGGTGGCGGAGGGCACCGTCACCAGGGTGCCGGAGATCGCGGCGAGGATGAGCGTCTTGCGGACGTTCTTCAAATTTCTTCCTTTCGCGGTGCGCGCGCCAAAGCAGACCCACCGGAGTGGGTCGAAGGTTTGGTTGATGCCGAAAAGGTGCTCTGGGACGTGCCGTCTCGTTCGGGCACGACAGCGGCGGGCTCTCGATCTGCCCGGCGGGGTCCTACCCCGGGCCGCGGCGCTTCCATGCCGTCCGCAGCCCCGCTCGCACGCGGGTCCGTGTTTTCAATTTTCGATTACTTATCCGTTAACCCGTTGCGGGCTACCAGGGACCGTACGAAACCCGCGGGCGTTCGTCATCTTCAGGAAACGGATATCTCGGTTCGGTAACGAGCGAATCACGCCGCGATCGCAGAATCATCTCTGCAGGTCAGTCCGGCGTTTTCGCGCCGTGCCCATACGTCGGAATCCCAATCGAATCGTGAGCCGAATCACGCCCTTTTTGTGAGCTGGCACACGCGTTTGCCGGCTCGGCGAGACATCCTGAGTGCGCATATCCCGCCCCGGCGCGCGACGCTGAACCGGCGCAGGATACAACATGATACGTGAGATCGCCTCCGACGCACCGGAACGGACGGACCAGGCGGTCACCGACCCAAAGCTGCTGCACGGCAATGGATTCCGCATTCATAATCCAATTATCAAACGTGCCAACTGTTTTCGATACCAAGCCTGCAATTTGCCGGAACGGTCCCGGATTTCCGCATCGGCGGAGTGCGCGGCTGATTGTCCGGATCCTGAAAACCGCTCCGCACCAAGGCGATTCGACGAAGCGATGGGCCCCGCCGCGGGCGCCATTGCGCAGATAACGACGGACTACGGACTTATGCTCGAAACAAAGACGCGAATTGGCGCGAAGCGATTCATTGAATAGCGCTTCGGTCGCCAATTAAATGGCGGAACCGCTTAGGTCAGACGCGCGCCTGCGTCGCCGCGCGCAGCTCCGCCTCGGTGTTGACGTTGGTCAGGGCGCGCGAATCCCGCAGCACGATCTGCTGCGCATCCGAGGCGTCGATCAGGGCGCTCATTCTGCGCTCGCCGGCGGCGACCAGCGCGTCGATCCGATCGGCGAGATCGGTGCGGTACACCGCGGCCAGGTAGTGGCTGCGGCCGTCCCACGGCAACACCACCTCGGCGTTGGTCTCGGTGGCGAGGTGGACCAGGTCGTCGATGAGTTCGGCGGTCAGTAGCGGCATGTCGACGGCGCTGACGAACGCGAGCCGGGCGCCGGCCTCCGCGGCCGCGCGCAATCCCCGCCCCGTCGCCGACAGCGGCCCCAGCCCCCGCACCTCGTCGCGAATCACACGTGCCTGCAGCGACGGCAGCGGCTGCCCCGGGGCGGCCATCACGAAGACCGGCTCGCAGCGTTGCGCGACGATGCCGACGACGTACTCGGCGAGCGTGCCCGGTCCGCCGGGCCCGGGCAGGGTGGCCTTGTCGCGGCCCATGCGGCGCGACTCGCCCCCAGCGACTATCACCCCGGCCAGTGGCACTGTGTCGGGTCCCTGGTCGGCCATGTCAGTCGACGGTCCAGGTGTCGCGCCCGCGCAGCAGGGATTGCAGCGCGGCGGAATCGAACGGCTTCGACGCCTGCGCGGCGTGGACCTGAGCGCGCGCCGCGTCGTCGTAGGTGGGCCGGCTGATGTTGCGGAAGATGCCCAGCACGGTGTGGTCGAGGTTCTGGTCCGAAAGCCGTGACAGCGCAAACGCGTAGGCCGAGTCGTCGGCGTGCGCGTCGTGCACCACGATCTCGTCGGTGCGCACGTCGGCCGTCTTGGCCACTTCCAGGCTGAAGCCCGACTTCACCACGCAGTATTCGCCGTTGGCGCCGAACACGATCGGCTCGCCGTGGCGGACGTTGATCACCCGCTCCTCGGCGCCCTCCTTGCGCAGCGCGTCGAAGGAGCCGTCGTTGAAAATCGGGCAGTCCTGCAGGATTTCGACGACGGCGGCGCCGCGGTGCTCGGCGGCGGCGCGCAGCACTTCGGTGAGGCCGGCGCGGTCGGAGTCCAGCGCGCGGCCGACGAAGGTCGCCTCGGCGCCCAGCGCCAACGACACCGGGTTGAACGGCTGATCGAGCGAGCCCATCGGCGTTGACTTCGTGACCTTGCCGACCTCGGACGTCGGCGAGTACTGGCCCTTGGTCAGCCCGTAGATCCGGTTGTTGAACAGCAGGATCGTGATGTTGACATTGCGGCGCAGCGCGTGGATCAGGTGGTTGCCGCCGATCGACAGCGCGTCGCCGTCACCGGTGACCACCCACACCGAGAGGTCCTCGCGGGCCAGCGCCAGGCCGGTCGCGATGGCCGGCGCCCGGCCGTGGATCGAGTGGAAGCCGTAGGTTTCCAGGTAGTACGGGAAGCGGCTGGAGCAGCCGATGCCGCTGATGAAGACGATGTTTTCGCGGCGCAGCCCGAGGTCGGGTAGGAAGTTGCGGATCGTGTTGAGGATGACGTAGTCACCACAACCGGGGCACCAGCGCACCTCCTGATCACTGGTGAAGTCCTTGGCCTTCTGCGGCTGGTCCTCGGCGGACAACGCGGGGACCCCGTCGTTCTTGGTAAGCCTCGGGGACAAGCCGAGGTCCGTGCCCGCCAGATTGCCCATCAGGTCGGTCATTCGCTAGCTCCCGCTCCAACCGTCGCTGCCGCCATTCTGGCGACCATCTTCTTGTCTTGCTCGATTTCGGCCAGCGTGCCGCCCAGCGCGGCGCGGATCAGACGCCCGATCTCGTCCGCCAGGAAGGCCACACCCTGGACCTTGGTGACCGATTGCACGTCCACCAGGTACTTGCCGCGCAGGATCAGCGCGAGCTGACCCAGGTTCATCTCCGGGCATACCACCATCGGGTAGCGCCGTAACACGTCGCCGAGGTTCGCCGGGAACGGGCTGAGGTTGCGCAGGTGCGCGTGCGCGACCTTGATGCCTTTGCGCCGGGCGCGCCGGCAGGCCTCGCCGATCGGCCCGTACGAGCTCCCCCACCCGATCAGCAGCAGCTCGGCGTCTCCCGTCGGATCGTCGACTTCCAGGTCGGGCACCGCGATGCCGTCGATCTTGGCCTGCCGAATCCGGACCATGAGGTCGTGGTTGACCGGCTCATAGGAGATGTTGCCGGAGCCGTTCGCCGCTTCCAGGCCGCCGATGCGGTGCTCGAGCCCGGGGGTGCCGGGGACGGCGAATTGCCGGGCGAGGGTCTCCGGGTCGCGGTTGTACGGCTGGAAGGGCTCGTCGGGCTTGGCGAAGGCGTGCGTGATCGGTTGCAGCGAGCCGACGTCCGGGATGCGCCACGGCTCCGAGCCGTTGGCGATCGCGCCGTCGGACAACACGATCACCGGGGTGTGGTAGGACACCGCGATGCGTACCGCCTCGATGGCGGTCTCGAAGCAGTCGGACGGCGAACGCGGCGCGACCACCGCCACCGGGGACTCCCCGTTGCGGCCGTACAGCGCCTGCAGCAGGTCGGCCTGCTCGGTCTTGGTGGGCAGGCCGGTCGACGGGCCGCCCCGCTGAACGTCGATGACCAGCAGCGGCAGCTCGGTCATCACGGCCAGGCCCAGCGCTTCGGACTTCAGCGAAATGCCCGGGCCGGACGTGCTGGTGACGCCGAGGGCGCCGCCGTAGGACGCGCCGATCGCCGCGCAGATGCCGCCGATCTCGTCCTCGGCCTGGAAGGTGATCACGTTGAAGTTCTTGTGCTTGGACAGCTCGTGCAGGATGTCCGAGGCCGGCGTGATCGGGTAACTGCCGAGCACGACCTGGATCCCGGCCAGCTGGCCGGCCGTGACGATGCCGTAGGACAGCGCGGTGTTGCCCGAGATCTGGCGGTATTCGCCCGACGGCAGGACCGCCCGCGAGACCTCGTACGTCGTCCCGAACGCCTCCGTGGTTTCGCCGTAGTTCCAGCCCGCCTTGAGCGCGAGCACGTTGGCCTCGGCGACGTCGGGCTTGCGGGCGAACTTCTCCCGGATGAACCGCTCGCTGGTCTCGATCGGCCGCCCGTACATCCACGACAGCAGGCCGAGCGCGAACATGTTCTTGGCGCGCTGGCCGTCCTTCTTCGACGCGCCGATCGACTCGACGGCCCCGAGCGTCAGCGTCGTCATCGCGACGGAGTGCACGACGTATTCCTCGAGCTCGTCGGTCTCCAGCGGGTTCGTTACGTAGCCCACCTTGGTCAGGTTGCGCTTGGTGAACTCGTCGGAATTCGCGATGACCATTCCGCCGCGCGGCAGGTCCCCGATGTTGGCCTTGAGCGCCGCCGGATTCATCGCGACGAGGACGTCGGGGCGGTCGCCGGCGGTCAGGATGTCGTAGTCGGCGATCTGAATCTGGAACGACGAAACCCCGGGCAATGTGCCTGCGGGGGCGCGGATCTCGGCGGGATAGTTCGGCTGGGTCGCCAGGTCGTTGCCGAAAAGGGCTGCCTCGGAGGTGAACCGGTCGCCGGTCAGCTGCATGCCGTCGCCGGAGTCCCCGGCGAATCGAATGACAACTTGTTCTAGACGCTGGCGGTCCGACCCATTGCGAGAGGAGCCATTGGGAGAATCAGACCCGGCCCCACTGCCGTTCGGATCCACTTATCCGCCTTCCATTCGTTAACCGGATAGGCACTTCGCGCTGGAGCATTAGGGTACGCGCCGCTGGGGCGGCTCCCTGGCCCACAAGCTTGTGTGTCACTGGTAGTACCAATTATGGCACTTCTTTAAGAGAAGCATGGGCGTCTCGAAAGCATTGCATGCAGCGGATTTACGGTTAAATGCCGAAGTCAGCGCGGGCTACTGGTGCGTAGGCAGCGAAAGTGTGGTATTGGTCACGTTGATCGCCTGCCCGACATGCGCTGAGGCGCCGTCTCGGGCATCGCGACGAGATACAACACGAGGCCCGCGGCGGCCAGGGCACCGAGGAAGGCGAAGGCCGCGTCGTAGCCGGCCGCCACCACGATCGAGCCGGCAACCAGGTTCGAGACCGCAGCGCCGATGCCCGTCGCCGCCGTCACCGCACCCAGGCTGATATTGAACCGACCGGTTCCGTGCGTCACGTCCTGCACGACGAGCGGAAACAACGCGCCGAACACACCCGCCCCCACGCCGTCGAGCAGTTGGACGCCCACCAGCCAGTACGAGTTGTCGGACAGGGTGTAGAGAAATCCGCGCGCGGCCAAGACCGCGAAGCCGACCAAGAAAATGGGTTTGCGCCCCCAGGAATCGGCCTTGGCCCCGGCCAGGTAGGCCACCGGGACCATCACGACCTGCGCGGCCACGATGCACCCCGCCATCAGCGCCGTCCCGACGTCTTTGTTGTGCAACGCCAACAGCTGGCCGACCAGGGGAAGCATCGCCGCGTTGGCGAAGTGAAAGGCGATGACCGTGACGGCGAAAATCATCAGCCGGCGATTGTGCAGCAGCACCGCCAGCCGCGACGGCTGCTGGTGCGGCTCGCCCGGGGAGTGGTCCATGCCCCGCGCCACATCGTTGTCGATCGCGTCGGCCGGAATCCGCAGGGTCGCAACGACACTGCCGGCCGCCATCGCGGCGAGTACCCAGAACACCACCGCGGGCCCAAGGAAGTAAGCCAAGCCGCCGGTGACGGCGGCGGCCGAGGCGTTTCCGGCATGGTTGAACGACTCGTTGCGCCCTACCCGGCGCGCGAAGAGACGGGGGCCGACCGCGCCGAGCGTAATGGCGGCCAACGCCGGCGCGAAGACGGAACCGGCGACTCCGGTGAGAGCCTGCAGCACCGAGATCGAATATAAGCCCGGAAACAACGGCATCGCCAACGATCCGGCGGTGACGGTCAGCGCGCCCGCGATGATCACCGCCCGCTTGGCCGTCGTCCGGTCGACCAGCGCGCCGGCCGGCGCCTGAGCGACGATCGCCCCGATGCCGCCGACCGCCATGACGAACCCGATCGACCCCTGGTCCCAGTGATGGGTCACCAGCAGGTAGACCGACAGGTACGGGCCCAACCCGTCACGAACATCGGCCAGCAGGAAGTTGAGCAGGTCCAGCCCGTGCGCCAGGCGCCGCGGAACCTCGGCCGGGCTGTTCAAAGCTTCAGGCGGCCGGAATCAGGGAATTGCTTAGGCGCTCTTGTCGCGGCGTTCGCTGCGCGACGGCTTGCGCGGCACGATCGTCGGCAGGACGTTGTCCTGGACCGTCTCCTTGGTCACCACGACCTTGGCGACGTCGTCGCGGCTCGGGATGTCGTACATCACCGGCAGCAGGACCTCTTCCATGATCGCGCGCAGGCCTCGGGCGCCGGTGCCGCGGTGGATAGCCTGGTCGGCGATCGCCTCCAGCGCGTCGTCGGTGAACTCCAGCTCCACGCCGTCCATTTCGAACAGGCGGGTGTACTGCTTGACCAACGCGTTCTTCGGCTCGGACAGGATCTTGACCAACGACTCCATGTCCAGGTTGGTGACCGACGCGACCACCGGGAGCCGCCCGATGAACTCCGGGATCAGGCCGAACTTGATCAGGTCCTCGGGCATGACGTCGGCGAAGTGGTCGGTGGTGTCGATCTCGGCCTTGGAGCGCACCTCGGCGCCGAAGCCCAGGCCGCGCTTGCCGACCCGCTCATAAATGATCTTCTCCAGCCCGGCGAACGCACCCGCGACGATGAACAACACGTTGGTGGTGTCGATCTGGATGAATTCCTGGTGCGGGTGCTTGCGGCCGCCCTGCGGGGGAACCGACGCCTGGGTGCCCTCCAAAATCTTCAGCAGGGCCTGCTGGACGCCCTCGCCGGACACGTCGCGGGTGATCGACGGGTTCTCGCTCTTGCGGGCGATCTTGTCGACCTCGTCGATGTAGATGATGCCGGTCTCGGCGCGCTTGACGTCGTAGTCGGCCGCCTGGATCAGCTTGAGCAAGATGTTCTCGACGTCCTCGCCGACGTAACCGGCCTCGGTGAGCGCGGTGGCGTCGGCGATGGCGAACGGCACGTTGAGCATCTTGGCCAGGGTCTGGGCGAGGTAGGTCTTGCCGCAGCCGGTGGGGCCGAGCATCAAGATGTTGGACTTGGTCAGCTCGACGGGCTCGGACCGCGAGTCGCGGCCCTTCTCCCCGGCCTGGATCCGCTTGTAGTGGTTGTAGACGGCGACGGCCAGCGTGCGCTTGGCGGTGTCCTGCCCGATGACGTATCCCTCCAGGAATTCCCGGATCTCGGCGGGCTTGGGCAGTTCGTCGAGCTTGACGTCGTCGGCGTCGGCGAGTTCCTCTTCGATGATCTCGTTGCAGAGGTCTATGCACTCATCGCAGATGTACACACCGGGGCCAGCAATGAGTTTCTTGACTTGCTTTTGGCTCTTCCCGCAGAACGAGCACTTAAGCAGGTCACCGCCGTCTCCGATGCGCGCCATGGTGCTGAGGGCCTACTTCCTGTTCGCCGTTCGTCGTGCTATGCCGCATGTATTCCCCGACGCTACCCGCTTGCTTGGGCCCCCCGCGACCATTACCGCCGAATCGCGTCGTTGGTATTCATGTCCGTTGTCTGCATGAAACATATAGGCAGACGGCGCCCCTCACTCGCCGAGACGCGCAATCCGTGTTTTTGGCGTGTCGCGCTCGTTACCCGATCGAGTCCAGTGGGCTGCCACAACCCTACAGTTATCGAGTGGGATTGGCTTTCGGTTTTGGAGGGCCAACCGAGCCCGTGCTGATCGGCGACGGCGGCCTGGCCACCGAGCTGGAGGCGCGCGGGCACGATCTTTCGGACCCGCTGTGGTCGGCCAGGCTGCTTACAGACGCGCCGCAGGAGATCGTCGCCGTGCACGCCGCGTTTTTCCGGGCCGGCGCCGCGATCGCGACCACGGCCAGCTATCAGGCGTCGTTCGAGGGTTTCGCGGCTCGCGGAATCGACCGGGACGAATCCGCCGCCCTGCTGCGCCGCAGCGTCGAGCTGGCGAAGGCGGCGCGCGCCGAAGCCGGCGCGGGCGGGCTGATCGTCGCCGCCTCCGTCGGCCCGTACGGCGCGGCGCTGGCCGACGGGTCGGAGTATCGCGGCCGCTACGGCCTGTCGGTCGCGGAGTTGCGGCGCTGGCACCGGCCGCGGCTGGAGGTCCTGGCCGCCGCCGGCGCCGACGTGCTGGCGTGCGAGACGGTGCCCGACGTCGACGAGGCCGAGGCGCTCGTCGATCTGGTCCGCTCCGCCGGCGTGCCGGCGTGGCTCAGCTACACCATCGAGGGGGCGACGACCCGCGCCGGACAACCGCTGGCCGAGGCGTTCGCGGTGGCCGCCGGCGTCCCGGAGATCGTCGCTATCGGCGTCAACTGCTGCGCGCCCGGCGACGTGCTGCCCGCGATCCCGCTGGCCCGCGCGGTCGGCAAGCCGGTGATCGTCTATCCGAACAGCGGCGAGCGCTGGGACGGACGCGCGTGGGTCGGTCGATCGCATTTCTCGGCGCGCTTGGCCGAGCAGTGGGCGGCCGCCGGTGCTCGCATCATCGGCGGCTGCTGCCGTGTGGGGCCGGCCGACATCGCCGAAGTGTCGAGGGCGCTTGCATCGAGCCTGTAATTTCGCCGCACGCTACTCGCACTTTCCCTGCAGCATTACAGGCTCGGCGAGGTGTCAGGCCGTCTGCGCGGAGAGCTTGCGGTATTCCAGGACGGTGTCGATGATCCCGTAGTCCTTGGCCTCTTCGGCCGTCAGGATCTTGTCCCGGTCGGTGTCCTTGCGGATGACCGACGCGTCCTTGCCGGTGTGGCGGGCCAACGTGGTCTCCATCAGCGTGCGCATCCGCTCGATCTCGGCGGCCTGGATCTCCAGGTCGGAGAACTGGCCCTGGATCACGCCGGACAGCGACGGCTGGTGGATCAGCACGCGGGCGTTGGGCAGCGCCATCCGCTTGCCCGGCGTCCCGGCGGCCAGCAGCACCGCCGCCGCCGACGCGGCCTGGCCCAGGCACACGGTCTGAATGTCGGCGCGCACGTATTGCATGGTGTCGTAGATCGCCATCAGCGAGGTGAACCCGCCGCCGGGCGAGTTGATGTACATGGTGATGTCGCGGTCCGGGTCCAGCGACTCCAGCACCAGCAGCTGCGCCATGATGTCGTTCGCCGACGCGTCGTCGACCTGCACGCCGAGGAAGATGATGCGCTCCTCGAACAGCTTGTTGTACGGGTTGGACTCCTTGACACCGAAGCTGGAGTGCTCGATGAACGACGGCAGGATGTACCGCGCCTGGGGTTGCATTTCGGGATTCACTGGGCTTCTCCGTTGGTGATGTGAGCGGCGCGGGTGATGATGTGGTCGACGAAACCGTATTCGAGGGCTTCCTGGGCGGTGAACCAGCGGTCGCGGTCGGAGTCGGCCTCGATCCGTTCGATGGACTGGCCGGTGAATTCGGCGTTGAGCCGGAACATCTCCTTCTTGATGACCGTGAACTGCTCGGCCTGGATGGCGATGTCGGCCGCGCTGCCGGTCACCCCGCCCAGCGGCTGGTGCATCAGGATCCGGGCGTGCGGCAGCGCGTAGCGCTTGCCCTTGGTGCCGGCCGCGAGCAGGAACTCGCCCATCGAGGCGGCCATGCCCATCGCGTATGTGGCGATGTCGCAGGGCGCCAGCACCATGGTGTCGTAGATCGCCATCCCGGCGCTGATCGATCCGCCCGGGGAGTTGATGTAGAGCGAGATGTCCTTGTCGGCGTCCTCCGCGGCGAGCAGCAGGATCTGCGCGCACAGCCGGTTGGCGACCTCGTCGTTCACCTCCGAACCCAGGAAGATGATGCGCTCGGAGAGCAAGCGCTCATAGACCGAGTCCGTGAGGTTGAGCCCCTGCGAGGGCGAACGCATGTCAGTCACGACTGGGTTACCTGCTTTCTCGAGTTCTTCTCTGTTCCGACCCTAACCAACCAAGCCCGCCGTGTGCCGGTCGCGCGCCCCCTGAAATGGGCCCGTTCGCTCACAGCGTCATCGCGGGTCACTTTGCCTCGTCGTCGGCCTCAGCGGTTTCGTCGGCGTCCTCGGAATCCTTAGCCTCGTCGGCCGCCTCGACCTCGTCGGCGTCGTCCGGAGCCTCCGCGGCCTCGTCCGGGGCTTCGCCCCGCTTGCCGAAGAACTCGCTCGTGTCGATGGTGTTGCCATCGGTGTCGGTGACGGTCGCCGCCTCCACCGCCGCCGCGACGGCCAGTCCGCGGCGCACGTCGGCGAACATGGCCCCCAGCTGGTTGTTCTCCTGCAGGTAGGTGAACAGCTGCTGCGGCTCGATGCCGTACTGCCGGGACGTCATCACCAGTCGCTCGGTCAGGTCCTCCTGGCCGACCTGGATTCCCAGCTCGTCGGCCAGCGCGTCCAACAACAGCTGCTTCTTGACGTCCGACTCGGCGGCGTTGTGCGCGTCGACCTCGAACTGCTGGCGCGACTTACCCTGCTCGCGCAGCGCCTCCGCGAACTTGGCCTCGTCGTGCTCGAAGCTGTGCAGCGCGTTGTGCACCGCGCTGTCGACCTGAGCCTTCACGATCGCCTCGGGCAGCGGCACGTCGACCTGCTCGAGAATCGCGTCGATCGTGGCGTCGCGGATCTGCTCCGCCTGCTGGGCGCGCTTGACCCGGCCCACCTGCTCGCGAAGGTTGGACCGCAGCTCGTCGATCGTGTCGAACTCGCTGGCCAATTGGGCGAACTCGTCGTTGAGCTCGTCCAGCTTGCGCGCCTTGATCGACCGGACGGTGACGGTGACCTGCGCGTCTTCGCCGGCGTGTTCGCCGGCCGCCAGCTTCGCGGTGAACTCCTTCGACTCGTCGAGGGAGAGCCCCACCACCGCGTCGTCGAGCCCGGCGATGAGCCGGCCGGAGCCGACCTCATAGGACAGCCCCTCGGCGCCCGCGTTCGGCACGTCCTCGCCGCCGACTGTGGCCGACAGGTCGATTGAGAGGAAGTCGCCCTGCTCCACCGGGCGGTCCACCTCTTCCAAGGAGGCGAACCGCGCGCGCAACGACTCCAGTTCGGCGTCGACGTCGTCGTCGCTGACCTCGATCGGGTCGACCGAGACCTTCAGCGAGCCGAGGTCGGGAAGGGTGATCTTCGGACGCACGTCGACCTCGGCGGTGAACGCCAGCTCCTCGCCGTACTCCTTCTTGGTGACCTCGATCTCGGGCTGGCCGATCGGCTCGACCTCGGCCTCGGCGACCGCTTGTCCGTACCGGGCCGGCAGCGCGTCGTTGACGACCTGGTCGAGCATCGCCTCGCGGCCGAAACGCGCCTCGAGCAGCCGGGCCGGCGCCTTGCCGGGCCGGAATCCGGGCAGCCGGACCTGCTTGGCCAGCTCCTTGTAGGCGCGTTGGAAATCGGGCTCGAGTTCGGTGAACGGCACCTCAACGTTGATGCGCACCCGGGTGGGGCTCAACTGCTCGACGCTGCTCTTCACGGGTGTGCTCCTCGGTATTCGGTGGATCGGCGCAGTATTGGTCGGGGTGACAGGATTTGAACCTGCGGCCTTCCGCTCCCAAAGCGGATGCGCTACCAAGCTGCGCTACACCCCGCGCTGACCTCGCAGATCCTACGGCCCTTCACCGCAAAGGTGGCCGTCGGCTCCGCAGCGACCGTCAAGACGTGCGGGACCTCACGGGGCGATCACAAAACCGCTTCGATTAGATTTGATGTTCGCCGCCAGATACAGTCTCGCTCGACTAAAACTTGCGGGCGTAGCTCAATGGTAGAGCCCTAGTCTTCCAAACTAGCTACGCGGGTTCGATTCCCGTCGCCCGCTCGGGCTGATGCTTGCTCGACAGAAAGGCGCCATGAGCGACGTCGAACTGAAGGGCTCATGTGCTTCCGACTTCGTCGGTGTGCGCGACGCGTTCGAGCGCAACTTTGTGCTGCAGGGCGAGGTTGGGGCGGCCGTCGCGGTGTGGGTCGACGGGGAGCTCGTCGTCAACCTCTGGGGCGGTTGGGCCGACGCCGCTTGCACCCGGCCGTGGCAACAGAACACCCTGACGACGGTCCTGTCGGGCACCAAGGGGATGACGGCCACCTGCATCCACCAGCTGGCCGACCGCGGCGAGCTGGACTTGTACGCGCCGGTGGCGCGCTATTGGCCCGAGTTCGCACAGGCGGGCAAGGAAGCCATCACGCTGGCCATGGTGATGAGCCACCGCTCCGGCGTCATCGGGCCGCGCACCCGGATGCGCTGGGAGGACGTCGCCGACTGGGACTTCGTCTGCGGGCAGCTCGCCGCCGCCGAACCGTGGTGGGAGCCCGGCACCGCGCAGGGCTACCACATGACCACGTTCGGCTTCATCCTCGGCGAAGTGTTCCGCCGCGTCACGGGCCGCACCGTCGGCGAGTACCTGCGCACCGAGATCGCCGAACCGCTCGGCGCCGACGTCCACATCGGCCTGTCGCCCGCCGAGCAACGGCGCTGCGCCGAGCGGGTCAACAAGCCGCACGCCCGGGACCTGCTGGCCGAAGCGCAGGCGCCCGGCTACCCGACCAGCCTGACCGAACACCCCAAGGCGGCGCTGTCGATATCGATGGGCTTCGCCCCCGACGACGAACTCGGCTCGCACGACCTGGAGCTGTGGCGCCAGCTCGAGTTCCCCGGCACCAACGGCCAGGTGTCGGCGCTGGGACTGGCGACGTTCTATAACGGGCTCGCGCAGGAGCGGCTGCTGACCCGCGAGCACATGGAACGGGTCCGGGTGTCGCAGGGCGGCTTTGAAACCGACCTGGTGCTGGGCCCGCGCGTCGCCGACCACGGCTGGGGCCTGGGCTACATGCTCAACCAGCGGTGCGTCAACGGCCCCAATCCCCGCATCTTCGGCCACGGCGGCCTGGGTGGCTCATTCGGGTTTGTCGACCTCGAGCACCGAATCGGCTACGCATACGTGATGAATCGCTTCGACGCCACCAAGGCCAACGCCGACCCGCGGAGCGTCGCGCTGAGCGACGAGGTCTACGCCGCGCTGGGCGTCATCGAGCGCGCCCAAACGTAAGACCGCACCCCGCCGAACCGTTGCCGACGGGGCGCGGTCATTCGGTCAACGGATCAGCGATGGTCCCAACCAGGACCGCCGGGTCCGCCCGGGCCGCCGGGGCCACGCCACGGTTCGGGGTGCGGGTTGGGGCCCGGCCCCCGCCAGTTGTCATGGCAGTGCCCGCGGTCCCAGTTGTCTCCCCATCCCGGGTCCCAGAAGTCCCCGGGGCACCATTGCGGGAACGGCCCGGGCTGCGCTTGCGCCTCGGTGGCGGCGCCCAGCCCCGCCAGGCCCAGACCGACGAAAATCGCGAAAACGGTTGCAACTAAACGTGGAAGGAGTTTCACGGCGCAATTCATACCCGACCGAAGCCGCGCCCAAACAGTAGACGCCGGCGTTTCTTGCTTGGGGTTTCCTGTCAGTGGCAGGATTCCGTCACTTCTGGCAATTGGGGCACCAGAACACGTTTCGGCCCTCGAGCACTTGGGTGCGGATCGGTCCGCCGCACACGCGGCACGCCTCCCCCGCGCGCCGGTACACGTAGGTGCGTGGCCGCCCTTGCCGGTACGACGGCGGGCCGTGGTCGTGTTCGGGCAGCACCACGACGATCTGGCCGCGCCGCAAACCGACCTTCATCAGCGCCACCAGATCGGTCCACGCCGCGTCGAACTCCGCCTCGCCGATCGCGCGGCCGGGCCGGAACGGATCAATGCGGTGGCGGAACAGCAACTCGTTCCGGTAGACGTTACCCACGCCGGCGATCACGGTCTGGTCCATCAACAGCGCGCCAATGGGCTTGCGTGACTTGCTGATTCGAGCCCACGGCCACGCCGGGTCGGCATCGCTGCGCAGCGGGTCGGGACCGAGCTTGGCCACCACGTCGCTGACCTGAGCTTCGTCGATGACCTCGCACACCGTCGGGCCACGCAGGTCGGTGCCGTAGTCGGCGCCGACCATCCGCATCCGCACCTGTCCGACCGGTTCGGGCAGCGGGGCATCGTGGGGCCGCTCCCACTCGGTGAAGGCGCCGTACAACCCGAGGTGCACGTGCACGATGGGGCCGCCGTCATAGTGGTGAAACAGGTGCTTGCCCCAGGCGCTAGTGCGCCGCAGCACCCGGCCGTCGACGACGGCCGCCGCGTCCGCGAACCGGCCCTGCGGGCTGGACACAGCGACCGCCGTCCCGCGGTATCGGCGCTGATGCAGCCGGGCCAGCCGGTGCAGGGTGTGCCCTTCGGGCATCTCTTAAGCCGGGGCGCCGGGCACCGGCGGCGCCTGGTGGGTGCGTTCGTATTCGGCGAGGATGTCGATACGCCGTTGGTGGCGTTCGGCTTTCGACCACTGCGCGCTCAGGAAGGCATCCACGATCGTCAACGCCTCCTCGACGGTGTGCATGCGGCCGCCGATGCCGATCAACTGCGCGTTGTTGTGTTCGCGCGCCAGGGTCGCGGTCTCGACGCTCCACGCCAGCGCGCAGCGCGCTCCCGGCACCTTGTTGGCGGCGATCTGCTCACCGTTGCCCGACCCGCCGAGCACGATGCCCAAGCTCTCCGGGTCGGCTACCGTGCGCGTCGCGGCCGCGATGCAAAAGGCCGGGTAGTCGTCCTCGGCGTCGTAGCTGAACGCTCCGCAATCGATCGGCTCGTGCCCGGATTCCTTGAGGTGGGAGATGATCTGCTGCTTGAGCTCGTATCCGGCGTGGTCAGAACCCAGGTAGACGCGCATGCCCGCCATCTTTACAGCCGCGCGCCCGCCGGGGCCAGTCGAGGGTCTAGTCGAACTGGGGCGGCTCGGTGCGGGTCCGCTTGAGCTCGAAGAAGTGCGGATACGAGGCGAAGGTCACCGAGGCGTCCCAGAGCTTGCCCGCTTCCTCGCCGCGCGGGATCTTCGAGATCACCGGCCCGAAGAACGCCACACCGTTGACGTGGATGGTCGGTGTGCCGACGTCGTCGCCGACCGCGTCCATCCCCTCGTGGTGGCTCTTGCGCAGCGCCTCGTCGTAGTCCTCGCTCTGCGCGGCCTCGGCGAGCTCCGCCGGCAGGCCGGCGTCGGCCAGCGACAGCTTGATGACCTCCTCGAGGTTCTTGTTGTCCTCGTTGTGGATCCGGGTGCCCATCGCGGTGTACAGCGGGTCCAGCACCTTGGCGCCGTGGGCCTGCTCCGCGGCGATCGCCACCCGCACCGGCCCCCAGGCGTGCTTCATCATCTCGCGGTACTTGTCGGGCAGGCCTTCGCGGTTTTCGTTGAGGATGGCCAGGCTCATGACGTGGAAGTGCACCTCGATGTCGCGAACCTTCTCCACCTCGAGGATCCAGCGCGACGTGATCCAGCACCAGGGACACAGCGGGTCGAACCAGAAATCGGCTCGGTTTTTCTCGTTGGTCTTCTCGGACATAGCGCGGTCCTCTCCTCGAGAGCAGATACGGTCAGGACACCGTTCAGCACAACCGTAGTCGCGCGGCGGGTGTTCCCGCCCCGTCGCTCCGGTTACCAGGCGTTCACCAACACGTTTAAGTTGGACGCGTGGCCCTTCCAAACCTCACCCGTGACCAGGCCGTCGAGCGCGCGGCCCTGATCACCGTTGACAGCTACCGGATCAGCCTCGACGTCACCGACGGCTCGGGCGGCCCGGGCGACCGGACCTTCCGGTCCACTACCACCGTGGCGTTCGAGGCGCTCGCCGGCGCCGACACCGTCATCGACATCGCCGCCGACGCCATCCGCAGCGCCACCCTCAACGGCCGCGAACTCGACGTGTCCGGATACGACGAATCGACCGGCATCCCGCTGCGCGGGCTGGATAAGCAAAACGTCCTCGTCGTCGACGCCGACTGCCGCTACTCCAATACCGGCGAGGGGCTGCATCGCTTCGTCGACCCGGTGGACGACGAGGTCTATCTGTATTCGCAATTCGAAACGGCCGACGCCAAGCGCATGTTCGCGTGCTTCGACCAACCCGACCTCAAGGCGACGTTCGACCTGCGGGTGACCGCGCCCAAACACTGGAAGGTGATCTCCAACGGCGCGACGGTATCGGTGGAGGACGGCATACACACCTTCGCCACCACCCCGCGGATGAGCACCTACCTGGTGGCGCTGATCGCCGGCCCGTACGCCGAGTGGAGGGACTCCTACACCGACGAACACGGCGAGATCCCGCTGGGCATCTACTGCCGGGCCTCGCTGGCCGAATTCATGGACGCCGAGCGGTTATTCACCCAGACGAAACAGGGATTCGGCTTCTACCACAAGAACTTTGGCCTGCCCTACGCGTTCGGCAAGTACGACCAGCTGTTCGTGCCCGAGTTCAACGCCGGCGCCATGGAAAACGCGGGGGCGGTGACTTTCCTCGAGGACTACGTCTTCCGCAGCAAGGTCACGCGGGCCTCCTACGAGCGGCGCGCCGAGACGGTGCTGCACGAGATGGCGCACATGTGGTTCGGCGACCTGGTCACCATGACGTGGTGGGACGACCTGTGGCTCAACGAGTCGTTCGCGACCTTCGCGTCGGTGTTGTGCCAAAGCGAGGCAACCGAATTCACCGAGGCGTGGACCACGTTCGCCACCGTCGAGAAGTCGTGGGCGTACCGCCAGGACCAGCTGCCGTCGACGCACCCGATCGCGGCCGAGATCCCCGACCTGGCCGCCGTCGAGGTGAACTTCGACGGGATCACCTACGCCAAGGGCGCGTCGGTCCTCAAGCAGCTGGTCGCCTACGTCGGGCTGGAGCACTTCCTGGCCGGGCTGCGCGACTACTTCCGCACGCACGCCTACGGCAACGCCACGTTCAGCGACCTGATCGCCGCGCTGGAAAAGGCGTCCGGTCGCGACCTGTCCGACTGGGGTCAGCAGTGGCTGAAAACCACCGGCCTGAACACGCTGCGGCCTGACTTCGACGTCGACGGCCCGGGCGCTGAGGGCAAGTTCACCCGGTTCGTGGTGCGCCAAAGCGGCGCCGCGCCCGGGGCGGGCGAGACGCGGGTGCACCGGCTGGCGATCGGCATCTACGACGAAGATGGCGCCGGCAAGCTGGTGCGGGTGCACCGCGAGGAACTCGACGTCGAGGGCCCGGACACCGAAGTGCCTGCGCTGGTTGGGGTTTCGCGCGGCAAGCTGATCCTGGTCAATGACGACGACCTGACCTACTGTTCGCTGCGGTTGGACGGCCAGTCGCTGCAGACCGCGCTGGAGCGGATCGCCGATATCGCCGAGCCGCTGCCGCGCTCGCTGGTGTGGTCGGCCGCGTGGGAGATGACCCGCGAGGCCGAGCTGCGCGCCCGCGATTTCGTGGCGCTGGTCTCCGGCGGCGTGCAGGCCGAAACCGAGGTCGGGGTGGCGCAACGGCTGCTGATGCAGGCCCAGACGGCGCTGGCGTCCTACGCCGAGCCGGGCTGGGCGCGCGAGCACGGCTGGCCGCAGTTCGCCGACCGGCTGCTGGAGCTGGCCCGCGCCGCGGCGCCCGGATCGGATCACCAGCTCGCGTTCGTCAACACGCTGTGCACGTCCGTCCTGTCGACACGGCACGTGGTGACGCTGGCCGACCTGCTGGATCACGACCCGGCCGAGCGGGGTCTGGCCGGACTGGAGATCGACACCGACCTGCGCTGGCGCATCGTGACCGCGCTGGCCGCGGCCGGCGATATCGACGCCGACGGGTCCGCGACCCCGTTCATCGACGCCGAGGTGCGGCGTGACCCGACCGCCGCCGGCAAGCGCCACGGCGCCCAAGCGGCGGCGGCACGGCCCCAACTCGAGGTCAAGGAGCGGGCATGGACGACGGTGATGGAGGACGACACACTAGCCAACATCACGGCCCGATCGATCATCGCTGGCATCGCCCCGCCGGGACAGCACGAGCTGCTCAAGCCGTTCACCGCGCGCTACTTCGACGCGATTGCCGGGGTCTGGGCGCGGCGGTCCAGCGAGGTCGCCCAAACCGTGGTGATCGGCCTCTACCCGCACTGGGACATCAGCGAGGCCGGCATCGCGGCCGCCGACGAGTTCCTGAGCGACCCGGAGATTCCGCCGGCGCTGCGGCGCCTGGTGCTGGAAGGTCAGGCCGGGGTCAAGCGGTCGCTGCGCGCCCGCACGTTCGACGCATCCTGATCCTGCTTTCAGGCGAGCGCGCGCGTTGGTACGCCGACACGCCGCATTCGGCGTACATTTACGCGCCCTCGCGTGGTGGGCGGGAGGCTAGGCCGGTGCGATCCCGGCGCTGAGCACGCGGATCGCGCTGACCAGCCCGTCCACCAGGTGGCCTTGCTCGAACGCCGACGAGGCGGCGGCCACCCCGAGCGGTGCGGCCGACTCGGCGCCACGACCGCGTACCGCCGAGCCGTAGACCACCTCGATGACGGACTGGTCGGGCGACACGGCGAGCAGCACCGCGTTGTCGGGCGTCGGCACCTTGGCCAAAATCTCGCGGGCCCGCGCGGCGGTGTCGCTGCCCAGGTCCCCGAGGTAGATGGCGAACCGCGCCCGAGACGCCCGCGAGCCGTACTTCAGCGCGTCGTCGATGGCGACCAGGTCCTTGGTCGGAAACGGGTAATGAACGGACAGCTCACCCGGCTCGGTAACACCGGAAATCCGCCCGCTGGTGGTGATCACCGAACCCTTGGGCAGCTCGCTGCGCTCGATCGTCGCAACCTCACCATGTGCCACTGGCGCCACCTCCCACCGAGAACTCCGACGTGCCGTGTCCGTGATGCGCGCCGCCAACGTCTTCGTCGGTGGCGGCCCACAGGATCGGCGGGTGCGTCCACTTCTCCGACATCTTGTAGGTCGCGGGGTGGGGCCCCTTGTGCCGCCAGATCAGCAGGGACAGCACCACAACCAGCGCCAGCGGGATTCCGATGAAGTAAAGGTGAATCTCTCCAGGGCTCACGACGCAAACCGTATCCCACCGAGTGATGTACCCGCACACTTGGACACGGGATTGGTCAGGCTGCACCCTCGCCGAGGTACCGGGCCCAGGACGGGTCCAGCTCCTTGACCGTCGACAGCAGCCGCCAGTGCTGCCCGGTGGGCGGCAGCGGCGCGCGGCGCAGCGCCCAGCCCAATTCGGCGAGCAGCTTGTCGCCCTTGCGGTGATTGCAGGTCGAACAGCACGCCACGCAGTTCTCCCAGGAGTGGTCACCGCCGCGGCTGCGCGGCACCACGTGGTCGACGGTGTCGGCCTTGGCCCCGCAGTAGGCGCAGCAGAAACGGTCGCGGTGCATCAGGGCGGCGCGGGTCATCGGCACGCGCGCCCGGTAGGGAACCCGCACGTAGGACCGCAGCTGGATCACGGAGGGCACCACGATCGACCTGGTCGCCGAGTGGATGACCGGCCCGGCCGGGTCGTCGTGCACCACGTCCGCCTTGCCGCAGATCACCATGACGATGGCCCGCCGCATCGGAAGCGCGGTCAGCGGCTCGTAGGTGGAATTGAGCAGGAGCACCCGCCGCCGGCTCCAGATCGACGCGGTTTCGTGGCGGGTAGGCGGGTGGGTATCGACGCTATGCAGGGGTGACGCGGTTGGGGGCCCGGTTAACCCTGCCGCGGCACCGGAACTGCGGTGGCTGCGGCGTCTCTTGCCATGCGCCATAGATCCTCCGCCGATAGTCCACCATGATTCGCCGCCGAACGCACCCTTATTGCTGGTGCGCGCCGTGACAAACCGGTGAACAGAAGGCGCGACGCGGGGCCGTACCGCCTTGCCAACCCGGCGATGCACCACAATGGAGGGGATGGATCAGGTGAGCTTCTACGACGCCGTCGGCGGTGCCGAAACCTTCAATGCGATTGTGTCGCGGTTTTACGCGCAGGTCCCCGAGGACGAGATTCTTTCTCAGCTGTACCCTGCGGACGACCTGGCGGGCGCCGAGGAGCGGCTGCGGATGTTCCTCGAGCAGTACTGGGGCGGCCCGCGCACCTACTCCGACCGGCGCGGGCATCCGCGGCTGCGGATGCGACACGCGCCGTTCCGGATCACCCCCATCGAGCGCGACGCCTGGCTGCGCTGCATGCACACCGCCGTCGCCTCCATCGACTCGCAGACTTTGGACGACGCACACCGCCGCGAGTTGCTTGAATACCTGGATATGGCCGCGCACTCCCTGGTCAATTCATCGTTCTGATCCCAGTAACCGAACGGAGCAGCATGAGCCCCGAGCCGTGGTGGTTGAGCGCGGTCTTCTACCAGGTCTATCCGCGGTCGTTCGCGGACAGCGACGGCGACGGCGTCGGCGACCTGGACGGGTTGACCGCCCGCCTGGACTACCTCACGCAGCTCGGCATCGACGCGATCTGGCTCAACCCGGTCACCGTTTCGCCGATGGCCGACCACGGCTATGACGTCGCCGACCCGCGGGACGTCGACCCGCTGTTCGGCGGGATGGCCGCGATCGAGCGGCTGATCGCGGCGGCGCACGAGCGGGGCATCAAGATCACCATGGACGTGGTGCCCAACCACACCAGTTCGGCGCACCCGTGGTTTCAGGCGGCGCTGGCCGCCGGTCCGGGCACCGACGCGCGCGAGCGCTACTACTTTCGCGACGGCCTCGGTCCCGACGGCGAATTGCCGCCGAACAACTGGACATCGGTGTTCGGCGGGTCGGCCTGGACCCGGGTGATCGAACCCGACGGCAACCCCGGCCAGTACTACCTGCACCTCTTCGACGCCGAGCAGCCCGACCTGAACTGGGAGCACCCCGAAGTCTTCGACGACTTCGAGAAGACGCTGCGCTTCTGGCTGGAGCGCGGCGTGGACGGCTTCCGCATCGACGTGGCCCACGGGATGGCCAAGCCGCCGGGCCTGCCCGATGCCAAGGACGACGTCAAGGTGTTGAGCCACAGCGACGACGACCCGCGCTTCAACCACCCGAGCGTGCACGAGATTCACCGCGGAATCCGCAAGATCGTCGACGACTACTCGCCGGCGGTGACGATTGGCGAGGTGTGGGTGATGGACAACCTGCTCTGGGCCGAGTACCTGCGGCCCGACGAACTGCATCTCGGCTTCAATTTCCGGCTGACGAAGATCGACTTCGACGCGCGCGAAATCCACGACGCGATCCAGAATTCGTTGGAAGCCACCGCGATTGAGAACGCCACCCCGACCTGGACGCTTTCCAACCACGACGTGGGCCGGGAGGTCACCCGCTACGGCGGCGGCGAGGTCGGGCTGCGCCGGGCGCGGGCGATGGCGATGGTGATGCTGGCCCTGCCCGGCGCGGTATTCATCTATAACGGTGAGGAATTGGGCCTGCCCGATGTCCTCGACCTGCCCGAGGAGGTGCTCCAGGACCCGACGTGGGAACGCTCGGGGCACACCGAACGCGGCCGCGACAAGTGCCGGGTCCCGCTGCCCTGGTCGGGCGACGCTCCCCCGTTCGGCTTCTCCAGCACCGCCGACACCTGGCTGCCGATGCCGGCCGACTGGGCGGCGCTGACCGTCGAAAAGCAGCTCGACGATCCAGACTCGACGCTGTCCTTCTACCGGCGGGCCATCCAACTACGCAGGGAGCGAAGCGAATTCGACGGCGACGAGCTCGAATGGCTGGCCGCCGACGACGACCTGCTGATCTTCGAGCGGCACGGCGGCGCGCTGGTGTGCGCGCTGAACGCCGGTCGGCTGCCGATGGCTTTGCCGCCGGGCGAGGTGATCCTGGCCAGCGCGCCGCTGGTCGACGGCAAGCTGCCGCCGGACGCGGCGGCCTGGCTGGTCTGAGCCCCTCGAGCCGGTCAGTGCAGCACCAGCGCCGCATGCGTGCGGCGCCGGTACACCGAGCCGAACTTGGCGTCGACCCGCAGCCAGCTCGGCAGGATCCGGACCCGGACCATCTCGTCGGCGCCGATCGCATCGGGTGATTGGGGCAGGAAACCCATTGCGGTCAAGGCGAACACGCAGCGCATCGGAAGGCCGACGCTGAGGTCGGCGGAGCTGACCCGGATGACCTCCTGGTCGAGCAGCGACACCGGGGGGCCATGAGAGCTGCCGTGCTCCTTGGCGAGTTGCGCGCCGCGCTGCGCGAGGTCCAGCATCACCCGGGCGGGTACGTCGTCGAGGTGGGTGAAGCCGGATTCGGGGGGCAGGGCTCCCCGCCACGCGGAGTCCATCGCGTAGCCGGGATCGACGTAGCCCTCCGCGTCCATCGCCGAAAGGCCGCGCGCCAGCCCGTCCGCCGCGACCGACAAATCGTCGGGCCGCACCCGGCCGACCACCACCCGGCTCGCGAGCACGTCGAAACCGGTTGCCACCCAAGCGGTCAGCAGTCCGGCGGATCGGGCCCGCAGCCGGATGACCGCGGCGTCGTCGAGGCGCATCGCGTGATCGACGAATGTGGCGAGATCCCCGCGGTGGGTGGCGTCACGCAACCACACACCTCGCTCGGCTACCCCGCTTACTCCCTGAGCCACCGTTGCAGATACTCCCGATGCTGGGGCGAAAGCCGAAACAGCCGTTGCTCCTCGATGTGCACGGCGGCCAGTTGCGTCTCGGCGATGACGGCGGGCTTGGACGCCGGATCGGCGTTGACCGAGCGCACCTCGTAGCCAAGCGTGAAGTCGACCGTCCGGTGCTGTTTGGTCCAGATCGTCACCTGCAGAGGCGAATCGGCCAATCGCAGCTGGCTCTTGTAGGTGACGCGCACGTCGGCGATCAGCAACCCGACGGTCGTGACGTCGGCGGCGAAGGGTTCCTTGAGAAACTGCACCCGCGCCTCTTCGAGGATGGTGACCATGGTGGCATGGTTGACGTGCTGGTACATGTCGATATCCGACCAGCGCACGGGCACCGGCGCAACGAAGCCAACGCTCAACTCGACGATCCCCTGCCGCTGGTGCGGGTCATCCGGCGGATCTGCCGCGCGGCCACCGAGAGCGTCGCGAGATCCTTTGCCCCGCTTTCCTGGATCTCGCTCAGCGTGCGACGGGCCCGCTCCACCCGCGACGCGCTTATGTGTTCCCACTCGCCGATCTTCTCTTCACCGCTCTCGTCGGGCTCGCCGACGGCCAGCACGTCGAAGCACAGCGACCGCAACGACGCGTAGATGTCGTCGCGAATCGCCAAGCGCGCCAACGATTGCCAGCGATCGTGGCGGGGTAACTCCGAAACCGCCGTCAGCAGGCCGTCGGTGCCCAGGTGGTCCATCAGGGCGAAATAGGTGTCGGCGACTTCGGCGCTGTCCATTTCGGTGATGTCCGCGACGTCGATGATGTCGAGCAGGCTGTAGCGGTACAGGCCGGCGGCCACCATATAGGACAAGTCCTCCGGTGCGCCCTGCGAGGCGAATTCGGCGGCTTCCTTTTCGACGATGGCCTTGTCGTCGCCGCGCAGCCACTCCGACATCCGTGGCGTCAGCTCCTTGACCTTCGCGGCGAACCGGTTGATCTCGGCGCCGACGGCCAACGGCTGCGGCCGGTAGTTCAGCAGCCAGCGTCCGGCGCGGTCGATCAGCCGTCGGGTGTCCAGCGTGAGCCGGTCCGACAGCGCGACGGGCACGCTCGCCGCGCGGATCTGCCGCCAGATCTCGCTCACGCCGAAGATGGCGTCGGTGGCGACGTAGGTGCGCACCGCGTCGATCGGCCCGACGCCGACGTCCTCGGTGATCCGGAACGCGTAGCTGATGCCCGCGGCGTCCACCAGGTCGTTGATCAGCATGGTGGTGACGATCTCCCGGCGCAGCTGGTGGCCGCGGATCTCCGGGGTGAACCGCTCGCGCAGCTGCGTCGGAAAGTATTGCGGCAGCCGGGATGCGAAGACGTCCTGCTCGGGCAGTTCGGTGGTGAGCATCTCCTCCTTGAGCGCCAGCTTGACGTGGGCCATCAGCGTGCACAGCTCGGGAGAGGTGAGCCCGATGCCGACGTCGATGCGCCGGTGGATCTCCTTCTCCGACGGCAGCGCCTCCAGCTCGCGGTTGATGCCGCGGTCTTCGAGGTACTTGATCTGCATCGCGTGCACGGGCAGCAGGCTGGCCGCGTTGGCGCGGCTGGTGCCGATCAGGTCGTTCTGGTCCTCGTTGTCGAGCAGCACCAGCCGCCCGACCTCGTCGGTCATCGACTCCAGCAGCTCCTTGCGCTCCTCGGCCTTGACCTTGCCCGCGGTGACCAGCGAGTCGATCAGGATCTTGATGTTGACCTCGTGGTCGGAACAGTCCACGCCGGCGGAGTTGTCCATCGCGTCAGTGTTGATCCGCCCGCCCGACAGATCGAATTCGACGCGGCCGAGCGCGGTGACCCCCAGGTTCCCGCCTTCACCAATGACCTTGGCGCGCACCTGGTTTGCGTTCACACGCACCGGATCGTTGGCGCGGTCGCCGACGTCGGCGTCCGACTCGGATTCGGCCTTGATGTAGGTGCCGATGCCGCCGTTGAACAACAGGTCGACGGGCGCCTGCAGGATCGCCTTGATCAGGTTGGGCGGGGACATCTCGGTGATGTCGTCGCTGTCCATGCCCAGCGCCTCGCGGACCTGCGGGCTGATGGGGATGGCCTTCTGGTCGCGGTTGTATACCCCGCCGCCCTCACTGATCAGCGACTTGTCGTAGTCGTCCCAGCTGGACCGCGGCAGGTCGAACATCCGCCGCCGTTCCTGCCACGACGCCGCCGGGTCGGGGTCCGGGTCCAAGAAGACGTGCCGGTGATCGAAGGCGGCGAGCAGCTTGATGTGCTTGCTCAGCAGCATGCCGTTGCCGAACACGTCGCCGCTCATGTCGCCGACACCGACGACGGTGAAGTCCTCGGTCTGGGTGTCGACGCCCATCTCACGGAAATGGCGTTTGACGGCCTCCCACGCGCCCTTGGCGGTGATGCCCATGGCCTTGTGGTCGTAGCCCACCGACCCGCCGGACGCGAACGCGTCACCCAGCCAGAACCCGTAGGACTTGGCGACGTCGTTGGCGATGTCGGAGAACGTCGCGGTGCCCTTGTCGGCGGCCACCACCAGGTAGGCGTCGTCCCCGTCCCGGCGGATCACCTCGGGCGGCGGGCTGACCTTCTTCGTGGCGTGGTCGACGTTGTCGGTGACGTCGAGCAGGCCGGAGATGAACAGCTGATAGCAGGCGACGCCCTCGGCGCGGGTGGCATCGCGGTCGGCGGCGGCCTCACCCGACGGCAGTGGTGGCCGCTTGACGACGAATCCGCCCTTGGCCCCGACCGGCACGATGACGGCGTTCTTCACCGCCTGCGCCTTGACCAAACCCAGGATCTCGGTGCGGAAGTCGTCGCGACGGTCGGACCAGCGCAGGCCCCCGCGCGCCACCGGGCCGAACCGCAGGTGCACCCCCTCCACGCGTGGCGAGTACACGAAGATCTCGAACTTTGGCCGCGGCAGCGGGAGTTCGTCGATCAGCTGCGCATCCAGCTTCAGCGCCAACACATTACGGGCGCGGGCGGATCCCTCGCGGGTCACGAAGTAGTTGGTTCGCAGCGTGGCCTGCACCAGCGACGCGAACGCGCGCAGGATGCGGTCGGTGTCCAGGCCCACCACGGCGTCGATGTCCGCGGCGACCGCGGCGGCGGCCGCTTGTGCGTCGCGACCAGTCGGCGACCCCTTAGCGGCGGACGCCCTCGGATCGAAGAGCGCCTCGAACAGGGTGACCAGGGACCGCACGGTCGACGGGTGCTCGCTCAGCACCGATTCGATGTGGGACTGGCTATACGGAAAGCCGGCCTGCCGAAGGTATTTCGCGTAGGCGCGCAGCAGCACGACCTGCTGCCAGGTCAGCCGCGCGCGCATCACCAGCTCGTTGAACCGGTCGATCTCGACGCGGCCCTGCCAGATGGCGGTGACGGCGTCGGCGAATCGCTCCGCGGTGGACTCCCGTTCGGCCGCCGTCGTCGCCAGCGGGATCGTCGGGTGCGGCTGGATCTTGAACTGGTAGATCCACACCGCCAGCCCGTCCTCGCGCGTGACCGTGAACGGGCGCTCCTCGAGCACCACGACGCCCATGCTCTGCAACATCGGCAACAGCTGGCTCAACGAGGCGGTATGACCGCCGACGAACCAGGTCAGCTGGGCGGCCGCGTCCTCCCCGCGGTCGGATAACACCAGCTTGACCGAATCATCGGACAGCTCTTTGATGATCGCGATGTGCTCGATGGCGTCGTCGGGCGTGACGGCCTGCTTGTAGACCTCGGAGAAGGCGGCGGCGTAGTGCTCGGCGTCGGCGTGCGAGACGGGCCCGTCGGAGACCTCGGCCGCGGCGGCGATCAGGCGGTCGGCCCAGGTTCGCGCGGCTTCGCTGAGCAGCCCCTGGATCCGGAGGCGGTTGGCTTCCGACACGTCGACGGTCGGTGTGTTCTCGGGCAGGCGGACCATGAAATGCATGAGCGCCCAAGGTGATTCGCTGACGCGCGCGGTGAATTCCAGTCGTGTGCCGCCGAATTCGTGGACCAGGATGTCCTCGATCTGCAGGCGCACCGGGGTGGTGTAGCGATCGCGGGGCACGTAGACCAGGCAGGAGACGAAGTACTGCAGGCGGTCGGCGCGCAGGAACAGCAAGGCGCGCCGCTGCGATCCCAGGTCCACCACCGCTTTGGCCATCGTCAGGAGCCGTTCGGCGCTGAGCGTGAACAGCTCCGAGCGCGGGACGGTCTGGATGACGTCGAGCAGCAACTGGCCGGGGTGGATGGGGTCGCCGTCGGCCATCGCGAGCGCCTCGCGGACCCGGCTCGAGACCGTCGGGATGTCCAGGACGTCGGCGTTCATGGCGGCGACTGTGAAGAGTCCGACGAAGCGGTGCTCGAAGACCGCTCTGCCGCCCTGGCCGTCGTCCGCGTATTCGCGAACCGCGATCGCATACGGGTAGGCGCCGTAGCGCAGGTAGCTGCCGACGACGGATTGGGCCAGGACGAGCAAGTGGTTCTCGTCGGTCAGTCGCGGGCGCGAACCGGTGCGGGTGCGCAGGACCCCGAGGCCGGTCGCGCCGTCGGCGGAGACCACGTTGTCGTGCACCCGCGCGCGTTGATAGCCCAGCAGCAGGAAGTTTCCGTTGCCCAGCCAGCGCAGCAGCTGGGCGACGTCCTCGCGGTCCGGCGCCGAGAATCGGTCGTCGGCGTTGGTGTGGACGGCCTCGGCCAGCTCGCTCAGGGCACTGATCATCGAGGCGGCGTCGGTGGCGACTTGCTCGACGTCGGCCAGCACCTTGGGCAGCAGCCGTTCCACCTCGGCGAGGACCTTGCTGTCGACGGACGGCGACAGCGGGACGTAGATCCACGCCTCGCCGTCGTATTGCGACTTGCCGGGCGGTTTCGGTTCGACGCTGAGCAGCTCGCCGGCCGAGTCGCGGTGCACGTCGAACACCGGAGTCATGATGCCGGCGTAGGCGACTCCCAGCCGGTGCAGCAGCACCGTGACGGAGTCCAACAGCATGCTGCCGTGGTCAGTGACGACCTGCAGGGCGGGCCCGAATCCGTCGGGGTCGTCGGCCGGGTGCACACAGACACAGCTCTTGCCCTGCGATCGGCACTCGGCCAGGCGATAGTGCGCGCGCAGCATGGCGGGGGTCACCATGGCCGCGGGGTCGACGGGACCGGGTACGCCGGCGTCCAGGGCTCCCGGTTCGTCGCCGCGGGGACCGCGGTAGCTCTCGATGTAGGCGTTCGCGATCCAGTCGGGGATGTCGTCACTCGTGGTGAACGTGGTCCACGGCTTGAGATCCTGCCTAGCACCGGGATCGATCGTCATGCCGATTGCTCCCAACTCGCGACGGATGCCACTCTGCGCCCGATCGCCCCACTTCTCAGCGGGGCAGCCCTGACACTAGTCGCGCGTAAGCTTGCGGTGGGTCACTCGGTGCGGCCTGGCGGCGTCGACTCCGAGGCGTTCCACCTTGTTCTCCTCGTACGCGCCGAAGTTGCCCTCGAACCAGAACCACTTGGCCTCGTTGTCCTCGTCGCCTTCCCACGCCAGGATGTGCGTGCACGTACGGTCGAGGAACCAGCGGTCGTGGCTGATCACCACCGCGCAGCCGGGGAACTTCTCCAGCGCGTTCTCCAGCGAGCTCAGCGTCTCGACGTCGAGGTCGTTGGTCGGCTCGTCCAGCAGGATGAGGTTGCCGCCCTCCTTCAACGTGAGCGCCAGGTTCAGCCGGTTGCGCTCACCGCCGGACAGCACGCCCGCCGGCTTCTGCTGGTCCGGCCCCTTGAAACCGAACGCCGACACGTAGGCCCGGGACGGGATCTCGTTCTGGCCGACCTCGATGTAGTCCAGCCCGTCGGAGACCACTTCCCACACCGTCTTCTTGGGATCGATGCCGGCGCGGGTCTGGTCCACGTAGCTGAGCTTGACCGTCTCGCCGACCTTGACCGTGCCGCTGTCCGGCTGCTCGAGGCCGACGATGGTCTTGAACAGCGTGGTCTTGCCGACCCCGTTGGGGCCGATGACGCCGACGATGCCGTTGCGCGGCAGCGTGAACGACAGGTCCTTGATGAGGGTGCGCCCGTCGTAGCCTTTGTCGAGGTGGTCGACCTCGACGACCACGTTGCCCAGCCGCGGCCCTACCGGGATCTGGATCTCCTCGAAGTCGAGCTTGCGCGTCTTCTCAGCCTCGGCGGCCATCTCTTCGTAGCGCTGCAGGCGTGCCTTGCTCTTGGCCTGGCGCGCCTTGGCGCCGGAGCGGACCCAGGCCAGCTCCTCGGTCAGCCGCTTCTGCAGCTTGGCGTCCTTGCGGCCCTGCACGGCGATCCGCTCGGCCTTCTTCTCCAGATAGGTCGAGTAGTTGCCCTCGTAGGGGTAGGCGCGGCCGCGGTCGAGCTCGAGGATCCACTCGGCGACGTTGTCCAGGAAGTAGCGGTCGTGGGTCACCGCCAGGATCGCCCCCGCGTACGCGGCCAGGTGCTGTTCGAGCCACTGCACGCTCTCGGCGTCCAGGTGGTTGGTCGGCTCGTCGAGCAGCAGCAGGTCCGGTTTGGACAGCAGCAGCTTGCACAGCGCGACGCGGCGCCGCTCCCCGCCGGACAGGTTCGTGACCGGCTCGTCGGGCGGCGGGCAGCGCAGCGCGTCCATCGCCTGCTCCAGCTGGGAGTCGAGGTCCCACGCGTCGGCGTGGTCCAGCTCCTCCTGCAGCCGCCCCATCTCCTCCATCAGCTCGTCGGAGTAGTCGGTGGCCATCAGTTCGGCCACCTCGTTGAAGCGGTCGAGCTTGACCTTGATGTCGCCCAGGCCCTCTTCGACGTTGCCGCGGACCGTTTTCTCCTCGTTCAGCGGTGGCTCCTGCTGCAGGATGCCGACGGTGGCGCCGGTGGCCAGGAACGCCTCGCCGTTGTTGGGTTTGTCCAGGCCGGCCATGATCCGCAAGACGCTCGACTTGCCGGCGCCGTTGGGGCCGACGACACCGATCTTGGCGCCCGGGAAGAAGCTCAATGTGACGTCGTCCAGGATCACCTTGTCGCCGTGCGCCTTGCGGACCTTCTTCATCGTGTAGATGAACTCAGCCATGCCGCGGTTTTGCCTTTCTGGTCTTTGAGAGAGATCTCGCGCACCATCCTAGGCATCGCGCGGCGGCGCCGATCCCGCAGCTAAGCCGTCAGCGGCAGCGCTGCCGAATCGTCGGACTCGACGCCGTCATCGGCATCGGTGTCCTCACCAGCGGCGTCGGCCGCTGCCGCCGTGGACGGCGGGGTGTCCGCGGTGGTCGGCCCGGTGTAGCCCGGCCGCTCGATGCGCACGATCGCGCGCGACACGTCCGGCCCGACGGAGGTCGCCCGCATCTCGAGCGATGAACGACGATTGCCGTCGCGGTCCTCGTACTCGCTGGTGTACACGTGGCCCACCACAATTACCGGCGCGCCCTTGCCCAACGCGGCACCGACGCCGGTGACCAACTTGCCCCAGCAATTGACGTTGATGAACAGCGAGTTGCCGGGCTCCCAGCCGCCGTCGGCCGTGCGCCGCCGGGAGTTGCTGGCGACGCGGAACTTGATGACCTCCTGGGTGCCGACCTGTCGGCGTTCGGGGTTGTTGACGATGTGGCCGACGACCGTAAGCGGTGTTTCAAACATGGGCTCAATTCCCTTTCTCGATTGCATTTCTCTTGGCGGGCGACAGAGTCACCGCACCTTCCGGATGCCATTTACCCCGGCACCAACGACCGGCTCCGTGCAGGGAAAGGCGAATGACGGGCTGACTCGGCTAACGCTGTGGAGAAAACCGTGTCTGTGGATCAGTCCACCGGTTGCCGCGAATCGCATGTGCGAGACAAGTTATGGAAGATCGCGCACTCGGCTCACGCGCGAAGGCTGGCGTCACCTCAACGTCTGCCGGTCGGGCGCGGCAATACAAATCAGCATTACCCTGTAAGCGACGCGGCTTCAAAGTCCAGCGAATGGCACTGCGCAGTGGCACGCTAATTACTTGTGACAGGTGCTGAGGCCACCGCTGTCGCTGAAGCAGTGGCAAAGCGGAGCGCTGCGCGGCTCTGGCGATGGATGCGACCCGACACCTCTCGCACGGCACTAATCGGCAAAACCGATGATCTCGCCGACGCCGTTGAACGCCGGGAACTGGTCCTCCTTGATCAATTACGCGGCGGGAAGGATATGGTGATCGGCGATCTGGAATTCCGCGCCGAGCTTCGATCGAAGTTTGCTGCAGCCGATGCCACCGGCGTGCTCAAAGAAATCGGCCGGTATTTCCGGCGGCAAGAAACGCACCGCATGGTCGTACTCGGGAAAGCGGGTGCCGGAAAGACCGTTCTGGCCGTTCGCCTTGTGCTCGACCAACTGCAGCATCGCACCATGCTTGGAGACGCGTTACGTGCCCGCGAGCCAGTGGCCGTTCGCGTCAATGCGGCCGGCTGGGACGGCAGTGCTGACTTCACCGCGTGGCTGGCTAACCAGCTGGCCATCGACTATGGGCTGAATCCGCGGGTGGCCCGCGCGATGGTCGACACCGATCGCATACTCCCTGTCCTTGACGGGCTTGATGAAATGGACCCACTCGACGCCCAACCGGTGCTGGCTCGCGCAACCCTAGACCGCCTCAATAGACCGCCCTGGCGCAACAGGGCCGTCGTGATCACGTGCCGCAGCAGGGTCTACGACGCGATCCGCGAACTTTGTGGAGACGCCGGTCTGCAATTTGCGACGACAGTCACCCTGCAGCCTCTTTCCGCAGAGGACATCTACATCTATCTCGACCAGTATCGCGAGGAACATCGCCAAGCCGAAGTAAAGTGGGCGCCGGTCACTGACCAGCTTGAGCGCGCACCCGACGGGATCCTGGCGACGGCTTTGGGTACACCTTGGCTGCTGAGCTTGGCCGCCATGGCCCTAAAGCGCGGCGGGCACGAGGCTGCCACCAAACTTGCGGCGTGTCGCGATACCGCCCAAGTCCGCGACCTACTTTTCGCGGCGTTAATCCCGGCAGCCGTTGACGCCACCCCCGACACGAAGCACACGCACAACTACACCGAGGAAAACGTCGCAGCGTGGTTAAGCACATTGGCCGACCATCTCGAAAAGCGGCGCACCGAGCACGCCGGCGGAAGCCAGGTTGCGCTCGACCAAATCTGGCAGATTGCGGGAACACGCAAATGCCGCGCGCTCCACGCAGTCCTGGGCGCGTTGGTATGGCTAGCCGCTGGCCTCGCTGTATCACTTTCGGTCGGGGCGCTTACACGCGACAACATCCGAGACGACCTCATAGGCGGCCTTGCATTTGGTATCCCGGCCGGTATCGTGACGGGCCTGTGGTACGGCCTCGCCGCCGTTCGAGCCGACATTGGGCTGCAACGTTCCAGACCTGCCAGGCGGTTTGCTTGGCGCGGTAGCGGAGTTCCTAAACGTTTTGCGTGGCGCGTTCCCGGCCGCTCGAGATGGCGGAGAGGCATAAAGCGCGGGATTGCCATTGGGTTGCTGACGAGTCTCTGCTCACTGTTGCTGCTGATGGCGCTACCTCGTGCGAACGTTGGGGTGTTGGCGCCGCTGCTGGTTGGGCTGGCGTTTGCGCTGGCGGTTGTGTTCGGGCTGTTACGCGGGCTTGAAACGACCGCCGAAGAGCGTCTTGCACTGGGACAAGACGCAAGCCGGGCCATCCACGACGACCATGTGTCAGCGCTGATGGGCGGGCTCATCTGGTTCACGACTTCCGCAACATTCTTACTGGTCTACGCAGTCCACCTGAAACTTAGCCACTCCTACAGGTACAAGTACGTCCCCCACGTTCACGAGCAGCCCCCGCGCACTCCTGATCAAATCCACAGATTTATGTCGGATACGTCGGTTTGGGGCGTGCGAACCAATCAGGACGGAACGATTTCTTACGTTCAATTTCAGCGCATATCCGTTAGCGTGACCGCCGTGCTGAAGGACTGGCACTCCTGGCTTCCAACGGCGTTGATAGCCCTCGTCATGGGGCTCCTACTCGCCCTCGTGTTCGCGTCGTTGTCGGCGGTAGCGAGCGGGCGTTACGCGATTGCCTCGCTACTGTTCGGCTTCACTGGGCGCTTTCCACGTCGGCCTGCTGTGTTTCTGGAGTGGGCACGTAACGCAGGACTTCTGCGTGTGACCGGTATCGCCTACCAGTTCCGGCACGACACCTACCAGCAATGGCTCACAGAAGGCGGCGGTAATCGGGATGCCAGCATGAGACCCAGTCCGCCTGCAGATGCACATTCGTGTTGACTGAGCACGAAACTGGTGACGGGACTCACTGAGATGAGATACAGCATCGGGCCGTAATTATTGAAGGCATGGTCGCTCCGGCAAGCGGAAGGAAGCAACGCCCTGTCTAGCTCGCGGCCGGGAAACGCACCCCGCTACACGAGCGGCTGACATTCGATGCTTCCCGGTCGCCGCAGGAAGGCATCGGCAAGCCGGAACCATTGAAATACGGGCTCGTCGGCGCTTGGTCTCGACGGATTACCCAGGAGCACCGACTGGTCTACCGGGTTGTCGGCGATGACCTGCAGATCCTGCAGACCCGGTATCGCTACAGCTAGCCGGGCGAATGCCACGCGATCTCGTCAGGGCCCGCGAGCGTAACCTCACTGCGAAAATTCGCCCGGGTTTTCGCAGTGTCGTTACGCTCGCGGACTCCCGCTACGCCCGGGAGTTTCCCCCCGCGCCAACTCTGCCAGCATCGCGTTGTAGGCGGCCAGGTCGGCGTCGTCGTCCATGTCGGCCGCGCGATCCAGGCGCCGGGCGGTGCGCTTGTCGCTGCGCGCCCACTGCACCAGCAGCGCGATCATCACGATCACCAGCGGCACTTCGCCTGCGGCCCAGGCGATTCCGCCGCCCAAATGCTGGTCACCGATCAGGTCAGTGTGCCAGGGCAGCCCGAGCGATCGGTAGTAGTCGGCGCCGAGCACCTTTCGGGTGCCCATCAGCACCACCCCGAAGAACGCGTGCAGCGGCAGCGAGGCGAACACCACGCCGACCTTGGCCAGCGGCGGGATGGGACGCGGCGTCGGGTCCACCCCGATGACGACCCAATAGAACAGGTAGCCGCTGAGCAGGAAGTGCACGTTCATCGCCAGGTGCCCCGCGTGACTGCTCACCGTGGTGTCGAAAAGGTTCGACAGATATAGCCCGTAAAACCCGGCGACGAACAGGACCGTCGCGACCACGGGGTTGGTGAGGAACCGCGACACGTGGCTGTGCAGCGCGGCCAGCAGCCACTCGCGCAGGCCGGGCGGGCCGTCGCGCCCGGCGGCGGGCAGCGCCCGCAACGCCAGGGTGACCGGGGCGCCCAGCACCAGCAGGATCGGGACCAGCATCGACAGGCCCATGTGCGCGACCATGTGCATGCTGAACATCGCCGGCATGTAGCGACCGACGCCCGACGAGGTCACGAACAGCAACGTCAGGCAGCCCAGCAGCCAGGACACCGTCCGCCCCGGCGGCCAGTGATCGCCCCGGCGGCGCAACCTCAGCACGGCCGCCACGTACAGCGCGGCGAACACGATCGCGGCGGTGCCGAAGATCAGGTCGAAGCGCCAGTCGAGCAGGATGCGCACCGCGGTGGGAGGTCCGTCGAAGTCGTAGCCGATCTCGGCTTCCGGGATAGTGGGCAGCCGGGCCGGGGGCGGTGGCGGCGCGGTTCGGCCCAGCCCGACGGCGATGCCGAACGTCAGGCCGAAGACCGCGGCCTCGATCAGGGCGAGCCTGATCAGGAGCCGGCGCGCTCGCGGCGAACTCGGATCGCCTTGCAGCGCAACCACTCCCGAGCGTCGCTGGCGCCAGCCGAGTGTGCCCAGCGCGCAGAGCGCGACGAATTTGGCGACGACCAGCCGCCCGTACCCGGTCGTCAACAGATCGGACGGCAGCACCCGCACCAGGGCGTTGACCACTCCGCTGAGCGCCATCGCCACCCAGCACCACAGCGCGACCGTCGAGAACCGCCGCGCCGCCAGGCCCAGGTGATCACCGCCGCGCAGCCCGTGGGCGAGCAGCGCGAGCAGGCCGCCGGCCCACACACTGGCGGCGACAAGGTGGATCAGCAGGCTGTTGGTGGCAAAGTCGTGCGAACCGCCGGCCGACGAATGACCGGTCAGCCCCAGCGGAACCAGCGTGACCAACGATCCGGCCAGCAGCAGCGGCGTCCACGACCAGCGCAGCACCGACAGGCTCGCCAGCGTGACGACCGCGGCCAGGATCGCGGTCCAGCGCCAGGCCGAGGCGGTGTTGACCAAACCGGCCAGCGACCAGACGGTGCCCGGGTCGAGGTCGCCCAAGCGGTGACCGGACACGTCGGAGATGGTCAGCGGGACGAGCAGGGCGGCGCACACGGCCCAAACCCCCGACGCGACCGTCCCGAGGCGAAGCGCGCGATAGCCACCAACATCGAGGACGCCGCTGCCCTGCGGTGGCACCAGAAACGCCGCGAACAGGAACGACCCGACGGCCAGCACCGCGGCGATCTCACCCACCGCGCGGACGAATGGCAGCCCAAGCGTGGTGGCCGGGCCGGGGTCGGGCAACCCCGTGGCGGTCAGCGCGCCGGCCAGCGACAGCGCCCCGATGCCCGCGGCCGTGCAGCCCGCGAGCACCGCGACGCCGATCAGCACCGGCCACACCCGTGCTGCGCGGGTGGCCACCGGCCGGTCAACGGTCATGCACCCAGCGTATTGGGCGCTGCCAACTACCGAGCTTGGCCGTCCAGCCGCTCCCGGCGCGCGCGTGCCTCGCGGGCGATGAACTGCTCGCGGGCGATCCGGCCGACGTACTCGGAATCCTCGAGGATGTCGCGCAGCTCCTGGCGGAAAGCGGTCCGCCGTTCGGCGAGGTCGGGGGCCGGCGCGACCAGATCCTGGTCGACGACGACCTGATACGCGGTGGCGAACAGCAGCGTCGATACCGATTCGCTGCTGCGGATCCTGGTCTGTGCCACGTATTGCCGGCCCACCCCGAGCGCGGACTCGGTCAGCTCCTTGGGCCCGACATCGGCCGGCGCGTCGCGCAACACGTCGGCGACGATCTCGTACGCCTCGAAGAACACCCGCAACATGGCTTCCGCCATCAACGGACGCTTGGCGAACAGCATCGCGTCGATTTCGTCGCCGCCGGCGGTGACGTGCGCTTCCCAGTCGTCGTGCCACGCCATCTCTTCGGCGATGTGGTCCCGGAACGCCGCCGAGTCGGCGAAATAGAAATCGAACTTCAGCAGATCCCGCAACCGCATCGCCTGCGCCCAGAACGCCGCGATCCGATCGCCATCAGGATCGGTGACGCGCCGGGCATGCGCCAGCGCAAGCTCCACGAGCGAGGTCTCTAAAAAGGCGTGGATCAAGGAGTTTCGGTAGAACGCCGCGGCGTGCTGCTGCTCGGGCGCGATTCGCCACACCGGCTCGCGGCCGCCGTCGACGCGGGTGATCGGGTGTCCGTTGGACAACGTGTCGACCGCGGCGAGCACCCCGTCGCGCCGGCGCAACCGCAGGGCGCTCGTCGACATCGGGGTCTGCTTGCGCTCCAGATAATCCAGCGAGTCCTGCAGGGTGTGGTGCAGCTGACCAAGCGTCAACGCCGCGCCCCTGGTGGTGAGCAGCAGCGCGCACACCAATCCCGTCGCGGTCACCGGCGTAGCCTGCAGGATCCGCCACGCGACCTCAAACGACATCTTCTGCAGCGCAAGGCGTTTGGCGCCCTCATCCAGCGCGCGTGCCCCGTGCGGCGGACCGAGGTACTGCCGCATCGAGACCGCTTCAGGGAAGCGCACATAGATCTTGCCGTAGTTACGCTCGCCCTGTGCCTTGATGAAGTTGTAGAGCCAGACGACGCCCTCCGGTGTCTTCTCGCCGCCCCGGGCGTAGGCGGCGTACTCGGCGGTTTCGTGCAGCTGGTCGAAGCCGATCGACACCGGCTGCAACAGGATGTCTTCGCTGCGGCCGTCCAGGTATGCGTCGGCGACGTACGAGAGCAGACCGAGCTTGGGCGGCAACATCTTTCCGGTGCGCGAGCGGGTGCCCTCGATCGACCAGCTCAGGTTGAACCGCTTCTCGACGATGTAGCCGACGTATTCGCGCAGGACGTACTTGTAGAGCGGGTCGTCGCCGATGTTGCGGCGGATAAAGATCGTCCCGGCACGGCGCAGCAGCGGACCCATCACCCCGAAGGACAGGTTGATGCCGGCGAACACGTGCACCGGAGGTAACCGGTTCTCCTGCATCGCGACCGGCACCACCGCGCCGTCGATGTATGAGCGGTGCGAAAACAGCAGCACGGCGGGATGGGTTTCCAGCGCGGTGCGCATCGCGGCCACCTGGTATTCGTCATAGTCGATCTGGGGGTCGAATCCGCGGCTGAGCGCCCTGCCCAGGACGCCGACCAGGTCGACGGACACCCGGCTCCACCCGGTGGACAGTTCGTCGAGCATCTTGCCGGCTTCCTCGACGGTGGCGCCCGGGATCTTTTTCAGGCCGGCGCGAAAGCGCGTGGAGGCCAAGATCTCTGGCTTGACCAGCCGCGGCGACTTGTACTGCGGCCCCAGGATCCGGTATTCGGCGCGTTCCAGCGCCAAGATCGCCCGGCGGGTGACGAAGTGCGCGAAGTCATGTCTGTCTTCGCCGACGGTGGTGTCGCGCCACTGCTGGCGCAATTCCGAGACCTTCGCCGGCTCGCCGGCCACCACCCGCGCGCGTAGCGGGTCATTGCGGATGATGTGCCGCTGCTGACGTGGGTTGGGGTGGTAGGGATCCTGGCCCGGGAGCAGCCCGGCGAGCTTGGCGACCCGACCGCGATTGGCGGCCGGCAGCCAGAACACCCGCACGGGAACGACCGAGCGGTCGTCGTTGGATTCGGACTCGAGCCGCTCAACCAGCTCGGGTAGCGCCGTGGGCGGCGCGTTTTCTTCGGGCAGCGCCAACACCTCGAACGTCGCGTCGGGGTTGCCGGCACGCTCCTGATCCACCCACGCCATGACCAGCTCCCGCTCGACCGGAGAGGCCATGGACGCCAATATCAGCGAGTCTTGTGCGGCGACGACGGCGCTGATATCCGCGGCCGGTTTGGTCACTGCCGCCCTCTCGGCGCGGCACCCGGCGACTCGCCGCTGACGGTTCCCTGCCCGCTGGGCCGTTGCGCCTCACCGTCTTTGAGCGCCACCTGAGACTCGTTCGGGTTCGCCTTCGCCGGCTTTGCCTTGGGCGCAGCCTTTTTCGCGGCTGCCGTTTTCGCGGCGGCCCTCTTGGCGGGCGCCTTTTTCGCGGCAGCCTTCTTGGCGGCCGACTTCTTCGCCGGCGCGTGGACCTTTTTCGCCGCCTTCTTCTCGGCGTACAGATCGACCTCGGGCAGTTCGTCGACAGGCCAGTTGGCCAGCGTGTCCAGGTAGAGCTGGCGGACCTCGGCGATGTGGTCGGGCAGCGTCTCAACGGTCCAGTCGTCGACGGGAATTGGCGGGAACACCGCGACATCGACCGTGCCGGGGTTGATGACGGTGGAGTTTCGCGCAGCGACGATCTCGGCGTTGCGGATGACGATAGGGACGATCGGGATTCCCACCGCCATCGCGATGCGGAAGGGCCCCTTCTTGAACGGCCCCACTTCGGTGGTGTCGACCCGGGTGCCCTCCGGAGCGATCACGATGGAGAGCCCGTTTCGGGCCCGGTCCTCGACCGTGTGCATCGTCTCGACCGCGGCGACCGGATCGTCCCGGTCGATGAACACGGTGTCGACCAGCTTGCCGAGCGTTCCCATGATCGGGTCTTTCTGCAGTTCCTTCTTGCCGACACCGACCCAGTTGTCGCGCACCAGCGCGCCCGCGATGACGGGGTCAACCTGGTTGCGGTGGTTGAAGATAAAGACCGCCGGCCGCTGCGCGGTCAGGTTCTCCTGGCCGATGACGTTGAGCTGCACCCCGGCGATCGCCAGCGACAACTGAGAGAAGGTGGAGGTGAAGAAGTTCACGCCGCGCCGACGGCTGCGGGTCAGCACTCCGATGCCGACGGCGCCGGCGGCAACCGGGAACATCGAACTGAAGCCGGCGAGCGTTCGCAACTGCCGCTGTAGGCCGAGCCGACCCCGGCTCTCGAATCTCAGGATCGGCCAGCCGCGGCGCTTGGCCACCGCGGCCATCTTTCCCTCGGGGTTGGTCGGCCGTGGATTGCCGACCAGATACATCAGGGCGACGTCCTCGTCACCGTCGGCGTAGAAGTAGCTGTCCTTGAGGTCGATGCCGTGCTCGGCGGCAAATCGTTGCACGGCAGCGGCTTTGCCCGGCCCCCACAGGATCGGCTTCTGCACACCGCCGGTGAGTATCCCGTCCTCGTTGGTCTCGAACTTGTTGGTGAGCATGTTGGAGATTCCGAGGAAGCGCGCCACCGGGTTGACCTGAATGGTCAGCGCCGACGAGCTGAGCACCACGGTGTGGCCGCGGGCCACGTGCGCGCGCACCAGTTCGCGCATCTCGGGGTAGATCCGCGACTCGATCCGTTGCACGAAGAGCCGCTCGCCGATCTCCTCCAGATCGTCCAGTAGCCGCCCGGCCAGCGCCGCGGCGGCCTTGCCGATGAGGTCTTCGAACTCGATGCGCCCCAGGGTGTGGCTCAGGCCGGCCTGAACCATGCTGAGCAGCTCACCCACGCCCATGTCGCGGCGCAGCAACCGCTCCTGGGTCAGGATGACCGCGGTGAACCCGGCGACCAGCGTGCCGTCCAGGTCAAAAAACGCGCCGATCTTCGGCCCGGGCGGGCTGGCCATGATCTCGGCGACCGAGCCGGGCAACCGCATGTCGCCTGCCGGTTGTTTTTGCGCGCCACCGTTTTTGGCTGGCTCTTGCGAGGCGCTCATGAGCTCGCCACCGATCGCGCGGAGACGGCCGGCTCCGTGAAGGAGGCGGGCACCGCGCGCGGCGCCGGATCACCCGCCAGCGCCAGGATCTCGTCGAAGCCCTCCAGCAGGCACTGGGCGAACAGCGGCTCGTTTCGCACCGAGGCCCGGTCGTAACGCACAGTGATCGTGCACCACCCGCCCCGGGAGATCAGCACCACCATCATCGCCACCCCGGGCAGCGGGCCGATGCCATACTGCCGCAAGACCTTTGCGCCGGCGATGTACGTGTCGCCGGGATAGACCGGGACGTTGCTGGCCTGCACGTCGGAGCCGATCACCGAGCCGGTGATCCCCTCCAGCACCGGCGTGGGCAGCACGCTGAGCACCGGGGCGATGGAACCGATGATGTTCATCGCGGGCTCCTCGCGGCGCTGCGTCATCTGGGCGCGGATCTTCTTCATCCGGGCGACCGGATCGGCGGTGCCCAGCGGCGCAGCCAGGTTGACGCCGGTGAAGCGGTTGCCGCCGGCCGTGTCGGCGTCGGCACGCAGGCTCACCGGCACCGCCATCGGCAGCGTGCTGATGGGCACGCCGAGCGCCACATGGTAGCGGCGCAGGGCGCCCGACAGGCCGGCCAGGTAGGCGTCGTTGATCGATCCCCCACCGGCTTTCGCGGCCCGGTGCAGGTCGGAAAGCGGAATGTCGATCGCTTCGGTGCGGGTGGCGAGGCTGCGGCGGCGCAGCAGCGGCGACGGCTCGGCGGCGCGGTTCATCACCCGCATGCCCGACACGGCGTAGCCGACCACTCCGCCGACGGTGGAAACCGGGTCCAGCACCGCCTTGCCGGCCGCCGACACCGCCCCGGACACGGCGCCCACGACGCCGTTGACGATGGCCAGGGGCAGGCGGTTGATGCCTTGGCGCATCAGGTCATTCGGCGTCAAGTCCTGCGGAACGGGTTGCGGCGGCGTCGGCCTGGCCGGCGGCTCCCGCTCCAGGTCGTAAATTTCGGCGAACATCTCGACGCCGCCGACGCCGTCGGTGACCGCGTGGCTGACGTGCAGCAGCGTCGCGGCCCGGCCGTCGGCCAGGCCCTCCACCAGCGTGGCGGTCCACAGCGGCCGCGAGATGTCCATCGGCGACTGCAGGATCACCTCGGCCAGGTCGAACACCTCGCGCAGCGTGCCTGACCCGGACACCCGCACCCGTCGCACGTGGAAGTCGAGGTTGAAGTCGGGATCGACCACCCAGCGCGGTGACGCCGTCGGCAACGTCGGTACGACGACCTTCTGGCGCAACCGGCGCACCCGCCGGGAGGCGTTTTCGAATCGGGTCCGGAACCGATCCCAGTCCGGTGTGGTGTCGAGGAGTTCGAGCGCCATGATCCCGGACCGGGTCCGGGGGTTCGCCTCCCCCCGATGCATCAGATAGTCCACCGGCCCGAGCTCGTCGGCCAATTGAATGGCCTCGACCGACTCAGCCATGATCGCGAACTCGACGCGCCAACGTTGTCACCGCTGACCAAGCCTCCTGTCTGGGACCCGCAAACCGGATTGCCCAACCCACGCTAGTCGGCTTGCCGCGCTGGTGAAAGGCGCGATCCAGTCAGCGAAGCGGCCCGGCTCAGCTGGCCGAAGTCGCCGATAGCGGCAACGAACCCGCCAGCGAGCCGGCGCGGCCGCCGTAGACGATGCCCAGGAAGTCGGCGACGGCCCCGGCGGCCAACCGCGACCGCACCGTCGGTGTGATGTCGAATGCGTGGTGCGCGTTGGCGAGTTCGGCGTAGCCCACTGTGGCGGCCCCGGCGTCCCGTAGTGCCGCGCAAAAGACCCGAGCCTGGCCGGTGGGAATCAGTTCGTCTTTCTCGCCGTGCAGCACGAAGAACGGCGGGGCCTCGCTGTGCGCGTAGGTGATCGGCGACGCTGCCCTGAAGCGCTCAGGGTTCTCGCTGTAGCGGGACTTGAGCACGAAGTGCTCAAGGAACGGCAGCATCATCTCGTGCATGTTCTCGAAGTCGGTGAAGTCGTAGACGCCGTAATAGGGCGCGACGGCCTGGACGGTGGTGTCCGCGTCCTCGAAGCCGGGCTGGAAAGTCGGGTTGTTCGGGGTGAGCGCGGCGAGCGACGCCAGGTGGCCGCCCGCGGACCCACCGGTGATCGCGATGAAGTCGGGATCACCGCCGTAGTCGGCGATGTTCTCGCGGACCCATGCGATCGCCCTCTTCACGTCGATGAGGTGCGTGGGAAATGTGCAGCGTGGGCTCTTGCTGTAGTTGATCGAGACGCAGATCCAGCCGAGCTCGACCATGTGGCTCATCAGCGTGTAGGCCTGATGGCGTTTGCCGTTGACCGACCACGCGCCGCCGGGGACTTGGATCAGCACCGGCGCGCGCCGGCCGGGCGCCAGGTCGTGACGCCGCCAGATGTCCAGCAGGTGTTCGCTGCCGCCGGGACCGTAGGAGATGTCGGACGTCTCCGCGGCGTACCGGCGGTGCGGCCCCGGCCTGCGCAGCAGCCCGCCGCGCGGCGCACCCTCGGACTGGACGTAGGCCGGATGTTGCACCAAGTCGCGGAAGTCGGGCCCGAAGCACTCGACGAGCGCGGCGGAGAGGGCTTGGTCGGCTTTTTGCGCGGCCCACGAGGTACCGACGCGTTCGATGGCGGGTTGCGATACCCGGGACAACGCGTGCCCGGTCACCACGTGCGGGGGAAATTCGGTCGAGAGCCAGCCGGCAAACCAGCCGACCGCGAACGGCGAGCCGCGCAGCAACACCGCGCCGGCGCGATACGTGTCCCTGGCGTCAGCCGCCAGTCGCAGCGCCTGCGCGCCAGCCTGCGAGCAGCGCGAAGTCAAGTTCAAGGTCACGCTCATGCAACGCACCCCTCGACGGCTATGCACACGCTTCGTTGCGGTTAACGGCTGATGATCAGCCGGTGTTGTGCGTGTGTCGAGGCCTCACACGATAACCGATAAGTGCGGCGGCGGAAGACTTTTCGGGCGCGTCGCGTTCAGCCAGTCTTTCGGCGTGTCGCGTTCGATAGACTGACCTGCACATTGCCTCCGTAGCTCAGGTGGATAGAGCAAGGGCCTTCTAATCCCTAGGTCGCACGTTCGAGTCGTGCCGGGGGCACTGGCATTTTTGCGGCCCGCAAGTCACTCGTCAGCGGCGTCCGCGGCGGCGATCAATGCGCTGCCCAGCTTCCGCGCTTCGCTCGACGTGATGACCGGGGTGTGAGCGCCGTCGATGATGATCTTGCGCTCAGCGCGCCCATCCACGTACTGCCGCCCGATGACCGACACCACGATGTCCTCGATGTCGGCGCATCGGCCGTGGTCGGTGACGTGCTTGATCCTCCACTCCGGGCCGTCGAACACCCTGAAGGCCGCGCCGAAGCTCTCCCATTCGTCGACGCAGGTGGCCCCGTGGGGGGCTGCGAGGTCCCGCGATCGGGCTGTGGTCATGGTCGGTTCTCCTTGGGTTGTGGGCGCCAGCTCTAGCCCGGGTTAGTCAGTTGACTACACCACCTGCGCGGCGTGTAGTCAAGTGACTAACGCCCTCAGCGGCGCGTGATCGTGGTCACGCTGTCGCCGCCGATGGTCGTCGCAAAGGAGGGGTCGGTGCCGAGCGGACAGGCGAGAATGGCGGCCATGAACGAACCAGACAATTTAGGCATCGACCTAGCGCTCTTCTGCCCCGCCCAACATCACGTCGGGAACCTCAGAAAGTTTGCAGCCGAGATCGGCTATCAGCCGAGAGGCGGAATGCTCGCGGCGTGGCCGCAACACCCGTCGGACTCCTGGTGGGAAGTCCGATGCCCCGACGGCTGCCCCGGCGTATTCGGCGGCGCCGTGGATCCGATCCGCCAAGAGGTGAAGCGGCTCGCAGATGACCCCAGGCGCACGAATGCTCACTACACGCTGAAGCAGGTCGGCTGAACGCGCGAATACCACGCCTCAGTTGCTGCGCCCAATTCAGCGGCGAAATCACGGATCATTTGCGTGCGGCGATGCCCCAAACCAAGGGCCGCGGGAATGCCGAATATCTATAGAAGACCGCCGGCGGGAAGTCGACGGAATTACCTCAGAATTAACTAGGAGATCGCTTTGACGGGCGCGCGGCGCCCTAAGATCGCCGGGCATGAGCGCTCCCACCAGCACCCCTTCGCCCGGGCCCGGGTGGTGGCTGGCATCCGACGGCCAGTGGTACCCCCAGCGATGGGAAAGCAACTTCATCTACCGCACGAATGAGTCCCTGCAAGCTGTCGTCGAGGAGGTCGCCGAACTGTCGAAGGCCTACGGGGAACAGGGCTGGGAAATCGTGAACTCCTCGGTGCAACGCACCCAGGTCGCCCATCGCTTCAAGGGCTACGACAAAGACGGCGAGCTGTATTTCGAATGGAGCATGGTCTGCACGCTCAAACGGCCGCTCCGTCCCGGCTAGGGATTGGGTCCATTCCACCGAAACGAAACCCGTTGTGCACCTTGGCCAGCGTCCGGGAGCGACCGGTTGAACGCGCAATGAACCTCTCGGCAACTTCGGCGGCCCCCGTCTAGCACCGGCGGCCGCACAGTGGTTCGATCGAAATCGAAAGAGATGCAACGATTTCAGGAGAATCCATGGCAACTCTGCCGGCCCAGCGTCAACCCAGAACCCTGATGCCCGATCTCACCGAGCTCTTCAGCGGCACCCCCCTATTGTCGGGCCTGCGCCCGCTTTTCGACCGCAACCTGCTGCGGGTCGAGGACGAGTTGAACGACGGCCGCTACGAGGTTCGCGCCGAGATCCCAGGCGTCGACCCCGCGAAGGACATCGACATCACCGTGCACGACGGGATGCTGACCATCAAGGCCGTGCGCAGCCAGGCCGTCGAATCCCACGGTCGGTCCGAATTCAGCTATGGGGCCTTCGCGCGCTCCGTTCCGCTGCCCGCCGGGGCCGACGTCGATGACGTCCACGCCACCTACGAAAAAGGCATCCTCGCGGTCTCGGTGCCGGTGCCCAACGGCGCCCCGGCGGCCAAACGCATCGAGGTCGAAATTCGGGAGTAACTCCGCGGCCGACGGCCAGTGAGTCCCCGGGCGTGCCATCCAGTGGTGCGATGCGGGCGGAACGCTTCGATCCCGATATGTCAGCATTGGAATCGTGAACGCACGCCAATTGGCTCGTTTGCTTGTTTCCGCGGTGGTGACGACCGGGGCGGCGCTCCTGGGCGCACCCATCCTCGCTCCCCCCGCCTCGGCCGCTCCCTGCCCCGACGTCGAGGTGACATTCGCCCGCGGCACCGATGAGCCGCCGGGCGTCGGCGGCGTCGGGCAGGCTTTTATCGACTCGCTACGTTCGCAGGTCGGCGGTCGGTCCCTTGGGGTGTATGCCGTCAACTACCCGGCCACCGAGGATTGGCCCCCGTCCGCATCCGCCGGCGCCGTCGACGCAAAGGCGCACGTTCAATCCATGGTCGCGACCTGTCCCAACACCAAGCTGGTGCTCGGCGGATATTCGCAAGGCGCGATGGTGATCGATCTGATCACCATCGCCCGAGCGTCGATCGCGGGCTTCAACGCCGACACGCTGTCGGCCGACGAGGCAGCCCACGTCGCCGCCGTCGCCGTGTTCGGGAATATGGCCGACAGGGTGGTGGGGCCCATGAACGAGGCCAGCCCCTGGTACGGGGCCAAGGCCATCGACTTGTGCGCGCCCGGCGATCCGGTGTGTTCTGGGGGCGGCCTGTCGCTGCCCTCGCACGACCAGATTTTCTCCCCGGAGCACTTGTCGTATCAGCAGTCCGGGATGCCCAGTCAGGCAGCAACTTTCGTGGCGAGCCACCTCTAGCCACAACCGTTGTAGCGCAAGGCTCTCAGCGCAACCTCACGGTGCGAGCCGGACAAAGCCCGGCGACGGATCCGCGGAGACCCCGCCACCATTTCCGCCAGGGCTACCACCGCCGTTGCCGCCACCGGCGCTCCCGCCGCCGCCGCTGCCTCCGGCGCCGCCCGGCTGCGGACCCCCCGCGGGCTCCATCTGCTGCGGTGGCGACGGCGGCTGCTGTGGCGGGGGCTTTGCGGTTTGCGGCGGGGGCGGCGGGTGCTTTGGTGCGGACGGCGCCGCTATCGGCTGCCGTGGCGTCTGGATCTGAGCTGCTTGCGGTGGCGGTACCGGAAGTTGCGGCGGATTGGGATCGTCGATCTCTCCGGACGGAACCGCCGCGGGCAACTCCCGAAGATCGCTCCGCAAGTCGACCGCCGGCCGTGTGACCGGGTGCGTGGACCCTTCCCACCCGCTGGGATTGGTCTTGAGGGAAGCGATTTTGCCCCGATCGTAGGGACAGTAGGCCCCGACCGCGGCGGTGATGAAGCGCGCCTCGGTGCGGGCAAGGCGGCCGAGGTCGAAATCGCGCTCGCTCGGGTCGATGCCAACCGCATTGTTGACCATCGCGTCCACCAAGCCGGCCGCCGGCATGCCGGCGTCGAGCGTGCGGCACACGTCATGGCCCGTTTCGATGAGGCTCGGGACGCCACGGAGTGCGGGGATGCCTTGTTGATCGAGCAGTGCCAGGAACCGGTCGTCTTGGCTCGGGTCGGCGATAGCCGCGCCGCCGCGCACAATTGCAGCTCCAGTTAGGACCACAACGGCGGTAATCAGGGCACCGGAGCGGCCGGTGGTGCCGGTGAACATAGGAGGGATTTCCGTTCTGGTCGGGCCGTCGCGTGACGGGCGAATTGCCATGTACACCACGCACTTGCGCCGCCCCTCCGGTTTCACGGCGCACGTGCCAACGCTGCTATACCTTGAATCCGTTCACCATTTGTTCATCTTTTGTTAACCAATCCGTTCATAATAAATCACCGCGATTGCGCGGTAAATACCCGATTTTCTGAACCGAGCCGGATCAGCTCAAACACGTTGCGGTACAAGGCAACAGAGATTCCGTTGACACCGAAAGCCGCTACGCAATCGGTTACAACGGCCCCGACGCGCCGCGATTAGCAGTCGATCTCCGCATTCAGGTCGAATTCGGCGAACGTGCGCGACACGCTTTCCCGTAGCTCCTCTTTGGTGTTCGACCGCCCGAGAAGATACGCCGAGATTCGGATAAACATCTTGCCGCGGCCCCGCCCCGAACCCAGGAACAATTGTCCGCCCATGGCCTCGAGCGTGCTTTGCTTCATATCGGGCTCGAGGTTTCTCATGTACGCGTAATCGGCGTCGGTGCCGTCGGGGCGATTCGCCGACGGGGACAGGTCACCGACGTTGGAGCACGTGACCGGCAGGGTGGAGCCACCGGTCGCCATCCCCGCGACCTTCCTGGCCGCCCATACCGGCGTCAACGCGGCGAGCGGCAGCGGCGCCAGCCACTCGTTGTCGGGGTCCTCCATCGCCTCGAGGATCGTTTGCGTGATCTTGGCCTGCATATCGGCCAGGTCCGTCGCCGCGTGCGTCGGGTCGACCGGGACGTCGACGCTGGTGAGCGCGTTGCCTCGGGTATCGCCTTCGGTCCGCAGCGTCACCATGAATCGGAGGGTGACGGTCCCGTCGTCCTGAACCCGACCCATCCGCACCGCGAGCCGGCACGCGATTCCAGCCACCAGTGAGTTGCTGCTTGCGCCAAGGCTTTTCGCGCGGGCATCCCATTCGGCAAGGTCGATGTATGCCGTGAGGGCGGGCACCTCTACCGGCTGGTCGTCGGCGGACCTCCTCGGCGACGGCGGTGCCGCCTTGAACGATGAGTTGAGTTCCTTGCGGTCGCGCCGGGCCCGGCGGGCCACCGCGGCCAACGCGTGCCCTATGTCGGGCAGGTCTTTGACGGTTTGCCGGAGATCCTCACGCACGGCCCGCCCGAGGGTGCGCGATCCCGCGGCGGGATAGCCCAGGTCACGCGTCCTGCCCTCGGCGGCGTCTTCTATCGCCTGGCCGAACGCGATGGCGTCGACGATCGTGTGCGAGGCCACCAGGCTTACCGCGGTGCCGCCGTCCTCGAGCGGAAGCACGCCGAGGTGCCAGGCCGGGCCCCACTCCGGGTCGATGGGCAGGCGGGCCCGCTCGTCGGCCCACGCGTTCACCTGGGCACGCGGACGTGGCGTCGCGGCAAAGTCGATCTCCTCCGGCGGCGGTGCCTGCACCCAGCGATCGCGCGCGAATGGCAACGTGGACCGTTCGATCCGGCGTCCCAACAACCCGCGGCCAAGGTTGCGGTGAAAACGCTTTAGCCCCTCGACGTCGATGGCGCGGTCGTAAATCCAGGTGACCTGAATCAGCGCGCCGTGCACCGCTCGCAGCGCCAGGAACGCCGCCTGATCCAGGTATGCGAGTCGATTGTCGACGGGCTCGTCGCCACGCGTGCTGACCTGAGCCGCCGGCGCGGCGGGCGCGGCGGTGTCGGTCAGCAGCTCCGCGAGGTGTCCGGCGAGCTTCGCCGGGGTGGGGTGGTCGAAGGCCAGCGTTGCGGGCAGGGCGAGGCCGGTGCGTTGGTTCACCGTGTTGCGCAGTTCCAGAGCCGTCAGGGAGTCAATGCCGAGTTCCTTGAAGGGAATCTCGGGGTCGAGGGCGGCCGGGTCGGGGTGGGCCAGCACCGCGGCGGTGGTGGCGGTGACCATCGCGGTGAGGGTGTCCAGCCGTTGTCGCGGCGTTTGGGTGGCGAGCGTGGCGGCCAGCGTGCGCGGGCTGGCCGTGGCGGCCTGGCGGCGGCTGGTGGTCAGGGCGGACAGGATCGGGTCCAGCGTGCCGTTGCGGGCCTGCCGGGCCAGCGCGGCGGTGTTGAACGGGCTGGCCAGCAGGTTGGTCGGCTGACTGGTGAGCGCCGCGTCGAAGAGCGCCAGGCCGTGCTCGTTGGTGATGGGGGTGAGCCCGGTGCTGCTCAGGCGGGTCAGGTCGCCGGTGCTGAGGTGGGCGGTCATCCCGGACGGGGTTTGCCAATAGCCCCAGGCCAGGCTGGTGGCCTGGCGTTGGGTGTGATGCCGGTGGCGGGCCAGCGCGTCCAGGAACGCGTTGGCGGCCGCGTAGTTGGCCTGCCCGGCGCTGCCCAGGATGCCCGCGGCGGAGGAGAACAGGACGAACGCGGCCAGGTCGCGGTCGGCGGTGAGGTGATGCAGGTGCCAGGCCGCGTCCGCCTTAGCGGCCAAGACCGCATCGAGCTGTTCGGCGCTCAAATCGGTCACCAGCGCGTCGTCGAGGACGCCCGCGGCGTGGATCACCGCGGTCAACGGGTGGTCGGCGGGGATCGTGTCGAGTGCAGCGGCCACCTCGGCGGGGTCGCTGGTGTCACACGCGGCGATCGCGACTCGGGCGCCGAGCCCGGTCAGCCGCTCTTGCAGTTCGCCGGCCCCGGGCGCGTCGATTCCACTGCGGGACAACAGCAATAGATGCTCGACGCCGTAGCGGGTGATCAGGTGTTCGGCGAACAGCGCGCCCAGCATCCCGGTGCCGCCCGTGATCAGCACGGTGCCTTGGGGATCCAATACCGCGGGCGGGATCAGCACGATCTTTCCGGTGTGCCGGGCTTGGCTCATGTCGCGGAAGGCTTGCGGCGCGTTCAGCAGGCCGTAGCTCGTGGTGGGCAGCGGCTTGAGCACGCCGGCGGCGAACATTTCGGTCAGGGCCGCCCATGCGGGCTGCAGGGCTTGCGCCGGTGCGCTGGACAGGTCGTAGACCTGATAGTCGACTCCGGAATGGGACGCGGCGATGTCGTCGGCCCGGCGGATGTCGGTCTTGCCGATTTCGACGAAACTGCCTCCGCGGGGCAGCAATTGCAGCGACGCGTCGATGAACTCGCCGGCCAGGCTGTTGAGCACGACGTCCATGCCTTGCCCATCGGTGGCGGCTTTGAAGGTGTCGACGAAGTCCAGCGTGCGCGACGACGCGATATGGGCGGGGTCGAGCCCCAGCTGGCCCAGCACGTGGTGTTTGTTCGGGTGGGCGGTGGCGAACACCTCGGCACCGAGGTGGCGGGCGATCTGGATGGCGGCCTGACCGACGCCTCCGGCGCCGGCGTGGATGAGCACGCGTTGGCCGGCCGATAGCCCGGCGATGTCGACCAACGCGGCATAGGCGGTGAGAAATACGATGGGCGCGGATGCGGCCTGGGTGAACGACCATCCGTCCGGGACGTGCACCACCATGCGCTCGTCGGCGATCGCGGTGGGCGCGAACGCGTTATGCGGGAAAAGCCCCATCACCGCATCACCGGGGCGCAGCGATGCGCCCGGGGCCGCGTCGAGGACGACCCCCGATGCTTCGCTGCCCATTCCGTCATCGGCGATCGCGCCCAAGGCGACGACCACGTCCCGGAAGTTCAGCCCAGCGGCCCGGATCTGAACGCGAATCTGCCCCGGCGCCAGGGTATTTGGCGCATCGGTGGGGAGCAGGGTCAGGTTGGTCAGGTCACCTTTGCCGGTGGTGCCCAACTGCCAGTCGGGAGCATCGGGCGGGGTCAGGGTTGGGATGCGGGCCACCCTCGGAATGTGGGCAACACCGTTGCGCAGGGCCAACTCCGGCTCGCCCGCCGGTCGCGCCGAGACGATGGCCAGCAGGGCAGTGGCGGTGGCTGGGGTGTCGTCGGTGTCGATCAGGGTGATGCGGCCGGGGTGCTCGTTTGCAGCGGTGTGTATCAGCGCCCAGACCGCGGCGTGCGCCAGATCCGGGACGGCGTCATAGGCGCCGATGCTGACCGCATGGCGGGTGACGATCACCAAATGGGCGTTGGCATTGTCGGGACGGGTCAGCCAGCCCTGGAGCTGGGCCAAGGCATGTCGGGTCAGGGCGTGCACCCGGCGAAGTGGATCGGTTTCGGCGGGTTGCGGTAGGGCCCAGATGACCAGCTCCGGGCATGGGGTCAAGGTGGCGAGGTCGTCGTGAATTGTGGCGCGGGACAGGCCATTCGGCAACTGCTCGGGTGAATCGGTGCACACCGCCCATGCCGGTGGTTGGTCCGCGGACACACCGGGCAGGTCGGGCAGCGACGGCCAGGTCAGCTCGAACATGCTCTCGGAGAGCCCGGCCGTCGAAGCGGGCCGGCCGAGCTGGTCGGACATCGCGCGCAACGTCACCGCGCCGATGGTGATCACCGCAGCGCCGGTGGGGTCGGCGGCGTGCAGCGTGAACGTGTCCTCGCCAGTCCGGGTGAGGTGCACGTGCAGCTCGGTGGCCGCGGTGGCATGTAGGGCAATTCCGTTGAACGCGTACGGAAGTCGCGGCGATCCCGAGTCATTCCCGTCCAGCACGGAAGCCAACGGCTGCAGGGCCGCGTCAAGCAGGGCCGGGTGAATGCCGTAACCGGCGACCTCCGTGCCGGCGGGCAGCGCCACCTCGGCGTAGACGACGTCGGGTCGGGCCGCATCGGTGCCGATGCTCCGGACCGATCGGAACGAACCGCCGTAGTTGTAGCCCTGCTGAGCCAGCCGGTCGTAGAAGTCGTCCTGGTTGAGCGCCTCCGCACCCAATGCAGGCGGCGGGGAGCCGACGGCCGGCTGGCGGACGGTGAGCGCGCCGCTGGCGTGCAGCGTCCACGCGGCACGAAGCTGGCCGCCGGCGCGCGAGTGCACGCTGAACGGGCGGCGGCCCAGCTCATCGAGTGGGTGCACGAGGACCTGCAGATCGGTCGGCGCCTGCTCCGACAACACCAGGGCGGTGTGCAGGATCAGCTCGTCGATCATCGGGGCACCGGCCAGCTCCCCGGCCCGCAGGATCACTTCGATGAATCCCGTCGCCGGGAACAAGATGGTGTCGTTGACCCGGTGTCCGCCCAGCCACTCCAGGGTGGCCGGCGACAGCCGCCCGCTGACCATGATCTGGTCTTCGTCGGCCAATTCGGCGACCGCACCCAGTAAGGGGTGCTCGGCGCGGTCCAGCCCGAGGGCGGCGGCGTCATCGACCGGCGTGGGGGCGAGCCAGTAGCGGCGGTGGTCGAACGGGTAGGTGGGCAGCGCGACGCTGTGGGCGTGCGGGTAGAGCGCTTGCCATGAGGGGCTGTGGCCGTGAGTGTGCAACTGCGCCAACGCCATAGCCAGGCTGTCGTGGTCCGGACGTTCCCGGTGCAGCGTGATGACGACCGTCGACTGGGCACGCCCCGGGGTCTGCGCCAGCGTATCGGCCAGCGCGGGCGCCAACACCGGATGCGGAGACAGCTCGACAAACGTGCACTCCCCCACGGCCAGCCGCTCGGCCACCCGGTCATAAAAGCGCACCGGCTCACGCAGGTTGCGATACCAGTAGCCGGCGTCCATCGTGGTGGTGTCCAACGGATCACCCGAAACCGCCTGTCCCACCGTCGAATACAACGGAATGCGGGACAAGGCCGGGCTGACTTCGCCCAGCTCGGCCAGCAGCCGCTCGCGCACCGCCTCAACCTGCGCGCAGTGCGAGGCGTAATCCACCGCAATCGCCCGGAACTGGATGCCATCGCGCTCACAGGCCGCGCTGAACTGCTCCATCGCGGAAGGCTCGCCGCTGATGATGGTGTGTGACGGGCCGTTGATCGCCGAAATGCTCAACGCCGCGCCCCACGGCCGCAGCAGGGGCTCGAGTTGCTCGGCGCCCAGCAGCACCGAGGCCATCGCACCGGCCCCACACAGTTCGCCCAGCGCCTGGCTGCGCCGCGCCACAATCTGGGCCGCCTCGGGCAGGGAAAACACCCCGGCGATGTAAGCCGCGGCGATCTCGCCCTGCGAGTGTCCGATCACCGCGTCGGGCACGATGCCGTAAGAGCTGAGCACCTCGGCCAACGAGACCATCATCGTAAACAGCACCGGCTGAACCACATCGACACGATCCAGCGCCGGCGCCCCCGACTCCTGCAACAGGACCTCGCGCACCGACCAGCCGGTGAACGGGCGCAACGCCTCGTCGCAGTCATCGACCATCGCCGCAAAGACGCGGTGGCGCTCGTAAAGCTCGCGCCCCATGCCCGGGTATTGGCCGCCCTGGCCGGGCAGCACGAACACGGTCTTGCCGCGGACCTGGGCCAGGTAGTGGTGTTGGGTGAGCTGCGGGTGGGCGTGGCCGTCGCGCAGGGCTAGCAGCGCGCCCAGCAAGTCTTCGCGGGGATCGGCGCGGTCGACCGCTCCGGTGATCACCGCCCGATATGGGTGGTGGGTGCGGGTGGTGGCCAGGCTGTAGGCCACGTCGGTCAGATCCAGCTCCGGATGAGCGAGCAGGGAGTCGTGCAGCCGGTCGGCCTGCGCGCGCAACGCCGCGGGCGTGCGCGCCGACACCGGCCACACCCGCAGCCCGAAGTCGACACCCTCGGGTTCTTCGGCCGGCTCGACCGGCGCGTCGGGGGCTTGCCGCACGATGACGTGGGCGTTGGTGCCGCTGATCCCGAACGAGGACACCGCCGCGGTGCGCGGATGATCTTCCCGCGGCCAGGGCACCGCCTCGGTCAGCAGCCGCACCGTGCCGGCCGACCAATCCACATGCGGGCTGGGCCGATCCACGTTCAGCGTCGGCGGCAGACTGTCGTGGCGCAGCGCCTCGATCATCTTGATCAACCCCGCCGCCCCGGCGGCGGCCTGGGTGTGTCCGATATTCGACTTGATCGAGCCCACCCACAACGGGTGATCCGCCGAGCGGGCCGCCCCATAGGTGGCGATCAGCGCACCGGCCTCGATCGGATCGCCCAACGTGGTGCCGGTGCCGTGCGCCTCGACCACATCGACCTGATCGAGCCCGATGCCCGCGTTGGCCGCGGCCTGGGTGATGACGCGTTGTTGGGAGGGCCCGTTCGGGGCGGTCAATCCGTTGGAGGCGCCGTCCTGGTTGATCGCCGAGCCCGCGATCACCGCCAGCACCGGGTGGTTATTGCGCCGCGCATCACTCAAGCGCTCCAACACCAGCACCGCGGCACCCTCACCCCAGCCGGTGCCATCGGCGTTGGCGGAGAACGCTTTACAGCGCCCGTCGGCGGCCAGCCCACGCTGGCGCGCGAACTCGGTGAACACCGACGGCGTCGTCATCACCGTCACCCCACCGGCCAACGCCAAAGAAGACTCCCCATTGCGCAGCGACTGACACGCCAAATGCGTGGCCACCAACGACGACGAACAGGCGGTGTCGACGGTGATCGCGGGGCCCTGCAAGCCCAGCGCATAAGCGATTCGCCCGGACGCCACGCTTGGGGACAGGCCGGTCAGCGCGTAGCCCTCCACGCCCTCCGAGCCGCCCCCGCCGTAAGACTGTGACCACGCGCCGACGAACACGCCGGTCTCGGTCCGCACCAACCCGGCCGGATCAATTCGAGCCGTTTCCAACGCTTCCCAGCACACCTCCAGCAGCTGCCGCTGCTGGGGATCCATGGTTTGGGCCTCACGCCCCGAGATCCCGAAGAACTCCGCGTCGAACCCGGCCGCGTCCGCCAAGAACCCACCCGCGCGGGTATACGTCTTGCCCACCGCATCCGGGTCGGGGTCGAACAACTCCCCCAAATTCCAACCCCGGTCGGCCGGAAACGCCCCGACGGCATCCGTACCGCTGGCCACCAAATCCCACAACGCCGCCGGCGAATCCACCCCACCCGGGAACCGACACGCCATGCCCACCACCGCAATCGGCTCGTCCACCGCAACCTGCGACTCCACCGGCGAGGCCGCCGCGACCGGCCCGATCAGCAGCTGGGCTAAATGGGCGGCCAATTCGTCGGGGGTGGGATAGTCGAACGCCAGCGTCGGCGGCAACGGCAGCTCGGTTTCGGTCCTGAGCCGGTCGAGCAATTCCGTGGCTTTCACCGAATCAAGACCCAGGTCGCGAAACGCCGACCCGCGGTCGATGTCGTCCGGGCTCGGACGCCCCAACACCGCCGCCGCCTGCGCGCAGACCATCCCCACCAGCAGGTCGTGTTGCTGCTGGCTTAGCGTGCGAACACGTTGGGCCAATCCCGAGTCGGCCCCTGCGTCCGCGGCGGTGTCCTCGACCGCGGGCGGCTTTGACGGGCCGATGTGCGCGTCCAAACGGGTGAATGCGCCCTGCTGATAAAGCTTTGAGCAATCCCGTCGCCTCACCTTGCCGCTTGTGGTGAGGGGAATCGAATGTGGGGGCACCAGAACGAGATCCGCGACGCTCAGTTCGTGCGTCCTCGATATCGCTGCGATGATTTCACGCCGGGTGGCGATCAACCGTAGCGCGTCCTCTTCGGAATCGCCGCCGGGCTTGAGTTCGACGATTGTGACGAGTTTCTCGGGACCGTCATCATCCGAAACCGCGATCGCCACGCAGCGGCCGCGGGTGATCTCCTGGATCGTCGCCTCGATGTCGTCGGGAGAATGGTTGCGCCCGTAGACGATCAAGAGATCCTTGATCCGGCCGACGATGAACATCTCGCCTTCGGAGTAGAAGCCCAGATCCCCCGTCCGCAGCCACGGCCCTTCCGGTGTGCCGTCCGACGCGCCGACGATAGCTCTGCCGAAGACACGTTCTGTCTCTTCGGGTTTCTGCCAATAGCCAGAGCAGACGTTCTCGCCGATCGTCCAGATCTCGCCGACCGTTCCCTCCGGGCACTCCATGCTCGTCTCGGGGTCGACGATTCGCACGATCGGCCACTTCGGCATGCCATAACTGACCAGCGGGATACCGGCACCGTCCGCGCACCGCTCGCCACGGCCGGCGGTCATCTGCTCCGAATCGAAAGACACTGTCACCGGGGGGTGACCCGCCTGGCGGGTCGCCACCACGAGCGTGGCCTCCGCGAGTCCGTAGGAGGGACGCAACGCCTCGGGGCGGAAGTTGAAGCGGGCGAAGCGGTCCGCAAAGCGCCACAGCGTCGGGGGGTTCACACGCTCGGCGCCGTTGAGGATGGTGTGCACGCCCCCGAGGTCCAGCCCCGCCAGGTCGTCGTCCGACGTCTTTCGCGTCGCCAATTCGAACGCGATGTTGGGCGCCGCCGAGAACGCGTGCGGATTGCTGGCCAGCATTTGCATCCACCGCGCCGGGCGCTGCAGGAAGGACGGCGGGCTCGTGAGCACGGTGGGGAATCCCCACAGGACCGGGAAGGCGATACCCAGGATCAAACCCATGTCATGGAAGAGCGGCAGCCACGACACCACGGTGGTGTCTGGCGGGGCCATCCCACCCTCGGCCTCGTAGTACATGGCCATGATCTGCTCGCAGTTGACCTGAATGTTCTTGTGCGAGACGACAACTCCCGCGGGAGTGCGGGTCGACCCGGAGGTGTATTGCAGGTGCGCGATGCTCGTCGCGCCGTCGGTGCCCGCGGCGACCGTTTGCCGAGAGTCAAGATCCAGCCGATCGACCTCGACGACCGATGGCGCACCGGGCTCCGACTTCGCGTACTCGGCGATGATGTCCACGGCAGCGGATGTGGTCAGAATCGTCGAAGGCGACGCGTCATGCAGGACGGCGCTGACCCGCTCGTCGCTGGCGCCACCCACCGGCATCGACAGCGGAACCGCGATCTGACCGGCCTGCAGCGCGCCGAGAAAGCCGACGACGTACTCGAGCCCCTGCGGCGCCAGGATGACGGCGCGGTCGCCGGTAGACCCGCAGGTTTTGAGCTCACGTGCGAGGTTCAGCGTGCGGCGATACAGCTGTGACCACGTCAGGCTTTCCGCAACGCCCTCCCAGTCGTTCTCGTAATCGACATAGGTGAACGCCAGGTCGTTGGGCCGCGAGCTGGCACGCTCCCGCAGGACCTCGGGAATGGAATGCTCAAGCACAGCTTGACGATACCGATGAACGCACGGGGCGTCGGCGAAACCGCCCAGCCCAGAAAAGCCGCTGGCGCGCGGTTGAGCACGTGCGTTTTCGCTTCGGCGCCCGGCTGCTACGCGGGCAGGTGCAGCCTCATGACCTCGATCAGGTGACGTCCGACGTCGTCGAGCGCATCGGTCGACTGCGTCGCGATCGCGAGGATGACGGCGCCTTCGATGGCGGCGACCGTGAGGGTCGCCAGTGAGCGTGCGTTGTCACGATCGGCGCCGGAGCTCACCAGCCGGTCGGCGAGGATCGTCTGCCAGTCACCAAAGGCCTCGCGGGCCGCCTCCGCGGCCGCCGGCGCTTCGGAGCGACCGAGGACGGCTGCCACAATCGGGCAGCCCGCTTGGAGCTGCGTCGCCGTCAGCTGCGCCTTCCACGCGTCGATGAAGGTCTGGACCGCCTCGGCGGGATCGCCGCCGTCGTCTCCCGACCGGATCACCGCCGTCAACTCGTCCCCCGCCAGGCGGGTGGCTTCGGCGACGAGCTCGGCCTTGCCGCCGGGAAAGTTCAGGTAGACGGTCCTGCGGGCGACTCCGCTGTCCTCCAGCAGCGCGTTGAGGCCCGTTCCGGCGACTCCCCGCCGTCGCACCAATCCCGTGACGCTGGCGATGAGAGCCTCCCGCGCCGACATATCTCGCCGCCTTTCGTTGCCCCTAAGGCTTGAACTATACCAATCGGTCTACTAGCCTCAACGCCATGACGAGCACCAACGAGCAGAAGACGCTGCGAAAGTTCCGCAGGGAACGTGCGATCGGACGCTATCTGCTCAACCCGGCCGTGAAGGGGCTGAGCGCGCTCGGGGTGCGCACCGCCATGGCCACCGAACTGGAAACCATCGGCCGCAAGACCGGCCAGGCGCGTCGGGTTCCGGTGTCGGCCCAATTCGACGACGACGGCGCGTGGGTTATCTGTCAGCACGGCAGCCGGTCCGGCTGGGGCAAGAACATCGCCGACAACCCGAATGTTCGCCTGCGACAGGGCAATCAGTGGCGCACCGGGGTCGCGACATTCCGGCCGGACGACGACGTCGTCGCGCGCGCCCGCAAGTTCGGACGGCTGGCGGCCAAGATGGTAAAGGCGTTGGAGACGACGCCGGTGTCCGTCCGGATCGACTTCACCTAGTTGCTAAGCGCCCGGCGCGTACTGCCAGACCGCGTCGTGGCCCGCCGCCATCGTCGGGTTGCACCACATGGTGCGTCCGGCGGCATCGCGGGCGGTGGCGTTCCGTACGGAGCACGGGTGGCCCGCGGCCGGGAGGTTGAAGTAGGCGACCGCCATACCGATCGCGATGATGATCGCGGTGGCGGAAGACACCATCGCCAACCGGAGGAATCCGAGTTTCCTGTTCGCTTTCTTCTCCGCCGTGGTGTGCATGGGTGCTCCTCCCGTCTGACGCCGGATCGCTCGTTTCTCGTAAACCGAGCATCGGCGGGAGTGCTTGAGGGATCCTCAATGGATCCTTGGCGGGCGTTTGGGCCGGTGAGCGCGCCAAGTACCGTTATCCGGGTGAGCCAGTCCGACCCCGTCCTGTACAGCGTCGACGCCCGCGTCGCGCTCATCACCGTCAATGACCCCGATCGGCGCAACGCCTTCACCGACGAGATGTCGGCGCTCCTGCGCGAGGCTGTGGAGCGGGCCGAGGCCGATGCCGACGTGCACGCCGTCGTGGTCACCGGCGCAGGCAAGGCGTTTTGCGCCGGCGCCGACCTCAGCGCCCTGGGCGCCGCCGGTGCGGGTGCGGCGGAATCGGGGCTGCGGCGCATCTACGACGGCTTCATGGCCGTGGGCAACTGCCGGTTGCCCACAATCGCCGCCGTCAACGGGGCGGCCGTCGGCGCGGGCCTGAACCTGGCCTTGGCCGCCGACGTGCGCATCGCGGGGCCGGGCGCGTTGTTCGACGCCCGTTTCCAAAAGCTCGGCCTCCACCCCGGAGGGGGCGCGACCTGGATGCTGCAACGCGCGGTGGGTCCCCAGGTCGCGCGCGCTGCCCTGTTGTTCGGGATGCGCTTCGACGCCGAATCCGCTGTGCGGCACGGATTGGCGCTCAGTGTCGCCGACGATCCCGTCGCCGCTGCGCTGGAGCTGGCCGCGGGTCCCGCGGCGGCTCCCCGTGACGTGGTGCTGGCGACCAAGGCGACCATGCGCGCCACGATCAACCCGGGATCGGTGGACACCGAGCAGCACGACCTCGCCATGCGCACGGAGCTCGGCCCGCAGGCGGGCTCCATCCAATCGCCGGAATTCGCAAGCAGATTGGCCGCGGCGCGGCGCCGTTAGCCGCCTACCACGTCCCGCGGACGTGCGACATGCCGAGGGGCATCGCAGTCAGTTAAGTTTCGGGTTGAGCACTAGCCGGTGGGATCCCCCGCGCAATGGGTGTGGTCCTTCAAAACCGTCCCGCCGGCGGAGTTCGCCACAGCGGCCGCCTCCGCGTCCTCACGTGTGGCACCCCAGCCGCCGAAGTATCTGGTGTGCGCCGGGGGCATGGCGATCGCCACGCACCCGCCCGGCCCGCTGGCCAACAGGCGACAGTCGCTGATCGTATTGCGACATGCCGACATCACCGTCTTCTCCGCGTCGGATTGGCTGCTTCCCCCAGTGGTGAACTTGATCTTCCCCGTGGAGTCCGAGATCGCCATGGCGATCCACGGGTCGTCGGCATGAGCGAGCGGCGTCGCTGCGAATGCCATGCCGATGGCAATCGCGGCCGCTGCTGGTGTCTTCATGGCGCTCCCCGCCCCTTTTCCGTTGCGCTGCGCCGCAGTGGCGCAGGTAAACGCGAGGAGACGATTCTCCCTCGTCGCCGCTTCCGGCGCGACACCAGCCAGGCAACCACCGCGCTGACCTGCGCATTTGTCGCCGCCAGTCGGCTTTCAAATCGCGGTGACGCGCAACCTGTGATACACCATCAAAAGCGCCCGACGCGCGTGATCGGGTGCAGACGGGAGCGAGAGCATGGCAATCGCACGGGGGTTGGTAGCAACCGCTATGTTCGCCGGTTGTGTCGTCGGCGCGGCCGGTACCGCGTGGGCCGACACACCGACGATGGACGGCAGTTACACCTTGACCGCGACCACGCCTTCCGGCGGAACCCTGACCACCAGTTGGACCGTCAACTCCTGTGGCGACGGATGCATCTGGATAAAAGCTGGGGCCGGCGGCAGCCAGGCTCGGTTGGTCGACGGCCAATGGGTGCTCGACACGCTCAACAACATCAGTTGCGCGGACGGTTCTTACACCCAGTACGGATCGAATTCGCACATGACGTGGGATCCCAACACCCTCACCGGAACGGCCCAACAAACCTACGTCCTGCCCGCCTGCGGCCGACCCGCGGGATACACGGAAACCGACAAGATAGAAATCAAGCAGACGCCGGCGTCCTCCTGACGCCTACAGGTCCAGCAGGGCGGTCTCGGGCGACTCGATCAGATCCCTGAGTGCGCAGATAAATTGCGCCACCTGGGCCCCGTCCGCGATGCGGTGATCGAACACGCATGTCAAGCTCATCGTCGACCGGACAACAACCTCATCCCCCACCACCACCGGTCGTGGCCTGATTGCTCCCATGCCCAGGATCGCCGCCTCCGGATGGTTGATCACCGGCACGCCGTCGTCCACGCCCAGCGCTCCGAAGTTCGACACGGTGAACGTCGAGCCGAGCAACTCCGCGGGTGTCAGGCTGCCCTCCCGCGCGCCGGCGATCAATTCGGCTGTCCTGCTGGCCAGTTCGCGGGTCGTCTTGTTCTGCGCGTCGGTGATCACCGGGACCAGCAGCCCCCGCTCGGTGGCCACGCCGAACCCCAGATGCACGGCTCGATGGACCTGCACCTGCGGGCCTTCGGGCGAGTCGACCCAGGTCGAGTTGAGAATCAGGTTGCGGCCCAGGGCGATAACGAGAAGCCGCAGCGTCAGCACGAACGGCGTGATCTCCGGGTGAGCGGGGCGACAACGGTCGCGCAGCCGCAACAGCGCGCTGCAGTCAACGTCGACGCTGACCGTGGCGGCCGGGATTTCCTTGTGGGACAACGCCATCTTCTCGGCCATCCGGGCCTGCACGCCGCGGACCGGCCGAATGTCTCGCCCCGTCCCGCGGGCGGCCGCCAGCACATCAGCGCGGGTGATGACCTCACCCGGATCGCGCCGGATCGACGCGAGGTCGACCGCGAGTTCCTTGGCCAGCTTGCGCGCGGGTGGGGCGACGAGCGGCCGGGCGGCCCGTCGGCTCGCGTCGACGGCCGCGTCGGCGCCGTAGCCGACCAGCGTGGGCGCCGCGGCCTGTCCGTTGCTGGCGGCGGGCGCGGTGTCGATGCGGACCAGCACCGCGCCGACCTTGAGCACATCGCCCTCGGCCCCATTGGTCTCGACGATTCGCCCGGCGTACGGGCTCGGGATTTCCACCTCGGCCTTGGCGGTCTCCACCGAACACAAGACCTGGTTCAGCTCGACCTCGTCGCCGGCAGCGACGTACCAGCACGACACCGTCACCTCTTCCAGCCCCTCGCCGAGGTCGGGAACCCGGAACGGCTTGACGCGCTCGTCGGTGCTCACGGCAGGCTCAGCACGCGCTCGACGCAGTCCAGCAGCCGGTCGGGGCCGGGTAACCACAGCCTTTCCAACCGGGCCGGCGGATAGGGCGTGTCAAAACCACAGGCGCGCAGCACCGGTGCCTCCAGCTCGTAGAACATCTCCTCCTGGATGCGGGCGGCCAGGCCGGCCCCGTAGCCCAGGCTGCGCGGTCCTTCGTGCAACACCACGCAGCGCCCGGTCCGATGGATCGACGCAGCGATCGTGTCGAAGTCCAGCGGGACCAGTGACCGCAGATCGATGACCTCCAGGCTCCAATCACGTTGGCGCTGGGCGTCTTCCGCGGTGGCCACGGCGGTGCTCACCAGGCTGCCGTACGTTATGACGGTTACGTCCCGGCCCGGGCGCCGCACCATCGCCTGCCCGACCGGCGGTTCCGGCCGCCTCACGTCGACCAAGTCCCGGCCCTGGTAGCGCCGCTTCGGCTCCAGGTACATCACCGGGTCGGGGCAGGCGATCGCGTGGCGGAGCAGCCAATAGGCGTCGGCCGGGCTGGACGGCACCACCACCTTCAAGCCGGCGGTGTGCGCCCAGTAGGACTCGGTGGAGTCCGAATGATGTTCGGCCGCACCGATTCCGCCGAATGACGGGATCCGGACGGTGACGGGCATGTTGATCTCGCCACGGGTGCGGGTGCGGTACTTGGCCAGGTGGCTGACCACCTGATCGAAGGCTGGGTAGGAGAATCCGTCGAACTGGATCTCCGGCACCGGGACAAATCCGCGCAGCGCCAGTCCGACCGCGATGCCGATGATGGCCGACTCCGCCAGGGGCGTGTCGAAACACCGCTCCTCGCCGAAGGTTTCGGCGAGCCCTTCGGTCACCCGGAAGACCCCGCCTTCGACGGAGACGTCCTCGCCGAACACCAGGACGCGATCGTCGGCGACCATCGCGTCGTGCAGCGCGCGGTTCAGCGCCTGCACCATGGTCAGCTGTTGCGCTCCGGTTGCCGCATCAAGGGCAGGCAGGCGCGGAGGCTCGGCGAGCTGGGTCATTCGAGCCTCCCCAGTTCGGCCAGCAGCTGTTGGCGCTGCGTCTCCAGCCCGGGCGTGATCTCGGCGTACACCGTGGTGAACACCTCGTCGACGTCGAAGTCGGGTGCGTCGAACACCGCCTGGCGCAGTTCGGCCCGCATCCGCTTGCCACGCGCGACGACCCGATCCTCCAGGCGTTGCGACCACACGCCCTGGCCCTGTAAGTACGTGCGGTAGCGCGGGATCGGGTCCAGAGCCTCCCACCGGTCCACTTCGTCCTGGGTCCGGTACCGGCTCGGATCGTCGGCGGTGGTGTGCGGGCCGAGCCGGTAGGTGACCGCCTCGATCAACGTCGGGCCGCTACCGGCTCGCGCCCGGGCGGCCGCCTCGGCCGTCACCGCGTAGCACGCCAGGACGTCGTTGCCGTCCACCCGGATCCCGGGCATTCCGTAGCCAATTGCCTTGTGCGCGATGGAAGGTGCGGCCGTCTGCTTGGACACCGGAACCGAGATCGCCCACTGGTTGTTCTGCACGTAGAACACGCACGGCGTCGCGAAGACGGCAGCGAAGTTCAACGCCTCGTGCACGTCGCCCTCGCTGGTGGCGCCGTCGCCGAGGAAGGCCACCGTGACCGAATCCTCCCCCAGGCGTTGCGCGGCCATCGCCGCGCCGACGGCGTGCAGCGTCTGCGTGCCGATCGCGATGGACATTGGGGCGCAGCATTTCTTGGTGAAATCGAGGCCGCCATGCCACGTTCCCCGCCACGCCGCCCCCACGTGCCCGGGCGGGATGCCGCGCACCAGATACGCGCCGAGCTCACGGTATTGCGGAAACAGCCAGTCGGTCTTGCGCAGACACGCCGCGGCGCCGACCTGGGCGGCTTCCTGGCCGCGGCACGACGCGAACAGCGCCAGTTGCCCTTGGCGCTTCAGGTTGACGAACTCGGTGTCGAGCTCGCGGGTGACGATCATCATCTCGTAGAGCCAGCACAGCGTCTCCGGCGGAAGGTCGCGGCCGTAGCGGCGCTCGGCGGTCTGCGTGCCGTCGGCGGCGATGAGTTGGACCGGCTCGAGGTCGACGGTCATCGGCTTCTGCGCGAATTCCGTCATACCGCCTCCTTGGCGATCGCCAGCTACGCGAGAGCCTGCGCTCGCCGCGAGACTGGCTTATCCCCCATTATGCGCCCAAATACGAAGACACCTCGTTGATCACGGCTGAGGGGAAAACGTGTCGCGCTTTACTCCGATGCGGACTCGCCCGCCCGCCGCAGCAACGTCTCCGCGTGCTTGAGCACCGGCGAGTCGACCATCTGTCCCTCGAACGCGAACACGCCGCGCTCCGAGCGCGCTGCCGCCAGCACCCGTCGCGCCCAGTCCAGCTTCTCCTCGCTGGGGCGGTAGGCCTCCCGCACGACGGCGACCTGGCTGGGGTGGATGCAGACGGTCGCGTCGAAACCGACGGCGACGGCGTCGTCGGCCTCGGCCCGCAGGCCGTCGATGTCGCGGATGTCCAAATGGACGGCGTCGAGCGCGATCCGGCCGAAAGCGGACGCCGCGAGCAGGGCGGCCGACCGCACGTGCCGGGCGACGTCGCGATAGGTGCCGTCGGCCAGCCGGCTGGAGTTGCCGCCGGGGGTGGCGACCAGGTCCTCGGCACCCCACATCACGGCGGTGGTGCCCTCGGCCGCGGCGATCTCGGCGACGAACACCGCGCCGCGCGGCGTCTCGATCAGCGCGACCACCTGACGCGGCGCCAGCGCGGTCACCTGCGCGGCCGACTCGGTCTTGGAGAGCATGACCGTGGTGTAGGCGGTCTCGGCCAGGGCCTCCAGGTCGCGGGCGTACTCGTCGGTGCCGGCGGCGTTGATCCGCACCACGGTGCGCTCGGGGTTCAGCGGGGTTTCCCGTAGCGCCTTGCGGGCGGCGGGCTTGTCGGCTTCGGCCACGCCGTCCTCGAGGTCGAGGATCACGACGTCGGCCGCGGCGGCGGCCTTGGCGAAACGCTCGGGACGGTCGGCCGGGCAGAACAACCAGGCCGGCCCGGCGGCGCGCAGGTCCATCACGACTCCTCTGTGTCTGGCCGCTTTTGTACCAGAGTGGTCCGCACCGCCCGCGCCACGACGTCGCCGTGCTGGTTGCGGCCCGTGTGCTCGAGGGTGACGATGCCCTCGCCGGGCCGGCTCTTCGACTCGCGCTTGTCGGTGCACACGGTCTCGGCGTACAGGGTGTCGCCGTGGAAGACGGGCTTGGGGAACGACACCTCGGAGAAGCCGAGGTTGGCGACGATCGTGCCGAGCGTCAACTGCGCCACCGACAGCCCCACCAGCGTGGAGAGGGTGAACATCGAGTTCACCAGCCGCTCGCCGCGGAAGCCCGGCTGCTCGGCGGCCCACGCCGCGTCCAGGTGCAGCGACTGGGTGTTCATCGTCAGCGTGGTGAACAACACGTTGTCGGCCTCGGTGACGGTGCGGCCGGGCCGGTGCAGGTAGGTCGTGCCGACCTCGAACTCCTCAAACCACAAGCCCCGCTGGATGATCGACCGGGGTTCCGTCATGAGCGCCTCTCCTGCTCGTCGCTCCGTCCCCCTCGCTGCTGCGCGGCTGGGGGCACCCCCACTGCATCGTCGCCGGCGCGCGTCACGACAGCCCCAACGATCGCGCGATCAGCATCAGCTGCACTTCCGTAGTGCCTTCACCGATCTCGAGGATCTTGCTGTCGCGGTAGTGGCGCGCCACCGGATATTCGTTCATGAAGCCGTAGCCGCCGTGGATCTGGGTGGCGTCGCGGGCGTTGTCCATCGCGGCCTCGGAGGAGACCATTTTCGCGATCGCCGCCTCCTTCTTGAAGGGCTTGCCCGCCAACATCTTCGCGGCGGCCTCGTAATACGCCGTGCGGGCCACATGCGCGCGGGCTTCCATCCGGGCGATCTTGAAGCTGATCGCCTGGTACGAGCCGATCGGTTGGCCGAACGACTGGCGTTCCTTGGCGTACTTGACGCTTTCATCGACGCAGCCCTGCGCGACCCCGGTCGCCAGCGCGGCGATCGCGATGCGGCCCTCGTCCAGAATGGACAGGAAGTTCGCGTAGCCGGTCCCGCGGGCACCCAACAGGTTCTCCTCCGGGACGCGGGCGTCGGCGAAGCTCAGCGGGTGGGTGTCCGACGCGTTCCAGCCGACCTTGTTGTAGACCGGTTCGACGGTGAAACCCGGTGTGCCGCTGGGCACGATGATCGTCGAGATCTCCTTCTTGTCACCCGCGAGCGTTCCGGTGACCGCGGTGACGGTGACCAGCGACGTGATGTCGGTGCCGGAGTTGGTGATGAATTGCTTGCTGCCGTTGATCACCCACTCACCGTCGTCGAGCCGGGCGGTGGTGCGGGTGGCCCCCGCGTCGGAGCCGGCACCCGGCTCGGTCAGCCCGAAACCCGCCAGCGCCCGGCCGGCGGTCAGGTCCGGCAGCCATTTCTGCTTCTGCTCCTCGGTGCCGAACCGGTAGATCGGCATCGCGCCGAGCCCGACGCCGGCCTCCAGCGTGATGGCCACCGACTGGTCGACCTTGCCGAGTTCTTCTAGCGCGAGCGCCAGCGCGAAGTAGTCGCCGCCCATGCCGCCGTACTCCTCCGGGAAGGGCAGCCCGAACAGGCCCATCTCGGCCATTTTGGCGACGACCTCGTACGGGAAGCTGTGTTCCTCATCGTGTTTGGCCGACACCGGCGCGACCACGGTCCGCGCGAAGTCGGCGACGGTGTCGCGAAGGTCCTCGTATTCCTTGGGTAACGTTCCCCCGGAAATCGTAGTAATTGTTGTCGTCATGATCCGTCCTTAATTCGAGCCAGCACCTGGTCGACTTTCACCTGATCGCCGACCGACACCAGCAGCTCCGCTCGACCCGAAACCGGTGCGGGCAGAGAATGTTCCATCTTCATCGCCTCGACGACGACGATCACGTCGCCCTCGGAGACCTCGTCGCCGGAGCTGACCTGCACGGCGATCACGTTGCCGGGCATGGGGCTGACGACCTCGGCCGGCCGCTCGCCCGCCGCGCGGTGAATCTTGTGCTCCTCGGCCTCGCGCAGGTGCCAGGTTCCCCGCTCGTCGGCGATCCACAGGTGCCGGTCGGCCTCGGCCCACCAGTAGTCGCGGCGCCGGCCGCCCAGCGTCGCGCTCATCCGTGCGCCGTCGAGTTCCGCGCTGGCGGAGACGATCTCGCCCTCGCCGACCTGAACCCGGGCGGCCTCGGGCGTTCCCCACACCGACACCGTCTCGCTGCGCAGCGGGGTGCGCATCGCGGTGCGCACCGGCGCGGCGCCACCACCGACCCGCCATCCCGTCGGCACCGCCCACGGGTTGCCCCGGCCGCGGCGCGCCAGAACCCACTGGCGGTACAGCCCGCCTGCGGCGAGCACGTCGTCGGGCGCCGGCGCCGGCGCGAAGTCCGTCAGCCGCTCGTCGAGCAGCGCGGTGTCCAGATCACCGGCGCGCACCCGGTCGTCGGCCAGCAGGAAGCGGAGGAATTCGACGTTCGTCTGCACGCCGAGGATCACGGTTTGCCCCAGTGCCCGATCGAGTTTCGCGAGCGCCTCCTCGCGATCGTCGCCGTGCGCGATGACCTTGCTCAGCATCGGGTCGTAGTCGCTGCCGACCCGCGTGCCGGCCAGCAGCGACGAGTCCACCCGCACGCCGGCACCCGACGGTTCGGACACCGCGAGCACCTCGCCGCCGGTGGGCAGGAACCCGCGCGCGGGATCCTCGGCGTACACGCGGGCCTCGATCGCGTGCCCGCGCAGTTCGATGTCGTCCTGGGCGAACCCCAGCTTCTCGCCGGCGGCCACCCGCAGCTGCCACTCCACCAGGTCCAGGCCCGTGACCGCCTCGGTGACCGGATGCTCCACCTGCAGGCGGGTGTTCATCTCCATGAAGAAGAACTCGTCGGGACGCTCCGCGGAGACGATGAACTCCACCGTCCCGGCGCCGACGTAATCCACGCTGCGGGCGGTGTTGCAGGCCGCGGCGCCGATGCGCGCGCGTGTCGCGGGATCGAGCAGCGGCGAGGGCGCCTCCTCGATGACCTTCTGGTGGCGCCGTTGCAGGCTGCACTCGCGCTCGCCCAGATGAACCACGTTGCCGTGCGTGTCAGCGAGCACCTGCACCTCGATATGCCTGGGCCGCAACACAAACCGCTCCAGGAACAGCGTGTCGTCGCCGAACGAGGAGGCGGCCTCCCGTCGCGCACCCACCAGCGCCTCACGCAGCCGCGCGGGGCCCTCGACCAGCCGCATGCCCTTGCCACCGCCGCCGGCCGACGGCTTGATCAACACCGGATAGCCGATCTCGTCGGCGGCGGCGACGAGATCGTCATCGGTCAGGCCCGGCTTGGCCACCCCGGGCACCACCGGGACGTCGAAGGCGGCCACGGCGTTCTTCGCGGTGATCTTGTCGCCCATCACCTCGATCGCCCGAGGCGGCGGGCCCAGGAACACCACGCCGGCGCGCTCGCACGCCGCGGCGAAATGCGCGTTCTCCGAGAGGAACCCGTAGCCCGGGTGGATCGCCTGGGACCCGGTGCGCACCGCGGCGTCGACGACCTTGTCGATGTCCAGGTAGCTTTCCCGCGCCGCGGCGGGCCCGAGGCGCACGGCGGTGTCGGCCTCGAGCACGTGCCGCGCGGCGGCGTCGGGGTCGCTGTAGACGGCGACCGATCGGATGCCGAGCCGGCGCAGCGTGCGGATCACCCGCACCGCGATCTCGCCGCGGTTGGCCACTAATACGGTGTCGAACATCGCCTCACATCCGGAATACGCCGTAGGAGACCGGTTCCAGCGGCGCATGGGCGCACGCCGAAAGGGCAAGCCCGAGAACCGTTCTGGTGTCGGCCGGGTCGATGATGCCGTCGTCCCACAATCGCGCCGTCGAGTAGTAGGGGTTGCCCTGGTCCTCGTACTGCGCCCGGATGGGCGCCTTGAACGCCTCCTCGTCGTCGGCCGACCACGGTTTGCCCGCCGCGCTGAGCTGCTCGCCGCGTACGGTCGCCAGCACCGACGCGGCCTGCTCGCCGCCCATCACCGAGATGCGGGCGTTGGGCCACATCCACAGGAAGCGTGGTGAATACGCGCGTCCACACATCGAGTAGTTGCCTGCTCCGTAGGAGCCGCCGATGACGACGGTCAGCTTGGGCACCCGGGCGCAGGCCACGGCTGTGACCATCTTGGCGCCGTGCTTGGCGATGCCGCCGGCCTCGTAGTCGCGGCCGACCATGAACCCGGCGATGTTCTGCAGAAACAGCAGCGGAATCCTGCGCTTGTCGCACAGCTCGATGAAATGCGCGCCCTTCAAAGCCGATTCGCTGAACAGCACGCCGTTGTTGGCGACGATGCCCACGGGATGGCCCTGGATGCGCGCGAAGGCCGTCACCAGCGTCTTGCCGTAATTCGCCTTGAATTCGCTGAATTCGCTGCCGTCGACCAGGCGCACGATGACCTCGTGCACGTCGTAGGGCACGCGGGGATCCGGTGGCACCACGTCGTAGAGCTCCGTCTGCGGGTGCCTGGGCTCGACCGACGGTTGCACCTCCCACTGGGCGGGCTCGCGCGGCCCGAAGGTGGCCGCGATGGACCGGATGATCCGCAGCGCGTCCTCGTCGTCGTCGGCAAGGTGGTCGGTGACGCCGGAGACGCGCGAGTGCAGGTCGCCGCCGCCGAGTTCCTCGGCCGAGACGATCTCACCGGTGGCGGCTTTGACCAACGGCGGACCGCCGAGAAAGATGGTGCCCTGCTCACGCACGATGACGGCCTCGTCGCTCATCGCCGGCACATAGGCGCCGCCCGCCGTGCACGACCCCAACACCGCGGCCACTTGCGGAATCCCCTTGGCGCTCATGGTTGCCTGGTTGTAGAAGATCCGGCCGAAATGCTCGCGGTCGGGAAAGACCTCGTCCTGGCGCGGCAGAAACGCGCCGCCGGAGTCGACCAGGTAGATGCACGGCAGCCGATTCTGCAACGCGACTTCCTGCGCGCGCAGGTGCTTTTTGACCGTCATCGGGTAGTAGGTGCCGCCCTTGACGGTCGCGTCGTTGGCGACGATCACGCACTCGCGCTCGGATACCCGGCCGATCCCGGTGATGATCCCGGCTCCAGGGGACTCGTCGTCGTACATGCCGCCGGCCGCCAGCGGGGCCAGCTCCAAAAACGGGCTGCCGGGGTCGAGCAGGCGGTCCACCCGCTCGCGGGGCAGCAGCTTGCCGCGGCTGACGTGGCGTTCCCGCGCGCGTTCGTTGCCGCCCAGCGCGGCGGCGGCCAGCTTGGCGTTCAATTCGGCGACCAGCCGCCGGTGCTCGTCGGCGAACGACGGCGCGGTGGTGACGGCGGTGCTCATGTGGGCCTCCCGGTGGTCGCCGGTGTCAGGGGCGGTTCGGTTTTGGCGATCACCTCGTCGACCGAGACCTCGGGGGCGGTCTCGACGAGGTGCAGGCCGTCGTCGTGCACGTCGATGACGGCGAGGTCGGTGATGATGCGGTCGACGCAGCCGACGCCGGTCAGCGGAAGGGTGCACCGCTCAACGACTTTCGGGCTGCCGTCCTTGGCGGTGTGCTCCATCATCACGATCACCTTGCGGGCGCCGTGCACCAGGTCCATCGCGCCGCCCATGCCCTTGACCAGCTTTCCCGGAATCATCCAGTTGGCCAGGTCGCCGGTCGCCGAGACCTGCATGGCGCCGAGCACCGCGACGTCGAGGTGCCCGCCGCGGATGATCCCGAACGAGGTCGAGGAGCCGAAGAACGCCGCACCCGGCATCGTGGTGACCGTTTCCTTGCCCGCGTTGATCAGATCCGCGTCGACGTCGTCGGGCCTGGGATACGGCCCGACCCCGAGTATCCCGTTCTCCGAGTGGATGACGACCGTGACCCCGTCGGGGATGTGGTTCGGGATCAGAGTGGGCAGGCCGATGCCGAGGTTGACGTACTGGCCGTCCTCGAATTCGGCGGCCACCCGCGCGGCCAGGCCCTCCCTCGTCCAGCTCACGGGCGCACCGTGACCTTCTCGATCGGCTTGGCGGGATTGGGCACGTGGACGACCCGGTGCACGAAGACGCCCGGGGTGTGCACCGCGGCCGGGTCGATCTCCCCGGGCTCGACGAGGTGTTCGACCTCGGCGATGGTGATCCTGCCGGCCGTCGCGCAATCGGGATTGAAGTTGGCGGCGGCCGCCCGGTAGACGAGGTTGCCGTGCCGGTCGCCCTGCCACGCGTGCACCAAGGCGAAGTCGGTGCGGATCGCCCGCTCGAGAACGTAGGTGACGCCGTCGAACTCGCGAGTCTCCTTGGGCGGCGACATCACGGCCACCCCACCCGAAGCGTCGTAGCGCCACGGCAAGCCGCCGTCGGCGACCGGGGTGCCGACCCCTGCGGGCGTGTAGAAGGCCGGGATTCCCATCCCGCCGGCGCGCAGCCGCTCCGCCAGAGTGCCCTGCGGGGTGAGCTCGACCTCGAGCTCGCCGGCGAGGAACTGGCGGGCGAATTCCCTGTTGTCGCCGACGTAGGAGGCGACGGCCCGGCGAATTCGCTTGTGGTGCAACAGCGCTTCCAGGCCGACACCGTAACCGCCGCAATTGTTGGACACCGTCTCCAGGTCGCGCACGCCGGAGTCGACCAGCGCCGAGATCAGCGCCTCCGGGATGCCGCAGAACCCGAATCCGCCGACCGCCAAGGACGACCCGTCGGTTATGTCGGCCACGGCGTCGGCAGCCGCCGTAGGTGAGGTGACCACCTTGTCCATCGCCGCAGCAGCCTCCTGATTTCAGTTAATCCTCATTAACTGGCGTGAGAATACCATCGCCGAGCACGCGGCGTCCAGGGCGCTCAGCCCTGGTCACGCAGGTACTCGATCGCCTGCTCGCGCATCTCGGTCTTGCGCACCTTGCCGGTGACGGTCATCGGGAACTCGTCGACGACCCGCAGGTAGCGCGGGACCTTGAAGTGCGCGATCCGCCCGGCGCAGAAGTCGCGCAGGCCCTCGATGGTCAGCGCCGGCGCTCCAGGGCGCAGCATCACCACCGCCATGACCTCCTCGCCATACCGTTCGTCGGGCACCCCGATGACCTGGGCGTCGACGACGTCGGGGTGGGTGTACAGGAACTCTTCGATCTCGCGCGGTGAGATGTTCTCCCCGCCGCGGACGATGAGGTCCTTGATGCGACCGGTGATCTGGACATAGCCGCATTCGTCCATCACGGCCAGGTCCCCCGTGTGCATCCAGCCGTCCGCGTCGATAACCTCGGCGGTCCGCTCCGGGTCGTTCCAATACCCGGCCATCACCGAATAGCCCCGCGTGCAGAACTCGCCCGCCACCCCGCGCGGCACGGTGTGCCCGCCCGTCGCGTCCACCACCTTGACCTCCAGATGCGGGCCCACCCGGCCGACCGTCGCGACCCGCCGTTCCAGTGAGTCGTCGATGCGAGTCTGGGTTGATACCGGCGATGTTTCGGTCATGCCGTAGCAGATGGAGACGCCCGGCATGTGCATGCGCTCGATCACCTTGCGCATCACCTCGACCGGGCACGGCGAGCCGGCCATGATCCCGGTGCGCAGGCTGCCCAATTCGTAGTCGTCGAAATCTGGCAGGCCGAGCTCGGCGATGAACATCGTCGGAACGCCGTAGAGGCTGGTACAGCGTTCGGCCTGCACCGCCCGCAGCGTAGCGGCGGGGTCGAAACCCGGCGCCGGAATCACCATGCACGCGCCGTGGCTGGTTGCCGCCAGGTTGCCCATCACCATGCCGAAGCAGTGATAGAAGGGCACCGGGATGCAGATCCGATCCCGCGCGGTGTACCCGAGCAACTCGCCGACCAGGTAGCCGTTGTTCAGGATGCTGCGGTGGGTCAGCGTCGCCGCCTTCGGGTATCCCGTTGTGCCGGAGGTGTATTGGATGTTGACCGGGTCGCGGCAAACCAGGCCGGCCGCGATGTCCGCCAGCCTTGTCGGGTCGGCATCGGTGGCGGCCAGCTCGGCCCAGCGCTCGCCGTCCAGGAGCACCACGTCGCTCAGGTCCGGGCAGTGCTGAGCCACCTCGCGCAGCATGGCGGCATAGTCGGTAGTCTTGAAATCGCGGGCGGCGATCACCATCGCGACCCCGGATTGCCTTAGCGCATAGTGCAATTCGCGTTCCTGGTAGGCCGGGTTGATGGTGACCAGCGTCGCGCCGATCTCGGCGGTCGCGTACTGGACGAGCACCCACTCCCACCGGTTGGGCGCCCAGATCCCGACGCGATCGCCCCGGCGAATTCCGGCACCCACCAATCCCGTTGCCAACCTGCGCACGGAGGCCAGCAACTCGGCGTAGCTCCAGCGTTGCCCCGCGGCCATGTCGACGAGTGCGTCGCATTGCGGATGCTCGGCGGCCGTGGCGGCGAGGTTGGCCCCGATCGTCGTTTCGAGCAACGGTGGATCGCTCGGCCCCCGGTCGTATGAAAGGTGTGCCACGGCGCCTCCGGCTTGTTCGGTTACCAACCGTAAACCCTTCTCGGACATCTGTAACCGGGCCGCTCGTGCTAAGTTAGTGACGATTAACCGAACGGACGGAGGCCCGCCGTGACTGCATCCGCGCCAGAGGGCCAGGCCGACGCCCCAAATCGCCGGAGCCAGTTGAAGTCCGACCGGCGCTTGCAACTCCTGTCGGCCGCCGAACGGCTCTTCGCCGAGCGCGGCTTCCTCGCGGTGCGCCTGGAAGACATCGGGGCGGCCGCCGGGGTCAGTGGCCCGGCGATCTATCGCCACTTCCCCAACAAGGAGTCGATGCTGGTCGAGTTGCTGGTGGGGATCAGCACCCGCTTGCTCGCCGGCGCCCGCAGCGCGCGAGCCCGCAATGCCGACGCGACGGCCGCGTTGGACGAGCTCATCGACTTCCACCTCGACTTCGCCCTCGGTGAACCCGACCTGATCCGGATCCAGGATCGGGACCTGGCCCACCTGCCCGAGGCCGCCGAAAAGCAGGTCCGCAAGGCGCAGCGTCAATATGTCGAGGTTTGGGTGGGTGTACTGCGTGAGCTCAATCCCAAGCTGGCCGAGGCTGACGCCCGGCTGACGGCCCACGCGGTGTTCGGCCTGCTGAACTCGACACCGCACAGCATGAAGTCGGCGGACGATACGCGGTCGCGACCGGCTCGCGCGACGCGGTCACGCGCGGTCATGCGGGCGATGACGGTTGCGGCGCTCAGTGCTGGCAATTCCTGCCCCTGAGTCGCGTACTTCGGAGTCTCACCGCCGAACCGCCCGGCCCAGGTACCCTGCAAGCCATGAGGTGGACATGAACGATCCACGTCGACCCGAGCGGTTTAGTCCCCCTCTATCGGGGTCAGGACCGGCCGGGCGGCAGGGTTACCCGTATCCGCCCGTCGACCCCGCATATGCCGACCAGGCGGGGCCCTACGCGCCCACCTACGGCGGGTATGGCTCGCAATGGACCTCCGGTGTGAACGACACCAAACAGTTGCCCGGCTACTGGCAGCAGGAGCTGCCGCCGTCGGGTGAGGCACCGCCCGAGGGGGCCGCGCCCCCGGCGCCGGGGGGCCGGAAGCCGCCGCGCTGGTTGTGGATCGGCGCCGGTGTGGCGGTGCTGTTGGCGGTCGCGCTGGTGATAGCGCTGGTGCTGGTCAACGACGCGATCAGGAATCAGACCGTTGTTCCGCCGCTGCCAGCCATGCCCGGTTCGACCTCGGAAACGCCGACGCCGAGCCCGTCGACCCGGACGACCCCGCCGTCGCGCACCTTCCGGCCGTTGCCGCCGCCGACGGCGTCGGGCGCGCCGCCCGAGACGACCGGCCCGGTGGAGATGCAAGACGTCGTCTATAACGTCACCGGCGAGGGCCGCGCGCTCAGCATCGTCTACATCGGCACCGGCGACATGTTGCAGACCGAGTTCAACGTCGCGCTGCCGTGGAGCAAAGAGGTCAGCCTGTCCAAGTCGGCGGCGCACCCGCCGAACGTCACGGTCGTCAACTTCGGCCACAACGTCACCTGCTCGCTGACCGTCGCCGGGGTTCAGGTGAGCCAGCGCGAAGGGGTGGGCCTGACGGTCTGCGACGCGCGCGGCTAGGCCTACGCGGGCTGGCCGGCGCGCGCCGGAACCCGAACCACCAGCATCGCCACCAGTCCGGCGGTCAGCACCAGACAGATCCCGGCAATCCCGGCACGCACGGCGCCGAAGACGTCGACGAAGACGGAGAACAGCCATGGCGCCACGAACGCGACGGCACGTCCCGTCATCGTGTAGAGGCCGAAGGCGACGCCCTCCCCGCCGTCCTTCGCCAACTGCAGCAGCAGGGCGCGCGACGACGCCAGGGAAGGACCGACGAACATGGCCAGCAGCAGTCCGCAGAGCCAGAACGCGTGCGGACCGGACACCGCCATCATGGTGGCCGACACGGCGATGAGCGCGACCAGCGACCCGACGATCACCGGTTTGGATCCGATCCGGTGGTCGACGAACCCGCCGGTCATCGCGCCGATCGCGGCCACCACGCTGGCCGCCACGCCGAACACCAGCACGTCGGCCTGGGACAGGCCGTACACGTTGACGCCGAGCACCGCGCCGAAGCCGAAGATGGCCGCCAGCCCGTCCCGGAACAGCGCGCTGGCCCCCAGGAAATAGACCAGGTTGCGGTCGCGGCGCCACTCTGCGCGCACCTCTGCCCACAGCTTGCGATAGCCGCCCAGCACGCTGGCCGGGCGCGACGTTTCGCCGGAGTCCGGCAGCCGGTGGGCGACGAACAGCAGCGGTAGCGCCAGCACGGCGAACCACGCCGCGGTCAGCAGCATCGCCGCCCGGACATAGAGCCCGTCGTGGACGGGCAGGTGCAGCAGCCCGCGCTCCGGGCCGGTTCCGGCGATGAACCCGAAGTAGACCAGTAGCAGCAGGACCACGCTGCCGGTAAACCCCGACGCCGCGCCGAAGCCGGAGATGCGCCCCGCCGTCTGCGGCGTCGAGACCTGACGCAGCATGGCGTTGTAGGGAACCCCGGCGAGATCACCGCACGCGGCCGTGGCCGACAGCAGCACCAAGCCCGCCCACAGATAGCTGGGATCGTCCCGGATCAAGAACATCGAACTGGTCGACGCGACGGCGAGACCGCTCAAGACCGTCAGCACCACCCGCCGACGGTGCGGGGCCTCCACCCACACCCCCACGACCGGCGCCAGCACCGCGATGGTCAACCCCGCGACCGCGAGCGACCGACCGAGCCAACTCGCCGGCGAGGTGCCACCGGACATTCCGGCCCCGACGCTGCCGGTCAGGTAGACCGAGAAGACGAAGGTCGCCACGATCGCGTTCATGCCGAGGGAGCCGCAGTCGTACAGCGCCCACGCCACCACCTGCGATGGCACGGGCCCGACGACGTCCGGCCCTCGCTGACTCATGCTCGGCACTCTATTGGGTGCGAGGCTGTCTACCATGGGCCGCATGCCGGTCCCAGCTCCCAGTCCCGACGCGCGCGCCGTTGTCACCGGGGCTTCGCAAAACATCGGCGCGGCGCTGGCCACCGAACTCGCCGCCCGCGGGCACAACCTGATCGTGACCGCGCGCCGCGAGGACCTGCTCAACGACTTGGCCACCCGGCTGACCGACAAGTACGGAGTCGTCGTCGAGGTGCGCCCCGCCGACCTGGCCGATCCGACGGAACGGGCGAAACTTTGCGACGAGCTCGCCGGCCGGCCCATCTCGATCCTGTGCGCCAACGCGGGCACGGCGACGTTCGGTCCGGTTGCGGGCCTCGACCCCGCGGGCGAAAAGGCGCAGGTGCAGCTGAATGCCATTGCCGTGCATGACCTTACGTTGGCGGTGCTGCCGGGCATGGTCGAGCGCAAGGCCGGCGGCATTCTGATCTCCGGTTCGGCGGCGGGCAATTCGCCGATCCCCTACAACGCCACCTATGCGGCCACCAAGGCGTTCGCCAATACGTTCAGCGAATCGTTGCGCGGCGAACTGCGCAACTCCGGTGTGCACGTCACGCTGTTGGCGCCGGGGCCGGTTCGCACCGACCTCCCCGATGAGGCCGAACGGTCCCTGGTGGAGAAGCTGGTACCCGACTTTCTGTGGATCTCGACGGAGCACACCGCACAGATTTCCTTGGATGCGTTGGAGCGCAACAAGATGCGCGTGGTGCCCGGCCTGACGTCGAAGGCCATGTCGGTGGCCAGCGGGTACGCCCCTCGCGCAATCGTCGCGCCGATCGCGGGCAGTTTCTACAAGAAGCTCGGCGGTGGGTAGCGGCTACTTCCGGCGGCGGCTCTCCAGTTCGTCGCGAAGGGGTTCCCTGTGTCGCCGCCCATGGCGCGCAGGCTCGGAACCATTCCGAACTCTCGCCCCGAGTGCGGCGCGCCGGTCTCGGGCGTGTGTTCGGGGTCACCGAAGCCGTATCCGCCGAACGACCGGCCACGCCCGGCGAACCCCTTAGACTTCCCCCCATACGGGGAGCGACGCGGGTATTCTGCACAGACAGTGCATTTCGTTCGGGGGGAGATGACGAACATCGCCGAGATGCAGCGCGGTCCGACCAAGACACGGACCCGTCCCGAAGACATCCGGGCACACTACGACCTCTCAGACGACTTCTTCGCGCTGTTCCAGGACCCCAGCCGCACGTATAGCTGCGCCTACTTCGAGCCGCCGGATCTCACCCTCGAAGAGGCGCAGTTCGCCAAGATTGACCTCAACCTCGACAAGCTGGACCTCAAGCCGGGGATGACGCTGCTGGACATCGGCTGCGGCTGGGGCACCACCATGAAGCGCGCCGTCGAAAGGTTCGACGTCAACGTCATCGGCTTAACGCTGTCCCACAATCAGCACGCCCACTGTGAACAGGCCCTCAGCGCCATCGACAGCACTCGGTCGCGCGAGGTTCGGCTGCAGCATTGGGAAGACTTTTTCGAGCCCGTCGACCGGATCGTATCGATCGAGGCCTTCGAGCACTTCGGGCACGAGAACTACGGCGACTTCTTCAAGCGGTGCTTCGACATCATGCCGGACGACGGTCGGATGACGATCCAGAGCAACGTCAGCTACCACCCCTACGACTTGGCCGCCCGCGGCAAGAAGCTGACCTTCGAGACGATGCGATTCATCAGGTTCATGATCACCGATATCTTCCCCGGTGCGCGGCTGCCGTCAACGTCGATGATGGTCGAACACGCCGAAAAGGCGGGATTTTTTGTGCCAGAACCGGTTTCGTTGCGTCGGCACTACATCCGGACGCTGCATCTCTGGGGTGACGCGCTGGAGTCCAACAAGGAGAAGGCCGTTGAGGTCACCTCCGAAGAGACCTACAACCAGTACGTGAAGTACCTGCGCGGTTGCGAACATTACTTCTCCGAGGAGATGTTGGACTGCATTTTGGTCAGCCACCTCAAGCCGGGGGCCGTCACGCCCTCAGCTGATAAAACGCCGAATTTGCCGTAGGCGCTACTTCCGGCGGCGTCCGCCGGTGCCGAAGATCGCTTTCACCGCTTCGCGGATCGCGGTGTTGATGCCGCTTTTCACCGTCGGGTTCTTCAGGACTTCCTCCCACATGGCCGGACCCTTTGGTTCCCCCGGCTCCACGGGAGCCGGCATCGGCGGAATCGGCTCGTTCGGTGGGACCGGCGGGTAGTCGGACTGGGCTTGCGGAACTTGCGGACCGGCCTGGTGCTGCGCCGGTTGTTGAACCGTTTGCCCGTACTTGCCCTGCAGCGCACTGTCTTTGGCCGCGGCGGCGATCGCGTCGGTGCCGATCGAGGCCATCAACGAACGGGGTACCCGCATGCGTGTCCACGCGACGGGGGTCGGTGCGCCCTTTTCGGACAGCACGGTCACGACGGCCTCGCCGATCCCCAGCGACGTCAGCGCCGACTCCAGGTCGTAGACATCGGTTTTCGGATAGGTGCGCACGGTCTTGGACAGAGCCTGCTGATCGTCGGGCGTGAACGCCCGCAACGCGTGCTGCACCCGAGCGCCCAGCTGAGACAGCACGTCATTGGGTATGTCGGTGGGTAGCTGGGTGCAGAAAAAGACACCGACACCCTTGGAGCGGATCAGCTTGACGGTCTGTTCGACCTGCTCGAGGAACGCCTTGGACGCGTCGGCGAACAACAGGTGCGCCTCGTCGAAGAAGAAGACGAGCTTGGGCCGGTCCACGTCGCCGATCTCAGGGAGTTTGGCGTACAGGTCGGCGAGCAACCACATGAGGAAGGTGGAGAAGATGACGGGACGCACCGACTGACCGGTGAATTCCAGCAGCGAGATGATGCCCTGGCCCTGGCCGTCGGCGCGCAGCAGATCGTTCGGGTCGAGCTTGGGCTCGCCGAAGAACGTGTCGCCACCCTCGGCGTCTAGGTTCACCAGCGCCCGCAGGATGACGCCCGCCGTCGTCGCCGACACGCCGCCCAGGGACTTCAGGTCTTCCTTGCCCGCGTCGCTGGTCAGGTAGCTGATGGCGCCGCGCAGATCGTCGGTGGTGACCAGCCGCCAGTCTCGACCCTTCGCCCAATGGAAGATCAACCCGAGGGTCGACTCCTGGGTCGCGTTGAGCCCCAATACCTTTGACAGCAGAACGGGCCCGAAGCTGTCGACCGTCGCTCGTATCGGCACGCCGATTCCCTTGGTGCCCAACGAAAGGAACTCCACCGGGAACGCCGTCCCCGTCCAGTCGTCGCCGGTGTCTTTCGCACGCGCGGCGGTCTTGTCGTTGGCTTCTCCGGGCCGGGACAGCCCGGACAGGTCGCCCTTCACATCGGCCATCAGCACGGGCACGCCCGCGGCGCTGAGCTGTTCGGCGATCAGCTGCAGCGTCTTGGTTTTGCCGGTTCCCGTCGCCCCGGCCACCAGCCCGTGGCGGTTGACGGTGACCATTGGGATGCGAATCTGCGCGGTCGGGTCCGCCGCACCGTCGACGACGACCGTGCCCAATTCCAAAGCCTGGCCTTGGACGGCGTAGCCGCTGGCGATCCGCTGCGCGGGTGTCGCCGCTGATTCGGTGGTCATCGTGCTCGCCCCTCTTTCCGAGTCGCGCCCGTCCGGTCCGGCACACTCACACTACTTCCCAGGCCCCGGCAGAGGCAGAGCTCAAATGCGCATACGCTGAGCGCTGTGCGCGACGAATTGGTGTGGATCGACTGCGAGATGACGGGGCTGGACCTGGCCTCGGACAAGCTGATCGAGATCGCGGTGCTGGTCACCGACGCCGAGCTGAACGTCCTAGGCGACGGGGTCGATGTGGTGATCCACGCCGACGACGCCGCGCTGTCGTCGATGATCGACGTGGTCGCCGAAATGCATTCGCGCTCGGGGCTCATCGACGAGGTGAAAGCGTCCACCGTCGACCTGGCGACCGCCGAGGCGATGGTGTTGGACTACATCACCACGCACGTCAAGCAACCCAAGACGGCGCCGCTGGCGGGCAACTCGATCGCCACGGACCGCTCGTTCATCGCCCGCGACATGCCGAAGCTGGACTCCTACCTGCACTACCGGATGATCGACGTCAGCTCCATCAAGGAGCTCTGCCGGCGCTGGTATCCGCGCATCTACTACGGACAGCCCGCCAAGGGGCTCACGCACCGAGCCCTGGCCGACATCCACGAATCCATCCGCGAACTGCAGTACTACCGGCGGACCGCATTCGTGCCCCTGCCGGGGCCGTCTACCAGCGAAATCGAGATGGTGGTCGCCGATCTCCAGGACGGAGAGAATCCAACTCAAACGATCGATTCGGAGACCGAGCCACCGAGCGGCTAGTATCGATGGTCGCCGCTCGTTGGCCCAATGATGGGTGCCGGCTCGCGGCAATGGTGGCTGTAGTTCAGCTGGTAGAGCACCAGGTTGTGATCCTGGGTGTCGCGGGTTCGAGTCCCGTCAGCCACCCCACTGGTCAGGGGGTTTTTCCGCCCTCGGCTTCTTACTTTGCCAGGGCACTTTGCAACGCTATTGCAACCTTGGTCGCACTAAGGTGTCAACAAATCCGTGTCTGTTCCCTCAGTCAGTGACGATGCGGCCCAGGCCTGCCATCAAGGCTCAGAACATGCTAAATCCCCGAGGGCATCAGGTGTACGCCAGCGGAAGCACCATGCACGGGTCGTGCCCACCGACAGTTCCTATTGTCGTCCGCGAACGATGTGGAGCGCGAGCAATAAGGGGTCGCGATAGCGAGAGGTCTGGCGGTCGATGGCAGTTCGGAAATCGTTGGGCGAAGACATGCCAACATCCGAGAATCCGGCGAGTAGCCAGGCCTTCTTTGGACTCACGCTGAACCTCCCCCCGCATCGAGTCATGCGGGCCGCGTCCACAATCCAGCTGCACCCGGTGCAGCCTCACCAACGCAGCCAAATTGTGCGGCGTGACGTTTCCGGTGTGCCTCGCGCAGAACTGTGCCGATGGTTGTCCCGTTGCCGGCAACCCCATCGTGAAGACGTTGTAACAAGAGTGAATAGGATTGAAACGTCCTAATAGGAATCGGCAACTTCAATCGGGCCTGCGTTAGTCTTGCTGATTAACTACCATTCTCGTCAACTGGTCGATAGGGTCGCGGATGTCAGACGGGCCACCACTTTTCCATTGGAAATATATTCTCCTCGCAGTCGGGTTTGGCGCGATCTGCGTTACAGCGACGTTGTTCGTGGTCAACGCGGCGTCGGGCTTCTCAGTGTCGCCTACCCTGCCAAGGGTTTCAACTCCTGCGACAACGACAAAAGCCTCAGCAACGACGAGCACTACGCCTTCCGATCAAACAGTCGCTGTCACACTTCCGCCGAGCAATGCAGATAGCCGCACCGTAAGCGTCGCAATTCCTCAGCACATCATCGACAAGTTGGGACCGCCCAGCGACAGCGGTATAGCGAAGATTGTCGAGCATGTCTGGCCCGGGGCTTCTGCATTAATCGGCGCGTTGACCGCTGCCGTACTGACCTATGCCGCGACCAGCCGAAAGAACAAGCAAGATCAAGATGCGGCCAACAGAGCCCGCGAACACGCGGTCGAAGACCGCAACGAACTCCGTCGGCAAGCGGTCGAAGACCGCAACGAACTCCGTCAGCAAGCGGTCGAAGACCGCAACGAACTCCGTCAGCAAGAGATCAGGGCCAACACCCTCAAACGTTGCGCGGAAGTTCTCGCGGCTGGTCGGCTGGTAGCTATGGAGACGCGGAAAACGTGGATCCTCTGCGCCAACAAGGCGCCACGCGACGAAATAGAAGCGAGCCTCTCGAAGCTCGATCCCGTGGTTCGAGACTGGCACATAGCATACGAAACGTTTCTCTTGATAGTGCCCCCTACAGCCAAAGCCTCACTTATCGAGTACCGGGAGTCCTTGAACAAATACGTTCAAAGTGCCACGCGCTGGAGGGGCGACTATTTAGCAGCGATGCTGCCGGGAGGGCGCCCCATTCCACAGGGAAAGCACACCGCCATCAAGTGCAAGAGATTCGAAAATGCCGCGTTTGCTAAGCGTGACGCCTTTGTCGACACCATGAATGGGCACTACAACGACGAAGCCACGCCCAGCGCCTAAGAATGCCCTTCTTGGCAGCTATGCATCGCGCGGGCGTGTTCGTGCTCGAGGCGTGGCCTAGGCGCTCCTGGACCACTTTGGGGTTCTCTCCGCTTCGAGCAACACCGTTGCGTGAGTGTGGCGGAGGCCGTGCAACGTGATCTCCGGCAACGAATCTGCCCCGAGCGCCTTGCGCGCCTTCGTCGCCCTCCGCGTGAGCATCTGCGAGAGCGCGTTCGGGTTGCGCGATAACCCGTCGAGCGAGCCGAACACGTACGCGTCAGCCCGGAATGATTCAGCCTTCGAAGCCCCGCGCGAGTTCAGGTTGAGCGAGTTCTGACCTGCGCCAAGTGGGCCGCCAATAGGCATCCGACTCCGCTGCACGGCGGCGCCGAACTTCGGCGTATTCGTCTATTTCCCTTTGGCGTTCGAACGCAGCAAGTTCGGCGTCGCGAATCGCTTCGTTAAGCCGGACTGAAGCGCCGTCTGCGTCGAGTATCGGGATGCCGAGGCGACGCGCTGTGACGTGTCGAGAATCAGTCGCATCGGGTGTTGAGGTTGCGAGCCACTGCACGGTCTTCGTGATGTTCACGGCGAGCTTCGCCCCGTACGCTTCCGCCTGTTCGCGCAAGGCGACCATCACGGCGTCTTCCCCGATGATCGCGACCCGGAACCCGCGCAGGTATCGGGCGTTGGGCGCGGGCTCGGGGTCGGCTAGCTGGGTGATGACTTCGCTAATCTCAGCGGCGAGCACATCAAGCCCAAGAGCCTCGGCCAGCAGGTACATTTCCCGACGCTTCGAGCGCGTCAAATCTTTGAGCGCAGTGTTCCTCTCGTTGGCAAACGTCGCATCCCACGCCTCGCGGTGCAACTCTCGCAACTGGGTGCCGGTGAGTCCGGTCGAGGTAGCCGCGGCGCTTAGCTGGCGTACCTCCTGCATCGTGAGCAAGCCGTCTAGGAGGCACCCGCTGAGCAGGCGTTCATAAGTTGTCGTCGCAAACGGATCCCCGGCACGGTGCCTTGGCGATTGCGGATAGGCGGCAAGTAGTTCGGCCATCGAAGCCCTGGCGAGATCAACGGGCCGGCATTTGATCTGGCAGATATCGAAGACATCAGAAGGTGCGCCGCGGGGAAGCAAACTGAGGTACAGCGGTGTGGGGGCGGTGCGGACTAGCCAGTGAAACACCTCTTTTACCGCACGCGCGTCGCCGAGTGCTGTATGCCTGAAGTTCGTGAACTCTCCGGTCGCGGTCTTGTGCATTGCGACGAGACTGAACGACCTGCCTTCGAGCAGGCGCCGGCAGGCGTCCAGGGTGCACACACCGATTACGTCAGGCAATGTGATTCCCGCTTGCGCGGCCGCCTCCGATAGAAAGCCTCCTTCGAACTGAAAATTATGGGAGACGAGCACCGTCCCAGAGATAAACGCGAAAGCCTCACAGAGGACGTCTTGAATACGCGGTGCTCCCTGGAGATCAGACTCGGTTATGTGATTGATCGCCGCGGCGTCGTCTTTGACAAATGGCGACGCGACCAGAGTCGCGAACTCATCGAGCACAACACCATCGGCCGTGAACTTGACTAGGCCGATCTCAAGGATTCTGTCCGCGGCCGGGTCCAGCCCGGTGGTCTCAACGTCAACTGCTGTGTAAATGGTGCGAGCGGCCGGAAAGCCCGTTGCCTTGCGCGTGAGCCGCGCTGTCGTGATCTGGGGAGCCGGACGACGTTTCCTCGACGGTGGATAAGCAACCGGAGGGGAAATCGGCGCTGTATGCGCTGTCCAGGCGCGGCCGTCCCACCATCGCCACATGCGCTGATTAGACGGGTCCTGATACCAGCCGGGCGGCGGAAGTTGTCTCAAGGTTCGCAATTTCCTGCCGAGCCGCAGCTAAATTCTGCCCATAGCCTCGGGTACCACCCTCGCGCTGAAGTCACAGGCAGCACCATAGCGACCCGCCCGTGCCGAAATTCCCGTTCTCGGTTAGGAATCGGCTAGGGGTTCATCGCCGGTAAGAATGGCAGGACTCTCCCGGCCTCGGGCTCGAAGCCCCACTTCACATCTTGTGGGCGGGGGGTCAACCAGTAAGCATTGCTCGTTCATCCAACGAACGATGCAACGCCGACGTGCATGAGGATGTCTCAGCAAGCACCGCGATGCATTGATGGTGCTGCACCGTTGCTGGTGCTTTATGCACTGCAACGTATCTGGCGCAACCGCGTAGGGGAGTTCGAGTCCCGTCAGCCACCCCAACAGGCCGGAGGGCGTCTCGTCCTCCGGCCTTTTTTGGCAAGGGTGCGGTTATCCCGGCGCCAGCGGCCGTTTCAGCGTGCAGACGATGCTCCACTCGAAATAGTGGTCGCCGCCCTTGTCGTAGTCGCTGAAGTGGCGGGCGACCTGGACCCGTTGCACCGAGGAGCCGACGATCTCCCAGCCCTGTTCTCCGTAGACCTTGGACTGGCGGGCCGCCTCTTCGATCACGGCGTCCAAAGACTCGTTCGTGTAATGGACGAAGGTGGTCTCCCAACGCTGCGGGTACCAATTGCCGTCCGACGCCAGCCACCAACCGGGCCCGGGAGAAGGGGTGCTCATGGCCCGGCACCCTACAACGTTCAGGTCGCGGACGAATGAATGAAACGTGAAAGACGCATTGCCGAGCCGCCGGAACGGGTCGCCAGGTTAGGTATTGGCGTTACCGGCCTGCCACACCGGCCACGGGACGTTCCAGTCGCCCAGTCCCTCGGTGCCCGGCAGCGTCGATCCCACGGTGTGGACCACCTCGACGATGTCGCCGCTCTTGCTGTGGTCGTAAAACCACTCGGCGTTGCTCGGGCTCACGTTCAGACAGCCGTGGCTCGTGTTCGTGTGGCCCTGGGCGCCGACCGACCAGGGGGCGGAATGCACGAAGACGCCGCTATACGAAATCTGCGTGGCCCACTCGACATCGGTGCGATACCCGTTGGGCGAGTTGACCGGCACGCCGTAGGTCGAGGAGTCCATGATGATGTGCTTGTACCGGCCGCCGACGATGTAAAAGCCGTTTGCCGTGGGCGTGCTGTCCTTGCCCATCGAGGTCGGCATCGTCTTGACGACTTCGCCGTTGACGCGCACGGTCACCATCTTGGTGTTGTCGTCGGCCGTCGAGATCACCTCGTCGCCGATGGTGAAGTGCGTCTTGACGTTGTCCTCGCCGAACATCCCGTCGCCCAGATCGACGCCGTACGTGTTGACCGCCACGTCGATGGCGGTGCCCGACTTCCAGAAATGCTCTGGGCGCCAACGCACCTCGCGGTTGTTCAGCCAGTAGAACGCTCCCTCGACAGGCGGGTTGGTGGTGATGACGATCGCCTTCTGCGCCGCGGCTCGGTTGGTGATGTTCTCGTCGAAGCGGATCGCCACCGGCTCACCGATGCCGACCACCTCACCGTCGCCCGGCGCCACGTAGGGCATCGTCAGGTGGGCCGGTGAACTCGTCTGGAAGGTCATCTGCCGGGTCGCGGCCCCACCGAGGCCCAGCGCCTTCACGTTCAGCGTGTAGCGCCGGTTGTAGCCCAGTTGGTCGGTCGTCGACCAGCGCAGCCCGTCGGGGCTCAGCTGCCCATTGACCGTCTTGCCGTTCTCGTTGACCATCGTGACCGACCCGATGACACCGTCGGCAACGCTGACCGTCACCGGCGCGTCCACCGTGACGCCGACGGCGCCGTCCGTCACCGAGGTGGTGAGCTTGGGGACCAGCAGGTCGGCGAACGGGGTGCCCTTGTCGAAGATGACCTTCGCCGGCGCCGCGGTGTGACTGCTGCTGCAGGCAACGGCGACGACAGCAAACACGACCATGGCGACAGCCACCCATGATCGACGTCTGCGCAAAGGCGTCATCGAGCGACCTTCCAATTCGATCGGCATATTCGGTCACCGCTGACCAGAGTGGAAGCATTGTAATGGGTTTTTGGCCGCTCACAATGCGCCATGCGAACGGATTGCGCACTCCGCCTGGGAAACCCGCGGACCGCCGGGCATGCGATTAGGCCGGTTGGCTGACCTGGCGCCGGTGGCCGGCCTCGACGCCATCGCGGGTCACGACGGCCTCGACACGGGCGAGCTTGAAAATCGCTGCCGTCATGACCAGCGCCGCGACCACCAGGGCGGCTATGCCGGCGCGGCCCGCGTTCAGCGTCTCGCCGAGGACGACGACGCCCAGCACCGCCGCCACCACCGGCTGCGACATCTGCAGCGTGGGCATCGAAGCGGTCAGGGGCCCGGCCCGGAACGCCGCCTGACTCCAGACCACGCCCCCCGCCGCGGCCAGCACGCAGGCGTACAGCTCTGGGGTTCGGGCCACCGCCCACCCGCCATCGCCGAGCCGGGCGACGACCTCCTTGGTGAGCACCCCGAAAACACCCCACAGCGACCCCGACACGAACGCGAACAGCGCGGCGGCCATGGCACCACCCCGAATCCGGCCAGCCACGACGCACGCCACCAGCAGCGGCGCAAGCACGACACCCACCGCCAGCCAGGTTCCCAGCGGGGCACTCGAGCGACCGGCTCCTGGGTTGCCGACCACCACGACCACGACCACCGCGGCGGTCAGCAAGCCACCCCAGATCCACTCGCCGCCGGTCACCCTGCGATGCCACGCGCGCGCGTTGATGGGCAGCGCAAACAGCAGCGAAAGCATGAGCAGCGCCTGCACCAGCAGCACCGACCCCTTGCCCAGGGCTGCCGCCTGCAACGCGATGCTCGCGATGAGGAACAGCGCGCCCCACCACCACCGCCGGTTGCGCAGCAGGGTGGCGAGCAATGCGATGTGGCCGATCGACCTGTCATCGATGCAGTGCGCCGCCCGTTGCTGCAGCACGTCGCCGATGGCGATGCAAAACGCGGAGCTCAACGCCAGGACGGCGGCGCTAACCACGCTCTGTCACCGCCCGCGTGGGCCACCTCCTGATCCGGGGCTGCCGCGGCGCGTGGGCGTCGTCAGCCCAACGGCGCCGGCCAACCTTGGCGGCGTCGGCCTCCCCCGTCGCCAACCGTTCGCGCAGCCGAACCAACGGCCGGGGCGCCCACCACGTCCACCGGCCGAGCAGGTGGATGAACGCGGGTACCAGGACCATCCGCACCAGGGTGGCATCGGCCAGCACGGCAAGCGTCAGGCCGACACCGAGCATTCGCATGAACGAGACGTGCGCGGGGATCAGCGCGGCGAATGAGATCGACATCACCAGCGCGGCGGTGGTGACGACCCGGCCGATGCCGGCCAGGCCCAGCGCCGTGCTTTCGTCCGTGACCGCATGCGCCTCAGCGGGATTCGGTCGCTCCTCGCGGGCGACGGGAGAGGCCAGCCAGTACTCGTGGATCCGCGAGACCAGGAACACCTCGTAGTCCATGGCGAGCCCAAATGCGATGCAGAACAACAACACTGGGATGTTGGCGTTCAACGTCCCGTTCGGTGTGGTCCCGAATGCGCCGAGGTGCCCGTTCTGGAAGATCCATACCATCGCGCCGAACGCCGCCGTCAACGACAACACATTGCACACGAGCGCCTGCAGCGGTAGCACGGCGCTGCCGGTTAGCAGGAACAGCAGCATGAACGTGATGACGGCGATGAGCGCCAGCACTGCCGGCAGCCGCAGGGTGATCGCGTCGACGCTGTCGCGGTTGATCTGCGCCAGCCCGGTCATCTCCACCGACCGCCCGCCCGGCCCGCTGACCGCGTGCAACCGGTCGAGCTGGGTGTTCGACGCTTGCGAATACAGCGGCGCGGTGGTGGCCACGGTGAGGAACGCGCTGCCGTTGGCCATGCCGGTGGCCGCGGCGGGCGGCCCGGCCAGGGATCCGGCCACGAACATCCCGGTGGGCGCCGTGACGGCGGACACGTCGGGTACGCGCGACAGCGCGGCGGCGTAACGCTCTAGGTCGGCGGTTGTCACCCCGCGGGCATCGGGGAGGACGACGGATATCGAGGTTCCTAATCCGTTGCCGAAATCGTTGTCGAGCATGTCGGCCACCTGGCGCGCCGACGCCGAGCGGGGCAGCACGCGCTCGTCCGGGAAGCCCCACTTCACCCCCAGGAATGGGGCGCCCAGCAACAGCAGCAGCGCGACGACGGCCAGGCCGACCGGCAGGGCGTGGCGCAGCACGAACTTGGTCGACCGGTACCAGAACAGCGAATAGACCGGCTTGTGGGCATGGTCGCGCCACGACTTCGACCGCGGCGGCACCCGGCGCGCGAACCACCGACGGACGTCGAGCGCGTCCAGCCGGGGACCCAGCAGCGCGATCGCCGCCGGCGTCACCACCACGGTGGCGATCGCCACGATCACGGCGGTGGCCACGATGGTGTAGGCGGACGATTTCAAGAAGTACATCGGGAACAGCGCCATCACGGCCATCGACAACCCGACGGTGGTGGCCGAGAACAGCACGGTGCGGCCGGCGGTGGCCATCGTCCGAAACAGCGCTCGATCCCGTTCGCCGGAGCGTGCCAACTCCTCGCGGTAGCGGCTGATGATCAGCAGGTTGTAGTCGATCGCCAGGGCAAGACCCATCGCGATGCTCAGGTCCAGGGCGTACGTCGATACGTCGGTCGCGAAGCTGATCAGCCGTAACACCGACATCGTGCAGACGATGACCAGCCCGCCCACGCCGATCGGCAGCGCTGCGGCCACCACCCCGCCCAGCACCCAGACCAGCACCGCGAAGCTCAGCGGGATCGCAATGGACTCCATCAACAGCAGGTCGCGCGCGTTTTGGTCATTGATCTGGGCATACGCCACCGCCATGCCGCCGGCGCGCACGGTGACGCCGTCGCGGTCGTGCACCAGCTCGCGGGCGAGGATGCTGGCGTAATCCTGCGCGTCGTTCTCGCCGCCTTTCAGCCCGGCCACGATCAGGCCGGACGACCGGTCCTTGCTGACCAGCTGGGTAGCGACCTGCGGCGGCGACGTCCATGCCGAGGACACATTCAGCACCCACGGCGACCGTTCCAGATGGTCGACGATGTCGGTGGCGACCTGGCGCGCCGGGCCGCTTTGGGCGCCGGCGGGGTCGGTCACGGCGATCAGCATCTGCTGATCGGTTTGGTTGAATCGGTCCCTGAGCAGGGCGGTCGCCCGCGCGGATTCCGACGTCGGGTCCTGGAAGCCGCCGCCCGACAGGCGGTCGACCACCGGTATTCCGAAGATGGCGGCGCCTATCAGGATCAAGAGGGTAGCCGCGATGATGCGACGCGGCGCGGCAATGGCGAGCCGCGTGATTCCTTGCAGCATGGGGTATGGCTATACCCAGACCAGGGCCGTCCGACCCACCCCGCGGTGGGTTGCTCGCGTCAATTGACGTTTGACGGTCCGACACCCGGGTATCGAACGAGAGCGGGCCCCCGGTATAAGGATTCGGCGTCCGGAGCGCCGATTCGGCTGGGCTAGAAGCGGATTGGACCACCGATGAACACGACCGACGACGCGATCATAATTAGGCATCCGACCGAAAATGACTGGCAGGCGGTCTATGAGAATCAGGCTCGCACTTTCGGGGATCCGGTGGACCCGCGCGCCGTGGAAGCATGGAAACGCCGCGTCGAACTCGAAGACATCCTGGTAGCCGAGGATGTCTCGGATCCCGAGCATCCGACCGTGGTGGGGACATCGATCATCTATCGCGCCCGGCTCACCGTGCCCGGTGGCGGCAGCCTGCGGGCCGCGTGGCTGACCATGATCGCGGTCGCGTCGACGCACCAGGGAACGGGGATTTGGGCGCAGCTCAGCGCGCAGGGTCTGGGAAAGCTTCTCGAGCGCGGTTACCCGATCGTCTGCGGAGTTCCCACTCAGACCGCGATGTACGACGGTTTTGGCGCCGGCGTGGCGAGCTACGCCCACTGCTACTCCATCGACCGCCGCTTCGCGAAATTGCGTAACACACCAAGCGGCAACCGGGCGCGCGAGGTCAACGCCGACGAGGCGAAGGAACTACTGCCCGGAATCTACGAACGGTGGTGCGCGGTCACGAATGGCGCGGTTGAGCGCGACGACGCATGGTGGGCCGACTTTTTGGAGGACAGGCCCACCCAGCGGGGCAACGGGTCAGCGCTGAACTTCACCGTTCACCCGGACGGCTTCCTGGCATATCGCGTCGTCGGTGCGGGCAAACATGCCTTTCGGCCGCCGTTCGGCTCCGTGCTCGTCGAAGACTTCTGCCCCGTCACGGACGAAGCTCACACCGAGCTGCTGCAGACGCTGTTGGTGTTGGAGATGTTCGACAACATCGAGATCGACGTGCCGGTCGATGATCCGCTTCGGCTCAAACTGCGCGACCAGCGCACCGCCCAAACTACGGGGATGAGCGATTTTCTGTGGGTGCGGATCAACGACGTGCCCGAAGTGCTTGGCGCACGCGAGTACTCCGCCGACACCGGCCTCGTGCTGGAGGTCACAGACCCGCTCAACCTCGCCGGCGGACGATTCCAGCTGCAGACCCGTGACGGCGCAGGCAAATGCACGCCGCACGAGGGGCCGGCGGACGTCGAAATCGGCCTGGCCGAATTGTCGACCATCTACATGGGGGCGCATCGCGCCTCCGAACTGGCGCGAGCGGACCGCCTCACCGAACTGCGCCCGGGTGCCATCCGCGAACTGGACGCCGCGTTCAGCACCGAGCGGGCGCCCTACTGCGGGACGCTGTTTTGATAGTTCTTGGCGAACAAGACCTTTCCTACGCCACCGGGCGGCGGACCCCCGCCTCGCCGCTCAACCGCTATCCTGGGGGGACATCGGGATTTCGCTTGGCGGCAGCACGCCTGTTATTGTCGCCTACGCGGTCTCGGCCGTAGACGGCGCCGTTAGCTCAGTTGGTAGAGCAGCTGACTCTTAATCAGCGGGTCCGGGGTTCGAAACCCTGACGGCGCACTTTGAACAGACGCGTCTCAACGACGCCTCAACCTGCAACCGGCGTGCCCTCCCGGTCGCTACTCTGCACTTCCGCGTGCCGCGGCTGGTACAACAGCGCGCGAACCAGCGGGCGCGGCCCGACGGACCGCAGCATCTGGCTGGCGGGGCGGACGCGTACCCGTTTCGGCCACCAGAACCAACGTCCCATCACCGTCATGATCGACGGCGTGATGAGCGATCGCACGACGAAGGTGTCGAACATCAGGCCGAGCCCGATCGTGGTGCCGAACTGGCCGATCGCCCGAAGGTCGCTGGTGATCATCGTGGCCATGGTGACGGCAAACACCAGACCGGCGGCGGTCACCACCGGGCCGGTGAGACCCATGCCGCGAATGAGACCCGTTTTCAGACCCGCTCCGATCTCTTCCTCGATTCGCGACACCAGCATCAGGTTGTAGTCCGATCCCACCGCCAAGAGCACGATCAACGCGAATTCGGTTGCCACCCAGTGTAACTCGAAATTAAGGAGGTGCTGCCAGATGAGCGTCGAGAATCCGAAGGCGGCCCCCAGCGACAACACGATCGTGCCGACGATGACGCCTGCAGCGACCAACGCACGGGTGACGATCACCATGATGATGAAGATGAGCACAATTGAGGCCACCCCGGCGATCATCAGGTCGAACTTGGCGCCGTGGGCGATGTCGTTGAACGTCGCCGCCGTACCGCCGAGGTAGATGTCGGCGTTCTGCAGCGAAGTGAGTTTGATCGCCTCCTTGGCCGCCTGGCGCTCCTGCTCGACCGACGCGATTCCCTTCGTCGTCGCCGGATCCACGGCGTGGGTGATGATGAACCGGGCAGCCTTGCCGTCCGGCGACACCATCAAGCTCAACCCCAACTGGAAGTCCGGGTTCTTGAAGATTTCGGGCGGCAGGTAGAACAGGCTCTCGATCTGAGAGTCGTTGAAGGACTTGCCCATTACGGCGTTCGTGTCGGTCAGCCGATCGAATTGATCGACCAGGTTGTCGAACGTGCTGTAGATGGTCAGTGTCGTGTCGCGGATCGCCTTACTGACGGCAATATTCTCGGGAATGATCGCCAGCAGCTCACGGGTGGCCTTTGCGGTGTCGGACAGATCGCCGGTGAGGGCGTGGAACTTTTCGGCCAGCTGATCGAATCCGTCCAGCGCGTCGAACAGCGATCGCAGCGACCAGCAGATCGGGATGTCGTAGCAGTGCTTCTCCCAGTAGAAGTAACTGCGAATCGGTCTCCAGAAGTCGTCGAAATCAGCGATGTGGTCCCGGATCTCGTCCGTGATCGCCGCTGTCTCCCCCGTGGTTTTCGAGCTGTCCTCCGCGGCGGCCGCGAGCTTCTGGGTCACCGCGTACTGGCGCTCCAACAGCGCGATCTGAGTGTCGAGGAAACCGGTGATCTTCTTGATATCGGCGACGCGGTCTTTGAGGTAGTTCAGGTTGCTGCGGATCGGCGCGGTTTGCACGCTGAGCTGGAACGGGACGGACCCATCCTGGATCGGCGGCCCCAGCGGTCTGGTGATGCTCTGCACCCGTTCGATGCCGGGCACTCGGAAGATGGCTCCGGCAATCTTGTCCAGGACCAGCATGTCGGTGGGGTTACGCAGATCGTGGTCCGATTCGATCATCAGCAGGTCCGGATTCAGCCGGGCCTGGGTGAAGTGACGATCAGCCGCGTCGTATGCCTGCACTGAGGAAGCGCTCTTGGGTAGGTAGTACAGGTCGTTGTAGCGCGGGTTGAAGCCCATCAGCCCGATGGCGCCGACAATCGCCAGGATGACGGAGGTCGCGAGGATGGGCGCCGGCCACCGCACGATGGCTGTCGCCAGGCGGCGCCACCGGGTGTAGTTGAACTTGCGCTTCGGGTCGAAAAGGCCGAAGCCGCTTGCGACTGCGATCAGCGCCGGCGTCAGGGTCACCCCGGCGGCCACAACGACCAACAGACCGATTGCGCACGGGTATGCCAGCGAATTGAAGTAGGGCAGTCGAGTGAAATGCAAACAGGCCAGCGCGCCGACGATCGTCAAACCCGAGCCCAGCACCACCTTGGTGACCCCGGCGAAGGTGTCGTAGTAGGCGGCTTCGCGATCGAGTCCCCGCTCGCGACCTTCCTGGTAACGGCCCACCATGAAGATCGCGTAGTCGGTGCCGGCCGCAATCGCCAGTGCCGTCAGCAAGTTGACGGCAAACGTCGAAAGCCCCATGATGCCGGTGTCGCCCAGCAGCGCCACGACGCCTCGGCCGGTGGCCAGTCCGACGAACAGAATCACCATCGTCAGCAGCACAGTGCCGATGGACCGATAGACGAACATCAGCATGATCGCGATGATGATGACGGTGATGATCGTCATCTTGAACAGGCTCGCGTTACCCACGACGATCGTGTCGTCGGTCAGGGCCCCCTGACCCGCGACGTAGGCCTTCACCCCCGGAGGGGGTGTCGAGTCCGCGACGATTTTGCGAACCGCGTCGACCGACTTGTCGCCGACAGCGCCGCCCTGGTCACCGCGCAGGTTGACCTGGACGTAGGCGGACTTGTGGTCGTAGCTCTCGACACCCGAGGCGGTGAATCGCTGTCCCCAGAAGTCGAGCGCATGCTCGACATGCTTGGTGTCCTGCTTCAGCTTCTTGACCAGATCGTCGTAATAGCGGTGGGCGTCCTGGCCGAGCGGCTGGTCACCGACGAGGGTCACCAGGACGAGGTTGTCGGAGTCGTACTCCTTGAACTTCTCCCCGATGTGCTTCATCCCGGTCACCGAGGGCGCGTCGGATGGCGAGAGCGGCACCGAGACGTCCTCGGCAACTTTCTCCAACTGCGGGACGAACACGTTGACGCCCACCGCAATCAACAGCCAGATCACTACGATCGGCAACGCCAGAACGCGGATGGCGCGGGCCAGACGCGGCTTGTGCTCGACTTCGGCACGTTGCGCGACGGGTATCTCGTCCGTGTCGCTCGAGTTATCGGTCACGCGGATTTGTCCAAGCAGGAGACCTGCGCATCACGCGTGTTGACCTGTTGCTGATCGACCAATTTGCCATCGACGGTGATCCGGCAGCCGATCGAGGGGCCGTCGCCTTGGGCGACGACGTACGCGAAGATGCCGGGCATTTCCGCAACGATCGTCTGCGACCACGGCAACGTGGTGAAGTTGGCCTTCTGCGGTTGCGCGTCGGCATCCATCCAGTTGACGACGCCGGTTGTCCCTGGTGGTCCCAGGATTTCGTAAATGGCGGTCTTGGCCGCATACGGCGGGGTCGCGTCGCGCGGGTCGGGCTTGGGTAGGCCGGGTCCCGGAAAGACGCCGCTGAGGCGCTGCACCGCAACGCCGCCGATGACCACTGCCACGACAACGACCAGCGCAACCCATGCCCGCTTGAGTAGCCTCAACACCGTCCCCTCCGACTAGGAATGTGCCACGGGTTCGCCGAATCGGCATCTCGGCGCCCGCGCAATCGCTAGCCAACGCCATGACGGTCGAGTTAATTCCTGCGTGGTGCGCGGTCGCCTCCGAGCCGCACGGCAACCGCACCGCTCGTCGTACTCCAGCTGGCCAGTTTGCTGGGCGACGACCCAACGGCAGGGGGCTACTCGCGCGCGGACAGCAATAAGCAACGCTCAACAAGGGCAACGCACGACCGCGCGGAGCGGAAGGCGTGGAACAACTTGCGCTACAAGCGATTTCACTGAGGAACTGATTTGTGCTGTCGACCTCCAGCCGTCGTTCTCATCGGGATGGCCGCGCGGTCGTGCCGAAAATCAGTGTCCGGAAATAGCCGATTCGCCGGCGCAAACTCGTTACAAGACGTCGATTGTTGTCACGGGTTGAAACCAGCACAGATTTAAGGCGATAGCGCGTACGCTGATCGACATGGCTACCAAGGCCAAGGTCAAGGTCTGCGTACATTGCGGCCATACGTTCGATCCGAACGATCGACGGCGTGACCTGTCCGATCCGGACTGGCTTCCGGCCGCCTCAATTTATTGCTCGCATGAATGCGCCGACCGGTTCCATTGCGACATGGGACATTGCTGCTCGACCCGCGCGAAAGAGAAGGCTCGGCGCGAAGCCGCCAAGGCGGCACGATAAACAACGGCTTCCCAAATACGGGACTCGCCACTTTTTGCGACGGTCAGCGGTCCCTGATCCGGCGGACCACGACGATCACGACGACCGACGAGATCCCCACGAGCGACGCGATCACCACGGGCTTCTTGACGAATTCGACAGCGCGGGCCTTGAGGTCGTCGGCGAGACGGCGGGGGTTGGCGCGCTCGGCGAGTGAGTCGACGGTGGCCGCCAGCTGGTCGCGGGCGAGGTCGATGTCCCGCTTGATGGCCTCGGGGTCCCGGTCCGCCACGTGTCTGTCCTCCAAGTCCCAGTCTTCAGGTGATACACCCGCCCGCACTACCCTAGATCAGCCGGCGATAACCCCATCGCGCCGGTGAAGAGAAAGGACCCGTCTTGACCGAGACGACACGGCTCGCGCCGGGCGACAAGGCGCCCGCCTTCAGCTTGCTCGACGCCGACGGCAACAAGGTGTCGCTGGCCGACTACAAGGGACGCCGAGTGATCGTCTACTTCTATCCGGCCGCCTCGACGCCGGGATGCACCAAACAGGCGTGCGCCTTTCGCGACAACCTGAGCGAGCTCAACGACGCCGGCCTGGACGTCGTGGGCATCTCGCCGGACAAGCCCGAGAAGCTGGCGAAGTTTCGCGACGCCGAGAAGCTGACGTTCCCGCTGCTGTCCGATCCCGACCGCAAGGTGCTGACGGCGTGGGGCGCCTACGGCGAGAAGCAGATGTACGGCAAGACCGTCACCGGAGTGATCCGGTCAACCTTCGTGGTGGACGAAAAGGGCAAGATCGCCGTCGCCCAGTACAACGTCAAGGCGGCACACACGGCGACGAATATCCCGAAAATCATCGCCCAGCTTGGCTAGGCAGCAGCAAATTTGACCGGACCCTGATCAAACGACGCTGCACTGCACCAGGTTGGCTTCGCCCGACCCGGTCTTGGACTGAGTGTCCTTCACCGTCCCGTTGACGGTGATCGTGCATGTCGTCTTCTGACCTGTCGGATTCGCGGCGACGCTCAGCACCGCCGGTGGGCTGGTGTCCTTGCTGGTGAACGAGACCGACCACGGGACAGGCTGATTGTTCAGAATCTGCAGGACACCCGTTGCGTCGTAATACGACACCGCCGCCAACGGGGCATCCGACGTCACGGTGTACACCACCGCATCGCCCGGTGCACCGGCCGCGACCGGCGCCATCGTCAGCGGCGCCCCGACCGATAGCGCGAGGGCTAGGGCAAACAAGGACTTCATCAGTTCTCCGTTCTCGCCCCCGCTCACGGGTACTTTGCGCCCGCTCGCGCGTTTCAGCAACTCGTAGACGCAACGCCGGTCCGGTCGCGCACAAGGATCTCGCAAGCGTCATGGGGCAGACTTATGGCGCGTTCCTAGATGGAGACGCTTAAGGAGCCGACGATGAGGGACCGAGAAGACCCCGAGCAGTACATACGCGACCTGGAGCGCGGCGTCGGCCAGCCACCCGTGACGCCGCCCCAGCCCTTCACGACCGACTCGGGAAGTGGGGCGGTACCCGGGGAGACCTTCCGGCGGCGGCTTCCTAGCTTGGTCGAGCTGGCGAAGAATCCCCGAAAAAGGTTTCTCCTCATCTGTGGGGCCGCGGCCCTGGTCGCCATCGGGTGCTACATGGCGACTCACTACAACAAGGACACCGTGCACGGGCACCTCATCATGATCAACGCCGGTACGACGGGCACGATCGACTGCAACAACGGAAACCTCGAGCTGGACGGGGGCAACAACACCTACACCGTCACCGGCCACTGCCTGCGGCTCGACATCCGAGGTAGCGCAAACAAAGTCACCGTCGACAGCGCCGACACCATCGGCATCATCGGCGACGACAACCTGGTGACCTACCGGGGCGGTGCGCCGACGATCAACAGGACGGGAAGCAACAACATCGTCTCGCAGCGCAACCGCTGAAAACCTAGCCCAGGTTGGCTAACAGCAGCGCCTCGGCGATCGCCGCGCGCTCCAGCACGCCCAGGTGCACGCTCTCGTTGACGCTGTGCGCCTGGGTCGCCGGGTCTTCGACGCCGGTGACGAGGATCTTCGCCTTCGGGAACGCGGCGGCGAACTCAGCGATGAACGGGATCGAGCCGCCCATGCCCATATCGATCGGCTCGGCGTCCCAGGCCTGCCGGAAGGCCGCTCGCGCGGCGTCGTAAACGGGGCCGCTGGCGTCGATGGCGTAGGGCTCGCCCTTGTCGCCCCGCGTGACGCTGACCCGCGCCCCCCACGGGGCGTGCCGCTGCAGATGCGCGGTCAATGCGTCCAGGTGCGCCTCGGCGTCGCCGCCGGGCGCTATCCGCATGCTGACCTTGGCCCGAGCTCGCGGGATGAGCGTATTCGACGCTGCGGCAACGGGTGTCGTGTCGATGCCGATCACCGTGATCGCCGGTTTTGCCCAGAGCCGCTGGGGCACCGAACCCGAGCCGATCTCGGACACCCCGTCCAGCACACCGGAATCGGCGCGGACTCGCTCGGGCGGATAGTCGGGGTAATTGAGTGAGCTGATGTCGGTTTCGTACAGGCCGGCCACGGCGACGTTGCCGTCGTCGTCGTGCAGACTGGCCAGCAGCCGCACCAGGGCACTCAGCGCGTCGGGAACCACACCGCCCCACAGGCCCGAGTGCAGCCCGTGGTCGAGCGTGGCGACCTCGACCACGCAGTCGACCAGCCCACGCAACGAAACCGTCAGCGCGGGTGTGTCCGTGCTCCAGTTGTCCGAGTCCGCGATCACGATCACGTCGGCGGCCAGCGCGTCGCGCTGCGCGGCGAGCAATCGACCCAGCGACGGGGAGCCGGATTCCTCCTCGCCCTCGACGAAGACCGTCACGCCGACCGGCGGCTGGCCGCCATGGGCCAGAAACGCCGCCAAATGTGTTGCGACACCGGCCTTGTCGTCGGCGCTGCCACGGCCGTACAGCCGCCCGTTGCGTTCCGTCGGCTCGAAGGGCGGCGACGCCCACTGGCTGTGGTCACCTTCGGGCTGCACGTCGTGGTGGGCGTACAGCAACACGGTGGGCGCTCCTGGCGGCGCCGGATGCCGCGCGATGACGGCCGGCGCCCCGCCCTCGCTGACAATGCGCACGTCGCCAAAACCGGCCTGCGACAACAGGTCCGCGACGGCCCGTGCGCTGCGGTGCACCTCGTCGCGGCGGGCGGGGTCAGCCCACACCGATTCGATCCGCACCAGGTCCTCGAGGTCGCGGCGCACCGACGGCAACACCTCGCGGACGCGATCCGCTATTCCGCGAGCACTCAAGGGGTCTCCAGGATGGCGACCGCGGCGGCGGTGTCCCCTTCGTGCGTCAGCGACACGTGGATCGTCACGTCGGCCAGATGCTTGGCGATGTCGCCGGTCAGCCGCACGCGGGGGCGGCCCCACATGTCGGTGACCACCTCGATGTCGCGGTGGATGTCCTCCGGCAACACGGGCCGCTGCGCGAACCGCGACACCGACCACGCCTTGATCACCGCCTCCTTCGCCGCCCAGCGGGCCGCCAGGTGACGCGCCGCCGACGAGCTCTTGTCCGACGCGTCGCGCCGCTCGCCCGGGGTGAACGTTTCGGAGAAAGCCGTGCCCGGTTGGTCGACCTGCTCGGCGAAATCAGGGATGGAGACGAGATCAATCCCCACACCGACAATGCCCATGGCTGGCCAGGCTAACGGATAACCGAAGTCACCCGACGTAGGCCTCGTCCTCGCCCAGGCGGGCGGCCGGATTCAGCAGCATCGCCGCCTCCTGCCGCTTCTCCGGCGCGTCATGGTCGAAGCGACGGTCCGGGGGCCGCTGATACATCGGCGGGCCGCCGGCGATGGCCGACACGAGTCGGCGCTGACCGGCCAGCAAGCGCGCGTCCGCACGCCGCTGATAGTCGGCGCGCTGATCCGGGTCCAGCGCCGCGATGAACGCCTGCGGGTGTACCAGCGCGACGAGCCCGGACACGTGGCCGAACCCGAGGCTGGTCAACATTCCCGCCTTGAGCGGGAATTTCTCACCCAGCCGCAGCGTCTCACGCACCCACACGAAGTGCGAGGAGCCCGCCAATTCGTCGTCGACGCAGTCCAAGCTGCGGTTGGGCGGGATGACCCCGTCGCGCAGCATCTGGCACAGGCCCATCGTCTGGAAGACCGCGGCACCGCCCTTGGCGTGACCGGTGAGGCTCTTCTGCGACACCACGAACAACGGGGCGCCCGGCGAGCGGCCCAGCGAGTCGGCCAGCCGCTCATGCAGCTCGGTCTCGTTGGGATCGTTGGCCAGTGTCGACGTGTCGTGCTTGGAGATCACGGCGATGTCGTCGGCGCCCACACCCAGCTTGTTCAGCGCACGCGCCAGCGGCGAGTCCTTGCCGCCGCGGCCCGCGCCCAGCGCACCCAGTCCCGGGGCCGGAATCGAGGTGTGCACGCCGTCGCCGAACGACTGCGCGAACGCGACCACCGCGAGCACCGGCAGGCCCATCTTCAGGGCCAGGTCACCGCGCGCCAGCAGAATCGTGCCGCCACCCTGTGCCTCGACGAAGCCCAGCCGGCGCCGGTCGTTGGGCCGGGAGAACTTCGAGTCGTGGATTCCCCGGCCGCGCATCATGCCGGTGTCCGCGGTGGCGGCCATGTCGCCGAAGCCGATGATGCCCTCGAGCGTCAGGTCGTCGATGCCACCGGCCACCACCATCTCGGCCTTGCCCAGCCGGATCTTGTCGAGGCCCTCCTCCATCGACACGGCGGCGGTCGCGCAGGCTGCGACGGGGTGGATCATCGCGCCGTAGCTGCCGATGTAGGACTGAACCACGTGTGCGGCAACGATATTCGGCAGCACCTCTTGGAAGATGTCGTTCGGCTTGTTACGGCCCAACAGGTTCCCGTGGTACATCGTCTGCATCGACGTGCCACCACCCATGCCGGTACCCATGGTGTTGGCCACCATGCTCGGGTGCACGTAGCGCATCACCTCGGCCGGGCTGAAGCCGGCCGACAGGAACGCGTCGACGGTCGCCACGATGTTCCACACGGCAAGCCGGTCAATGGAACTCGCCATGTCGGGGCTGATGCCCCACACCGTCGGGTCGAACCCGGTCGGCACCTGACCGCCGACGACGCGGGACAGCTTGGTCTTGCGCGGCACCCGGATCTCGGTGCCCGCCTTGCGGATCACCTGCCAGTCACTCGAGTCGGGCACCGGCCGGATGATCGTGTGCTCCGGGTCGAACTCGACGAACGCGCGCGCGTCGGCCTCCGAGGACACCACGAAGGCGAAATCCTTCTCCAGGAACACCGACACCAGCAGCGGGGACGCGTGATCGGGGTCGATCGCGCCGTCGTCGACGAACTCGCGAATCCCACAGCGTTCCACCACGGTGTCGTGGTAGCGCTCGACCAGCTCGGACTCGTCGACCAGATCACCGGATTCGGTGTCGTACCAACCGGGTTGGGGGTCGTCTTCCCAGCGGATCAGCCCGGTGGTCCACGCCAGCTCCAGCACACCGGCCGCCGACAGCTCGTTGTCGACCTCCATCTCGAAGCGGGTGCGCGACGAACCGTACGGTCCGAGCTCGGCGCCGCCGACGATCACCACCAGGTCGGCCGGGTCGACGTCCAGGTCGGCCCACTCCGGCGGTGGCGCGGGGCGGTACCCGCGCGGCGGGGATGGCAGCGCGCGAATGGTGCCCGCGGCCGCGTCATCGTCGTCCTCGCTGGCGGCCTCGGTCGACATCTCCTCGCGCGCCTTGGCGGCGAGTTCGGCCATGTCGAGGTTGGCCTCGGCGAGGCCGCCGGTCAGATCCGCCTCGATCGGCTTGCTGGCCGCGGCCACCTTGGACTCCACATCGCACAGGCCGAGCAGCATCGCGGCCATCTCGTCGGTGGAATAGGTGGTGACGCCGGCCTCCTCCACGGCCGACACGATGGCGTCGTTGTGGCCCATCAGCCCGGTGCCGCGCGTCCAGCCGATCAGCGCGTGCGCCAAGCTGACTCGGGCCGCCCACGACGACTCCGCGTGCCAGCGGCTCACCAGCGCGTCCAGCGCCGACTTGGCCTCGCCGTAGGCGCCGTCGCCGCCGAACATGCCGCGGTTGGGCGAGCCCGGCAGCACCACGTGCAGGCGCGACGCGATGTCACGTTCCGCGCCGATCTTCGACAGACCGCCGATCAACCGCTGCACGGCCCACAGCAGGACCTTCATTTCCATCTCGGAGCGCGAACCGGCCTCGGACAGGTCGCCCGCGACGCGCGGGGCCGCGAACGGGAACAACAGCGTCGGGGTCTGCGCATCCTTGATGTGAATGGATTGCGGCCCAAGGCTTTCGGTCTGCTCGGTGCCGACCCACTCGACCAGGGCGTCGATATCGGAGTAGGACGCCATGTTGGCCGCCACCACCCACAGGGCCGCCCCGTAACGGGCGTGGTCACGGTAGAGCCCGCGGTAGAACGCCAGCCGCTCGTCGTCGAGCTTGGACGTCGTCGCGATGACGGTGGCGCCGCCGTCGAGCAGCCGCGCGACCACCGAGGCCGCGATCGAACCCTTGGAAGCGCCCGTCACCACGGCGACCTCGCTGCTGGACGGACCCGGCAGCGGGTTCTCGGCGCCGGCGGCGATGCGGCCGTACAGCGACGCGTGGATCTGGCGGCCGGCGGCCAGCGACTTGCCCTGCCACCAGGTGGCCTGGGTGGCGACGACGTGGCCCGCGCCCTCGAACCGCTCGGACAGCCGCATCCAGTCGGCGTCGATGTCGCCCTCGTCGGTCAGCCACAACTTGACCAGGTCCTCGCGGGCACTGGCCCAGCGGTCGTCGAACACGACGGCCTTCTTGGCGTCGAACACCGGAGCCACCAAACGTGGCCAGTCCGCGCCCAATTCGGCGGTGACCAAGTCGATGAGCTCGGCATCGGTGGCCGCCGGCGACACGCTCACTGGGTCGTCGAGGCCCAGCTGGCCCAGCACCAGGCGGGCCGCCGAGGCCAGCACGCCGTCGCGACCGGTGATCTGGTCGGTGAATTCGGAGAGTGCGGCCGCGTCGATGGTCGCGCCGCCACCACCGCCCGCCGAGGGCAGCGACACCGAAATGCCGTGTCGCGCGGCGACCGACGTGACGGCCGCGTCGATGACCTTGTCGACGGAGGCGGCATCGGCCAGCGCACCCTCGTGCAGGTGGCCCATCGCGCCGCCACGAACGCTGGTGCCCTCGCGGGTGCCCAGCGCCACTTCCACCGTGACGTGCTTGGCCCAACCCTCGCCCAGCTCCCAGGTCTTCTTGACCCGCTCGGCGATCGCGGCCGGCCGCTTGCCCGACGGCCCCAGCACCGTGCGCAGTTGGTCGTTGATCGCGTCGGAAAGCACCGGGCCGTAAGGCTTGTACGTGCGCGCCAGCTTGGTCACCTGCGCGCGCAGACCGGCCAGATCGGCCTCGGCGGCGCCGTCGATGGCCCCCAGGTTCAGCTCCGAACCCAGGTCCACCAGCAGCTGGTTACGCCGCGACGACGCGCCGTCGGTGATGGACTCGATGGAGTCCAGTTGTTCGATCTGGTCGATGCGCATCTTGGCCGACAGCGCGATGAGCGCCAGGGTGGCGTCGGCGGCGTCGAACGTGATGTCGTCCGGCCGAGCTGCCCCCGACGGCGCGGCCGGTGCGGAAACCGGCGCGGCCGCAGCGGTTTCCGGCGCCGCCGCGTCCGCGGTGGCCGCGGCGGAATCGTCGACCTCGTCCTCGGGCTCCGGCTCCGGGTCGGTGTCGGTGGCGAACAGCACGGCGGCGTCACGCTCGGCGTTGAGGACTTCGACGGTGCTGTGCGCGTATTCGGGCAGCTTGAGCGTGTTGGTCGCGAGGCCGGCGACGGTCGGCGCCGACTTGACACCGATCTCGACGAACCGCTCCACACCGAGACCACCCGCGGCCTCCTCGGTGAACAGCAGGTCCTGGGTCTCGATCCAGCGCACCGGGCTGGCGAACTGCCAGGCCAGCAGCTCGATCAACACCTTGCGGGCCAGCTCGGCCGGCCGCTCACGACGCCAGGTGTCGTAGTCGGCGAGGATCTCGTCGAGCGGCTCGGCGGGCACCAAATCCCTGATCTCCTGGACGAAGTCGCGATCGAGGGTGAACGGTCGCGGCACCAGGTTCGGGATGTAGCGACCGATGATGATGTCCGGATCCTTATCACGCGGCATCACCCGCTCCAGCGCGCGCCGGAAGTCGGCCACGCCGACCCGCAATACCCGCGAGTGGAAAGGCACGTCGATGCCCGGCACCAGGATGAACGAGCGCCGGCCGCCGGTGAGCTCGCGCCGACGCTCGACCTCGGCCTCCAGTGCCTCCAGGCCGCGCACGGTGCCGGCGATCGCGTACTGCGAGCCACGCAGGTTGAAGTTCACGATCTCGAGGAATTCACCCGTGCTCTCGGCGATCCCGGCGACGAACGCCGGAACCTCTTCGTCGGGCAGGTCGATCTGCGAGGGCCGGATCGCCGCGAGTCGGTAGTTGGAGCGACCCAGCTCGTCGCGCGGCACGATGTCGTGCATCTTCGACCCGCGGTGAAACACCATCTCCAGCAAGGCTTCCAGCTCATAGATGCCGGTCACGCAGGCCAGGGCGGTGTATTCACCGACGGAGTGGCCGCACGCGATGGCGCCTTCGACGAACGCACCCTGCTCACGCATCTCGGCGACCTGCGCGGCGGCCACGGTCGCCATCGCCACCTGGGTGAACTGCGTCAGGTACAGCACGCCCTCAGGGTGGTTGTAGTGCACGCCGCTGGCGATGATGCTGGTCGGGTTGTCGCGCACCACGTGCAGCACCGAGAAGCCCAGCGTGTCGCGGGTGAACTTGTCGGCGGCGTCCCACACCTTGCGCGCCGCCTTGGACCGGGCCCGGACCTCCATGCCCATGCCCTTGTGCTGGATGCCCTGCCCGGGGAACGCGTAGACGGTCCTCGGGGAGCCCAGCCGCGCGGTGGCCGACATCACCAGGTCCGAACCGACCCGGGCGGCCACCTCCAAAACCTCGGCGCCCCGGTCGATTCCGACGCGATCCACCCGGAAATCGACCTCGTCACCGGGGCGCACCATGCCCAGGAAACGCGCCGTCCAGCCGACCAGCCGAGCGGGCGGGCGGGCCTTGCCGTCGGTCGCGGTCGCCGCGTGCTGCGCCGCAGCCGACAGCCACATACCGTGCACAATCGGCGATTCCAGCCCGGCCAGCAGCGCGGCCGCCCGGTCGGTGTGAATCGGGTTGTGGTCGCCGGATACCACCGCGAACGGGCGCATGTCCACCGGCGCCGTCAGCGTGACGTCGCGACGGCGACGACGGGGCGTGTCGGTCGCATTCTCCGACACCGCCCCGCCGGCCCGGACCGGATCGGTGAGCTCGGCCGCGCCGGTGCGCCCGAGGATCGCGAAACGCTCCGCGAGCGTGGCGATTACCGCACCGTCCGCATCCGAAATAGACACCGAGACCGGGACCACCCGGCCCATGTCCGTGTCGAGGGCGCCCGAAGCCGTTGCGGTGACGGTCAATTGGGCCCGCACCTTCGGCAGCGTGCCGACCACGTGGGCGGCGTGGTCCAGATGCACCAGGCTCAGCAGGCCCTCGACCACCGGGACACCGGAATCGGTGACCGCCGAGCCGATGGCCGCGAAAACGGCGGGCCAGCAAGGGCCGACGAGCGCGTCGGGCACGGTGGTGAGGCTCGGCGCCAGCGGCTCGCCGAAGACGGCCGTGACGCCGGTGTGATCGGCAACCCGCTCGGGATCCCAGTCCACCGTCAGGGTGGCGGTCCCGTTGGTGACCGGGGGAAGGAGGTCCGGCCCGTCGACGCCCGCGGCGATCGCCAGGACCGCGCGCATGGCGGCGGTGGCGTCCTCGGTGGACACCACCGGGGTGCCGCCGTCAACGGTGTTGGCGGGCAACTGGAATGGGATGTCGACCCACGCGCCCGACACGGGCACGCTCAGCACGACGCCGTCGCCGTTGACCTCGAGCCGCGCCCCGGTGGAGGAGTGGGTGGCACGCTGGCTTTCCGGTCCGTCATGCACCAGCCAGTCGTTCGGGTCGGCGATCCGATGAACAGGGTTGGTCGTGGTGCGGCCGGCCCACTGCACGTCGGGCGCGTCGAGCACGACGGCCAGCGGTCCCGTCACGTCCGCGCGGCCGCGCCGGCGCGACGTGACCGGCCGGGGCTCCGCCCCCGCGGCCAGCGTTTCGTCTATGGCAGCTTGCTCGAAGCGGTCCAAGAGCTCGCCGACGGGCTCGTCCATCCGGGTGATGCCGGCCACCGCCGCGGTGCCCGGGATGATGCACACCTGGTCGGCGTCGTAACGGGCGTCATGGGCCTGCCACAGCGAGTCGCTGCGCCACCAGCGCCGCACGTCCTTGTCGATGACCGGCACGAAGTTGACCGGCTTGCCCAGGGTCTTGCACAGCGTGACGAAGAACGGCACATCGGCCGGGTGCAGCTGCACGGTTTCGGCGTCCGGGTAGCGGGCGAGCAGCAGCTCGATCGCCGCCTCGGGGTTCTCCAGCAGCTCGCTGTCGGCGAAGGCCGTCTCGATCGGCCCGAAATCCTTTGGGTGCAAACGCGCTTCGGCGCGCTGCAGCATCTGCTGGAAACGGTCGCGCCAGGTGTCGGCCAGCCAGGGGCTGCCGGGGGACGCCGTGTCGGCGGTCGAATCGCCGTCGCCGATGGCCAGTTCGACGTAGCGCCGCAACCACTGCAGGTAGGTCATCTCCCCCACGTCGCCGAAATACGGCTTGGCGGTGTTGGCCATCGCCGCGATGATCTGGTCGCGGCGCTCGGCGACCGCGTCGGCGTCGCCGGCGACCTCGTCGAGCAGCCGCCCGCACCGCGAGGCGCTGTTGTCGATCTCGTGGATGTCGGCGCCGAGCTGGCTACGGCTAGAAGCCATGCCGCCCTGGGCTTTTCCGGCGCTGATCCACCGGTCGGTGCCCGTGGTTTCGACCAGCATCCGCTTGACCGACGGCGAGGTGGTGGACTCGAGCGTCGCCATCGCCGCGGTGCCGACCAGGATGCCGTCGATCGGCATCAACGGGAAGCCGTAGGCCTCGGCCCAGCGCCCGGACAGGTATTCGGCCGCCCGCTCCGGGGTGCCGATGCCGCCGCCGACGCAGACCGTGATGTTGGGCCGCGACCGCAGTTCCGAATACGTCGCCAGCAGCAGGTCGTCCAGGTCCTCCCAGGAGTGGTGCCCGCCGGCGCGGCCGCCCTCGATGTGCATGATCACCGGCTTGGTGGGCACCTCGGTCGCGATGCGGATGACCGAGCGGATCTGCTCGACCGTGCCGGGCTTGAACACCACGTGGCTGATGCCGACGTCGTTGAGCTCGTCGATCAATTCGACGGCTTCCTCGAGGTCCGGGATGCCGGCGCTGATCACCAGGCCGTCGATCGCGGCGCCGGACTGACGCGCCTTCTGCACCAGCCGCTTGCCGCCGACCTGCAGCTTCCACAGGTAGGGATCGAGGAACAGGGCGTTGAACTGGTAGGTGCGGCCGGGCTCGAGCAGTCCCGAGAGCTCCTCGATGCGGTCGGCGAAGATTTCTTCGGTGACCTGCCCACCGCCGGCCAGCTCGGCCCAGTGCCCGGCGTTGGCCGCGGCCGCGACGATCTTGGCGTCGACGGTGGTCGGGGTCATGCCGGCGAGCAGGATCGGCGAGCGTCCGGTCAGCCGAGTGAACTTCGTCGAGAGCTTGACCCGGCCGTCGGGAAGGCGGACCACGCCGGGGGCGTAGGTCGACCACGCCCGGGCGACCTCGGGGGTGGCCCCGACGGTGAAGAGGTTGCGCTGACCCCCGCGGGTGGCGGCGGGCACGATGCCGACACCGAGGCCGCGGATCACCGGCGCGGTCAGCCGGGTCAGGATGTCCCCGGGCCCCAGGTCGAGAATCCAGCGGGCGCCGGCTTGGTGAACGCTCGTGATCTCGTCCACCCAGTCGACGCCATTCACCAGGATGGCCTCGGTCAGCTTCCGGGCCAGCGCGACGTCGATGCCGACCTTCTCGGCCCAGCTCCCGACAATGTCGATGCCGTCGACCAGCCGCGGCGTGTGGAAGCCCACCTCGACCCGGACCGGGTCGAAGACCGGCGCGAACACGTCGCCGCCGCGGATCTTGTTCTTGCGGTCGGCCTCTTCCTTATCGGAGATCTGCTGGCAATACAGTTCGAAGCGCGAAAGCTGCTCGGGGGTGCCCGTGATGACGACCGACCGTCGGCCGTTGCGGATGGACAGGACCGGGGGCAGCACGGTCCGCACATCCTGGGCGAACTCGTCGAGCAGCCGGCGAATGCGTTCAGGGTCGGCGTTGGTCACCGAGACCATCGGCGGGCGGTCGCCCAGCACGGAGATCCCGCGGCGGCGGGCGACCAGCGTCCCGGCCGCGCCGATCAGCTGGGCCAGCGCCAGTAGCTCGATGTCGCGGGCGCCCGCGGCGTTGAACGCCTCGACGGCGAGCACGCCCTGCGAATGCCCGACGACGGCCACCGGCGGCGTCGCGGTCCAATCCATGCCCTGCCGGGCCAGCGCACGCGCCGCCGCGATCTGGGTGAGCAGCACGCCGGGGATCGACACCGCGGCCGACGTCAGGTGCTTGTCCGACGGAACCGGATCCTCGGCGGCCAGCGCGCGCACCCACCTCAGCGGCTCGAAACCGATCGGACGCACTACAACCAGCTCTTTGGCCACCGGCTCGAGCAGCAGTTCCACCTCGCCGACCAGCGTTGCCAGATCGGACTCGATCCCCGCCGACGACACCAGCTCTTCGAGGGTCTCCAGCCAGGCGCTGCCCTGCCCGCCGAAGGCGATGGCGTACGGCTCACCGGCCGTCAGACGGTCGACCAGAGCATGGGCGCTGTGCGGGCTGTTCCCGTCGCGGTCGGCGGACACCCGGTCGTGCTCGTGGATCGTCACCTTCTATCTCTCCCCTGCTTGCGTCTTTACATCTCGGTCATTCGGCCGTTCCCGACGGTGGGGGCCTGTTGTCATAACGTCGATTCCCCGTCGAATCACAGCCGGAGGACGGCTGGCCGGTGTGCTGTCGCGGGCCACCCCAACGGTCGAGCGGGGCGGCGGACGGCATCGGCTGTACTAAGAGTGTCATAAGGATCAGTGCCCTTTTTGCATGTTGATCGGTTACTGGTGAGTTCTACGCACGGGTAACCGTGTCGTGGGTAACACCGGGTTTAACCGCCCGCGCGGGCGCGGCGAACAAACCTGCTGCATGCAGGTGGTTACGGTCGAGTAGCTATAACTGCGCTGATCAAGGCACGATTGTTATGTAATCGTTATGTTAAAAAAATCGGCTCGCTTAACTGCCGTTGACGCCGCGTCAGTCCCGTCGGCCCGACCCGCGACGGCTGAAAATGAGCGAACGAGTGTTTGCTGGAAGTCGGGCCGTGGGGACGCTAGGCCCACTGACCGAATTGCGGTTTGAGGATTTCGTTGACGTCGACCCCCACCCCGCCGACGCTTCGTTTGTCGATCTCCACCTGATGCAGGCTCGCGGCCGGATGGGTGAAGCCCTTCGGCGAGCCCCAGTTGTGCTGCCAGAAGTACGAGCCGAGGCCGTCGTGCAGTGCCCAGTCGATGGTTTTCGAATTGGCGTACACGCCGGTGCGCTCGTGCCCAATCACCGACTCCCAGGAACGCAGGTACGGAACTATCTGCTGCTTGTACTGCTCGTACGACGGGTCGTCGTCGATCGACGCATAGATCGGGGCGTTCGCCGGACCGCCGGCGGCGGCGTGCAATTGCATCCCGCGCTGCGCGTGTTGCAGCCCCGCGGCTGCCCCGCCCAGCCAGTCGGCCGTGGACCCCTTGCCGTACTGGTAGCACGAGACGATCTTGAGCCCGTTGCTGCTCAGGTCACGGGCTTCACCCACCTGGATCGGCTTGCCCAGCATCCAGTTGCCGCCCGGCCGGCGGTCCGAGACGTAGCGAATGGATCCGACCGCTCCGGCGGCCCTGATCTGGCTCGCCGGGATCACCCCCGCCGCGTAATCGAGCAGAGTGCCCAATGACGCTGAGGCCGGCGCGGCCCGCAACGACGCCGCCCCGACGCACAGCCCTACCAGGCCCGGGGCCGCGGCTGCGAATTTGAGCACGTCACGGCGCGAGACCGACACATGCCACAGGGTACGACAGGAACATCACTTGTCACATCAACCGCTTAAGCATCAGAGATCACATATGCATCACATCGGCGCATCGCCCGGCAGCACGATGACGATGATGGCCTCCAGGCCCCGGCGGGCGGTCTGCCGCGAGATCTCGTCAAGGAAATGGGCCGCCGCCGGGCTTATGGATCCGGCCCAGGCCCGGAACCCCTGCACCATCACCGGGTCGTTCACCAGCAACGGTTGCACCCGCCGCAGCACGCCGACCACGTCTTCGGGCAACGGATCAGCCACTTGCGCGTCGATCCAGGTGCGCGCGAGTTCTGTTGCCGCGGAATCGCTTTCGTCTAACGCAACCACGTCGTTGGCGAGTTTGCGCAGCCGGTCGAAGAGCACTTGATGTCCCGGCGTCTCGGCCAGTTGCTCCAGCAGCGTGCTGGCCGCCGGGGGCAACGCCATCTGCCCGAACAAAGCGGGAACCGGCAGCTCCCACCCGTCGAAGAGCTGGGCGTACATCTCGGTGACGGACGGGGAGAGCGGGGCGGTGAGCCTGCCGATGACGCCGATGCTGTCGCGATGCCTCGTCGCCAGCCTGCGCAGGATGTCTTCGTTGAGGCCGGACGGGCCGGTATCGGTTGCGGCATCGATCGCCGCGATCAGCTGATCGAGCCGATCGCGCTCGCGCACCAGCAAGGTGCGGTGCTCGTCGAGCAGCTCGGCCAGGGTGGTCTGGCCCCCGTCGAGCAAGCGCTGGATGTCGTTGATGCCGACGCCGAGGCTTCTCATCAGGTCGATGCGAAGCAGCTCGAGCACCTGGTCGACGTCGAAGACGCGGTAGCCGTTGCTCAGGTATTCGGCGTGCAGCAACCCAATTTTCTCGTAGTGGCGGATGCGGCCCGATGCGATTCCGGTCAGGGCCGCAACGTCGCCGATCAGCAACTGCTCAGCCACGGCTTGACCTTACAACTGTCACAAGGTCTGTACTGGGCATATGGAGCGTGACCAGCTCGTCGACCTGACGCGGCGTGCGTTGAAGCTGGCGCGTGACAAGACGACCGACCTCGCGCCGTCGCAGCATCGGGTGGACGCACGGGATTACACGTCGGTCGAGCGGCACGAACGGGATCGGGCCATGCTGCTGGCCAGCCCGCAGTTGGTCGGCTACGTCTCGGAGCTGCCGGCTCCGGGCGCGTACTGCACCAAGACGGTGATGGGTCGATCGATCCTGCTGACGCGCACGTCAGCGGGTGCGGTCAAGGCGTTCGACAACGTCTGCCTGCACCGTCAATCGCAGGTCGCGACGGGGTGCGGCAGGGCGAAGCGGTTCACGTGTCCCTACCACGCGTGGACGTACGACAACACGGGGCGCTTGGTGGCGCTTCCGGGACGTGAGGGGTTCCCGGAGGCGTCGATCGCAA